>NZ_JBHTUV010000034.1:0-1693 GCF_042793475.1 Microbacterium sp. NPDC056569 | reverse complement strand
CCTCCGAGTTGACCCCGGCGGTCTCCTGTGAGTCCCCATCACCCCGAAGGGCATGCTGGCAACACAGAACAAGGGTTGCGCTCGTTGCGGGACTTAACCCAACATCTCACGACACGAGCTGACGACAGCCATGCACCACCTGTACACCGACCACAAGGGGGGCACCATCTCTGATGCTTTCCGGTGTATGTCAAGCCTTGGTAAGGTTCTTCGCGTTGCGTCGAATTAAGCCACATGCTCCGCCGCTTGTGCGGGCCCCCGTCAATTCCTTTGAGTTTCAGTCTTGCGGCCGTACTCCCCAGGCGGGGAACTTAATGCGTTAGCTGCGGCACCGACGACGTGGAATGTCGCCAACACCTAGTTCCCACCGTTTACGGCGTGGACTACCAGGGTATCTAATCCTGTTCGCTCCCCACGCTTTCGCTCCTCAGCGTCAGTTACAGACCAGAGAGTCGCCTTCGCCACTGGTGTTCCTCCACATCTCTACGCATTTCACCGCTACACGTGGAATTCCACTCTCCTCTTCTGCACTCAAGTTCCCCAGTTTCCAATGACCCTCCCCGGTTGAGCCGGGGGCTTTCACATCAGACTTAAGAAACCGCCTGCGAGCCCTTTACGCCCAATAATTCCGGACAACGCTTGCCACCTACGTATTACCGCGGCTGCTGGCACGTAGTTAGCCGTGGCTTTCTGGTTAGGTACCGTCAAGGTACCGCCCTATTCGAACGGTACTTGTTCTTCCCTAACAACAGAGCTTTACGATCCGAAAACCTTCATCACTCACGCGGCGTTGCTCCGTCAGACTTTCGTCCATTGCGGAAGATTCCCTACTGCTGCCTCCCGTAGGAGTCTGGGCCGTGTCTCAGTCCCAGTGTGGCCGATCACCCTCTCAGGTCGGCTACGCATCGTTGCCTTGGTGAGCCGTTACCTCACCAACTAGCTAATGCGCCGCGGGTCCATCTGTAAGTGGTAGCCGAAGCCACCTTTTATGTTTGAACCATGCGGTTCAAACAACCATCCGGTATTAGCCCCGGTTTCCCGGAGTTATCCCAGTCTTACAGGCAGGTTACCCACGTGTTACTCACCCGTCCGCCGCTAACATCAGGGAGCAAGCTCCCATCTGTCCGCTCGACTTGCATGTATTAGGCACGCCGCCAGCGTTCGTCCTGAGCCAGGATCAAACTCTCCGATAAAGTAGTTTGACTGACTACGCACATCGCTGTGCGATTTTTAAAAACTGAATTAACAGGTACGTTTTGTCTTGTTTAGTTTTCAAAGATCATTCAATAATGGAGCGGGTGATGAGAATCGAACTCACGACATCAGCTTGGAAGGCTGAGGTTTTACCACTAAACTACACCCGCGTAGTATCTTATATTGGCGCGCCCGAGAGGAGTCGAACCCCTAACCTTTTGATTCGTAGTCAAACACTCTATCCAGTTGAGCTATGGGTGCTAAATATAAAACAATGCCGAGGACCGGAATCGAACCGGTACGGTGATCACTCACCGCAGGATTTTAAGTCCTGTGCGTCTGCCAGTTCCGCCACCCCGGCGTAATGAATTGGCTAAGCGGAAGACGGGATTCGAACCCGCGACCCCCACCTTGGCAAGGTGGTGTTCTACCACTGAACTACTTCCGCAAAATGGTGCCGGCTAAAGGACTTGAACCCTCGACCCTCTGATTACAAATC
>NZ_JBHTUV010000033.1:0-2535 GCF_042793475.1 Microbacterium sp. NPDC056569 | reverse complement strand
GTGTTCTCTCAAAACTAGATAACAGGTGAGACATCATTCAAAATATGGTTAAGTCCTCGATCGATTAGTATCTGTCAGCTCCATGTGTCGCCACACTTCCACCTCAGACCTATCAACCTGATCATCTTTCAGGGATCTTACTTCCTTGCGGAATGGGAAATCTCATCTTGAGGGGGGCTTCATGCTTAGATGCTTTCAGCACTTATCCCGTCCGCACATAGCTACCCAGCGATGCCCTTGGCAGAACAACTGGTACACCAGCGGTGCGTCCATCCCGGTCCTCTCGTACTAAGGACAGCTCCTCTCAAATTTCCTACGCCCACGACGGATAGGGACCGAACTGTCTCACGACGTTCTGAACCCAGCTCGCGTACCGCTTTAATGGGCGAACAGCCCAACCCTTGGGACCGACTACAGCCCCAGGATGCGATGAGCCGACATCGAGGTGCCAAACCTCCCCGTCGATGTGGACTCTTGGGGGAGATAAGCCTGTTATCCCCGGGGTAGCTTTTATCCGTTGAGCGATGGCCCTTCCATGCGGAACCACCGGATCACTAAGCCCGACTTTCGTCCCTGCTCGACTTGTAGGTCTCGCAGTCAAGCTCCCTTGTGCCTTTACACTCTGCGAATGATTTCCAACCATTCTGAGGGAACCTTTGGGCGCCTCCGTTACCTTTTAGGAGGCGACCGCCCCAGTCAAACTGCCCACCTGACACTGTCTCCCCGCCCGATAAGGGCGGCGGGTTAGAAGGTCAATACAGCCAGGGTAGTATCCCACCGATGCCTCCACCGAAGCTGGCGCTCCGGTTTCCAAGGCTCCTACCTATCCTGTACAAGCTGTACCAACATTCAATATCAGGCTGCAGTAAAGCTCCACGGGGTCTTTCCGTCCTGTCGCGGGTAACCTGCATCTTCACAGGTACTATAATTTCACCGAGTCTCTCGTTGAGACAGTGCCCAGATCGTTGCGCCTTTCGTGCGGGTCGGAACTTACCCGACAAGGAATTTCGCTACCTTAGGACCGTTATAGTTACGGCCGCCGTTTACTGGGGCTTCAATTCGCACCTTCGCTTACGCTAAGCGCTCCTCTTAACCTTCCAGCACCGGGCAGGCGTCAGCCCCTATACTTCGCCTTACGGCTTCGCAGAGACCTGTGTTTTTGCTAAACAGTCGCCTGGGCCTATTCACTGCGGCTCTCTCGGGCTTGCACCCTAACAGAGCACCCCTTCTCCCGAAGTTACGGGGTCATTTTGCCGAGTTCCTTAACGAGAGTTCTCTCGATCACCTTAGGATTCTCTCCTCGCCTACCTGTGTCGGTTTGCGGTACGGGCACCTCTCACCTCGCTAGAGGCTTTTCTTGGCAGTGTGGAATCAGGAACTTCGCTACTATATTTCGCTCGCCATCACAGCTCAGCCTTATGGGAAACGGATTTGCCTATTTCCCAGCCTAACTGCTTGGACGCGGATATCCAATACCGCGCTTACCCTATCCTCCTGCGTCCCCCCATTGCTCAAATGGTGAGGAGGTGGTACAGGAATATCAACCTGTTGTCCATCGCCTACGCCTTTCGGCCTCGGCTTAGGTCCCGACTAACCCTGAGCGGACGAGCCTTCCTCAGGAAACCTTAGGCATTCGGTGGAGGGGATTCTCACCCCTCTTTCGCTACTCATACCGGCATTCTCACTTCTAAGCGCTCCACCAGTCCTTCCGGTCTGGCTTCACAGCCCTTAGAACGCTCTCCTACCACTGTTCGAAGAACAGTCCGCAGCTTCGGTGATACGTTTAGCCCCGGTACATTTTCGGCGCAGAGTCACTCGACCAGTGAGCTATTACGCACTCTTTAAATGGTGGCTGCTTCTAAGCCAACATCCTGGTTGTCTAAGCAACTCCACATCCTTTTCCACTTAACGTATACTTTGGGACCTTAGCTGGCGGTCTGGGCTGTTTCCCTTTCGACTACGGATCTTATCACTCGCAGTCTGACTCCCAAGGATAAGTCATTGGCATTCGGAGTTTGACTGAATTCGGTAACCCGGTAGGGGCCCCTAGTCCAATCAGTGCTCTACCTCCGAGACTCTTACCTTGAGGCTAGCCCTAAAGCTATTTCGGAGAGAACCAGCTATCTCCAGGTTCGATTGGCATTTCACCCCTACCCACACCTCATCCCCGCACTTTTCAACGTGCGTGGGTTCGGGCCTCCAGTAAGTGTTACCTGAACTTCACCCTGGACATGGGTAGATCACCTGGTTTCGGGTCTACGACCACGTACTCATTCGCCCTATTCAGACTCGCTTTCGCTGCGGCTCCGCATCTTCTGCTTAACCTTGCACGGGATCGTAACTCGCCGGTTCATTCTACAAAAGGCACGCCATCACCCGTTAACGGGCTCTGACTACTTGTAGGCACACGGTTTCAGGATCTCTTTCACTCCCCTTCCGGGGTGCTTTTCACCTTTCCCTCACGGTACTGGTTCACTATCGGTCACTAGGGAGTATTTAGCCTTGGGAGATGGTCCTCCCGGATTCCGACGGAAT
>NZ_JBHTUV010000032.1:0-2737 GCF_042793475.1 Microbacterium sp. NPDC056569 | reverse complement strand
GAATGGGGAAACCCGGCAGTCGTCATGGGCTGTCACCCGCTGCTGAACACATAGGCAGTGTGGAGGGAACGAGGGGAAGTGAAACATCTCAGTACCCTCAGGAAGAGAAAACAACCGTGATTCCGGGAGTAGTGGCGAGCGAAACTGGATGAGGCCAAACCGTATGCGTGTGATACCCGGCAGGGGTTGCGCATGCGGGGTTGTGGGATCTCTCTTTCACGGTCTGCCGGCCGTGAGACGAGTCAGAAACCGTTGATGTAGGCGAAGGACATGCGAAAGGTCCGGCGTAGAGGGTAAGACCCCCGTAGTCGAAACATCAGCGGCTCGTTTGAGAGACACCCAAGTAGCACGGGGCCCGAGAAATCCCGTGTGAATCTGGCGGGACCACCCGCTAAGCCTAAATATTCCCTGGTGACCGATAGCGGATAGTACCGTGAGGGAATGGTGAAAAGTACCGCGGGAGCGGAGTGAAATAGTACCTGAAACCGTGTGCCTACAAGCCGTGGGAGCGTCGCGCATCGAGCTTGCTCGGTGCGTCGTGACTGCGTGCCTTTTGAAGAATGAGCCTGCGAGTTAGCGGTGTGTAGCGAGGTTAACCCGTGTGGGGAAGCCGTAGCGAAAGCGAGTCCGAATAGGGCGATTGAGTTGCACGCTCTAGACCCGAAGCGGAGTGATCTAGCCATGGGCAGGTTGAAGCGGAGGTAAGACTTCGTGGAGGACCGAACCCACCAGGGTTGAAAACCTGGGGGATGACCTGTGGTTAGGGGTGAAAGGCCAATCAAACTCCGTGATAGCTGGTTCTCCCCGAAATGCATTTAGGTGCAGCGTCGTGTGTTTCTTGCCGGAGGTAGAGCACTGGATAGGCGATGGGCCCTACCGGGTTACTGACCTTAGCCAAACTCCGAATGCCGGTAAGTGAGAGCGCGGCAGTGAGACTGTGGGGGATAAGCTCCATGGTCGAGAGGGAAACAGCCCAGAGCATCGACTAAGGCCCCTAAGCGTACGCTAAGTGGGAAAGGATGTGGAGTCGCAGAGACAACCAGGAGGTTGGCTTAGAAGCAGCCACCCTTGAAAGAGTGCGTAATAGCTCACTGGTCAAGTGATTCCGCGCCGACAATGTAGCGGGGCTCAAGCGTACCGCCGAAGTCGTGTCATTGCGATATTGACCCCCAACGGGGATCGTGATGGGTAGGGGAGCGTCGTGTGCCGGGTGAAGCAGCCGCGGAAGCGAGTTGTGGACGGTTCACGAGTGAGAATGCAGGCATGAGTAGCGATACACACGTGGGAAACGTGTGCGCCGATTGACTAAGGGTTCCTGGGTCAAGCTGATCTGCCCAGGGTAAGTCGGGACCTAAGGCGAGGCCGACAGGCGTAGTCGATGGACAACCGGTTGATATTCCGGTACCCGCTTTGAAACGCCCAATACTGAATCAGGCGATGCTAAGTCCGTGAAGCCGGCCCGATCTCTTCGGAGTTGAGGGTAGTGGTGGAGCCGACGAACCAGACTTGTAGTAGGTGAGCGATGGGGTGACGCAGGAAGGTAGTCCAGCCCGGGCGGTGGTTGTCCCGGGGTAAGGGTGTAGGCCGTGCGGTAGGTAAATCCGTCGCACATGAGGCTGAGACCTGATGCCGAGCCGATTGTGGTGAAGTGGATGATCCTATGCTGTCGAGAAAAGCCTCTAGCGAGTTTCATGGCGGCCCGTACCCTAAACCGACTCAGGTGGTCAGGTAGAGAATACCGAGGCGTTCGGGTGAACTATGGTTAAGGAACTCGGCAAAATGCCCCCGTAACTTCGGGAGAAGGGGGGCCATCACTGGTGATCGGATTTACTCCGTGAGCTGGGGGTGGCCGCAGAGACCAGCGAGAAGCGACTGTTTACTAAAAACACAGGTCCGTGCGAAGCCGTAAGGCGATGTATACGGACTGACGCCTGCCCGGTGCTGGAACGTTAAGGGGACCGGTTAGTCACTTTTCGGTGTGGCGAAGCTGAGAACTTAAGCGCCAGTAAACGGCGGTGGTAACTATAACCATCCTAAGGTAGCGAAATTCCTTGTCGGGTAAGTTCCGACCTGCACGAATGGCGTAACGACTTCTCGACTGTCTCAACCATAGGCCCGGTGAAATTGCACTACGAGTAAAGATGCTCGTTTCGCGCAGCAGGACGGAAAGACCCCGGGACCTTTACTACAGTTTGATATTGGTGTTCGGTTCGGCTTGTGTAGGATAGGTGGGAGACTTTGAAGCGGGGACGCCAGTGCTGGTGGAGTCGTCGTTGAAATACCACTCTGGTCGTGCTGGATGTCTAACCTGGGTCCGTGATCCGGATCAGGGACAGTGTCTGATGGGTAGTTTAACTGGGGCGGTTGCCTCCTAAAGAGTAACGGAGGCGCCCAAAGGTTCCCTCAGCCTGGTTGGCAATCAGGTGTTGAGTGTAAGTGCACAAGGGAGCTTGACTGTGAGACCGACGGGTCGAGCAGGGACGAAAGTCGGGACTAGTGATCCGGCGGTGGCTTGTGGAAGCGCCGTCGCTCAACGGATAAAAGGTACCCCGGGGATAACAGGCTGATCTTCCCCAAGAGTCCATATCGACGGGATGGTTTGGCACCTCGATGTCGGCTCGTCGCATCCTGGGGCTGGAGTCGGTCCCAAGGGTTGGGCTGTTCGCCCATTAAAGCGGTACGCGAGCTGGGTTTAGAACGTCGTGAGACAGTTCGGTCCCTATCCGCTGTGCGCGTA
>NZ_JBHTUV010000031.1:0-4611 GCF_042793475.1 Microbacterium sp. NPDC056569 | reverse complement strand
GCGCACGGTCGACCGGCCGGAGCCGAAGATGAGGGCTGCTCAGTACCAGCCGGTCGACTGCGAGTGGCCCCAGGCGCCGCACGGGGTGCCGTAACGGCCGGAGATGTAGCCGAGGCCCCAGGCGATCTGCGTCGCGGGGTTGGTCTGCCAGTCCGCGCCGGCGCTGCCCATCTTGCTGCCGGGCAGGGCCTGCGGGATGCCGAAGGCGCCGCTCGAGCGGTTGTAGGCCTGGTAGTTCCAGCCCGACTCCTTGTTCCACAGCGACACGAGGCAGCCGAACTGGTCGTCGCCCCAGCCATAGCCCCCCATCATCGAGCGGGCGGTCGCCTGCGCGTCGGCCGGGCTGGTGCCGCCCACGGCGCCGCCGGTGGCGAAGACGGGCGCGCCGCCGCCGGACGAACGCGGCGCCGCCGACTTCTTCGCCGCGGCCGCGGCGGCGGCCTCCTCGGCGGCCTTGGCTGCAGCGGCGGCCTCGGCCTCCTTGCGCGCCTTCTCCTCGGCCTCGCGCTGCGCCTTGAGGGCGATGGCGGCATCGAGCTTGCCGCGCAGCCCCTGTGCCTGCTCGCTGACCGAGGCGGTGAGGGTGACCACGACGTCGGCGAACTCGGTCGAGTACTGCGCGGGCAGCGTCTGCGCGCGCTGCAGCTGCGCGACGGCACCCTCGAGCTCGGAGGTGTCGACGGTCGTGTCGGGCGTGCCCACGTCGAGACCCGAGGCCGCGATGTCGGACGCGACGGTCGACGCCGCGGTCATCGCGGCGGAAGCGTCGGACACGGCCTTCTCGACGGCGGACAACGCGGGCGCCGCCTCGGACGCCGCGGGGGTCGTGGAGTAGGAGGCGAGCGCGAAGCCGGGCAGCGAACCCGATGCCTCGGCCTGCGATGCGGGGGTCGCGGTGCTGAACGCGGCGGTGGCCAGTACGCCGACCGCGAGCGTCGCCGCCACCAGCACCGGGCGACGGCGGAGGCGGCGTTCGGCGCGGCGGAGAGTGCGGCGGGCGGGCGAAGACGACGTGTGGTGACGCATGTAAGACCGGGTTCCGTATCAGCGAAGTGCGCCTTCTTCAGACGCGTCGTGACCGTTCGGGCGGGCACAAGTCCCCGAGTCTCCCGGGCCTTTCTGGACACTTCCGGTGCGTTACCTGAACGTTACATGTGAGCGGAAAGACCGAAAAGTCCAGATCACCGACTCGGATCCTGTTCTGGCCGCGGTCCTGTGAAGACCCTCCGAACTACGATCGAACCACCGCATCGCCGTCACACAGGAGGCTCTTCCGTGCCCTCGTCCACCGATTCCGCCCCCACCGCAGCCCTCGCGCACGCCGATGATCTCGCCGCATTCGTGGCGGCGGCGCCGTCGAGCTTCCACGCCGCGGCCGAGGTCGCGACGCGCCTCGAGGACGCCGGGTTCACGCGCCTCGACGAAGCGTCCGGGTGGCCGGCGCACGCGGGCGGGAGGTTCGTGGTGGTGCGCGATGGCGCGGTCATCGCGTGGGTCGTGCCGCCGACCGCGACGGCGTCGACGGGTGTGCGCATCTTCGGGGCGCACAGCGATTCGCCCGGCTTCAAGCTCAAGCCGAAGCCGACGACGGGCAAGCTGGGCTGGCTGCAGGCCGGCGTCGAGATCTACGGCGGACCGCTGCTCAACTCGTGGCTCGACCGCGAGCTGCGCCTCTCGGGCCGTCTCGTGCTCGACGACGGCACGAGCGTGCTCGCCGCGACCGGTCCGCTGCTGCGGCTGCCGCAGCTCGCCATCCACCTCGACCGCGAGGTGAACGACCACCTCGCGCTCGACAAGCAGTCGCAGACGCAGCCGGTGTGGGGTCTCGGCGAGGCGGAGTCCGCCGACATCCTCGGCGAGCTCGCGCGCGAGGCGGGCGTCGACGCGGCGCGCATCCGCGGCTACGACGTCGTCACCGCCGACTCCGCGCGGGGTGCGACCTTCGGACGCGACGACGTGTTCTTCGCCTCCGGCCGCCTCGACGATCTCGCCTCGGTGCACGCGGGCGTCGTCGCGCTCGAGCGCGCGGCCGACGGCCACGACGCCGACCACATCGCGATGCTCGCCGTCTTCGACCACGAAGAGGTCGGGTCGGGCACTCGGTCCGGCGCCGCGGGTCCCTTCCTGTCAGACGTGCTCGAGCGGCTCTGGCTCTCGCTCGGCGCCGACCGCGAGCAGCAGCTGCGCGCCCTGGCCGCATCGTGGTGCGTCTCGAGCGATGTGGGCCACTCCGTGCACCCCAACTACGCCGACAAGCACGACCCCGTCGTGCAGCCGGTGCTCGGCTCGGGGCCGATCCTCAAGATCAACGCGAATCAGCGCTACGCCACGGATGCCGCGGGCGCTGCCGCCTGGAACGGCTGGTGCGCCGCCGCCGGCGTCACGAGCCAGGAGTTCGTCTCGAACAACGCGGTGCCGTGCGGGTCGACGATCGGGCCCATCACGGCGACCCGCCTGGGGATCCGGACCGTGGATGTCGGCATCCCGATCCTCTCCATGCACTCGGCGCGCGAGCTCGCCGGTGTGAGCGACCTGTGGGACCTCGCCCGCGTCGCCGAGACCTACTTCCGCGGCTGATCCCAGGCGCACAGCATCGGACCTTTTCGACGACACGCCGGGATCGGATGCTGCGCCCCGGCGTGTCGCGGGAAACCTCCGATCCTGTGCGCGAGCGGCGGGTGCGCACTCGTGGTGCACAGAATCGGACGTCTCAGCCGACACGCCGGGGACGGATGCTGCGCCCCGGTGTGTGACGCGAAACCTCCGATTCCGTGCGCGGGGTCAGGTGGCCGGCGCAGTCGGCTCCAGCGCGAGGTACTGGTGCGTGAACGCGATGGCCGCACCGCCCTCGCCGACGCCGGCGACGACCCGCTTCACCGATCCCGACCGCACGTCGCCGATCGCGAAGACACCGGGCACCGTCGTCTCGAGCGTGAACGGGCGTCGCGGCCCGCGCCATGACCCGGACTCCGAGGCATCCGACCCCGTGAGGACGAATCCGCGCGCATCGCGTGCGATCTCAGGCGGGAGCCATGCCGTCTCGGCGTCCGCCCCGATCATGACGAAGAGCACGTCGGCGTCCCGCCGCGCGACGGCGCCGGTGCGGCGATCGGCGACGTCGACGGCCTGAAGACTGTCGCCGCCATGCATGCCGACGACCTCGCTGCGGGTCTCGACGCGGATCGCAGGGATCGCGGCGATCTGGTCGATCAGGTAGCGCGACATGCTCGCCTCGAGCGACTCGCCGCGCACGAGCATCGTGATCGACCGCGCGTGGCGGCTGAAGAACAGGGCCGCCTGGCCGGCCGAGTTCCCGGCGCCGATGATGCAGACGTCGGCGCCCTGAGCCACGGCGGAGTCGCTGCGGGCGGCGCCGTAGTACACGCCGCTGCCGAGGAACCGGTCGACTCCGTCGACCGGGAGAGTGCGCCACACCACGCCGGTGGCGATGATGACGACCTGCGCCCGCACGACGTCGCCGCCGTCGAGGATCACCTCGCGTGTCGCCGCGTCCAGCCTCTCGACGGTGCGGGTCACCACGATCTCGGCGCCCAGGCGCTTGGCCTGCCGGAATGCGCGGCCGGCGAGGTCGTCGCCCGAGATGCCGAAGGGGAATCCGGTGTAGTTCTCGATCCGGGTCGAGGTGCCCGCCTGACCGCCCGGCGCGAAGCTCTCGACGACCAGGGTGCGCAGACCCTCCGCCGCGGCGTTCACGGCCGCCGTCAGCCCGGCAGGCCCGGCGCCCAGGATCACCACGTCGTAGTGGGCGGCGGCGGGCGTCACGTCGAGCCCGACGGCCTCGGCGATCTGCCGCATGGTCGGATTCTCGAACCGGCCGCCGTTCGCCAGTTCGAGCACCGGGTACTGCGAGGCGTCGGCGGCAGCATCCGCGTCCACGCTCTCGAAGTCGACCTGGTTGCGCGTGAGGAACCCGATGACCCGGTGCGCACGGGCGCTGCGGCGCGAGTGGATCAGGCGCACGTCGTACTCGCGTTTCTCGGCCGCCATCGTCTGCAGTGAGTCCAGGTACCGGCGGGCGAGCCCCGCCACCCGGTCGGGCACCGACGGCGCGACGGCCGCGAGCGAGTAGTACACGGCGGGCGCGAGCTTGAGCACGCGCGTGGGCTCCCCGGCGCGCCCGCTCGCAGGGAAGGGGGTGCTGAGCGTCATGGGAACTTCGCCGAAGAACTGCCCGGGCCGGCGCGTGCCGATGACGCGCTCCTCGCCGTTGACCACCTTGGTGATCTCCGCCGTCCCCTCCACGACGACGAACAGCGCCCGGTCGTCGCCCTCGTGCGCGAAGTACTCGCCGGTGACGAGCCGGATGTCCTCGACCGCGCCGGCGAGCTGCGCGAGGGCCGCGTCGGGCACCGCGGCGAAGACGTGGAGGGCGCGAAGGCCGTCGATGGTGATCATGCGGCTCCCCAGCAGCGCAAGCACACGGGGCGCGAGGATCGCCCGGAGGCGCGCGGTGCGCCACGGGGCGAACGTAGCCGCCCGGCGGAGGGCGGTCAACCTCGTCAGGCCGGGCGGCGACCTCGCCCCCCCGCCGGACCGCCCAACCCCGGCGGCCGCGCCGCGCCCCGTGCGTGGGCGGGGCAGCCCCGCCCC
>NZ_JBHTUV010000030.1:1762-5108 GCF_042793475.1 Microbacterium sp. NPDC056569 | reverse complement strand
TACGCGCGCAGCGGATAGGGACCGAACTGTCTCACGACGTTCTAAACCCAGCTCGCGTACCGCTTTAATGGGCGAACAGCCCAACCCTTGGGACCTACTCCAGCCCCAGGATGCGACGAGCCGACATCGAGGTGCCAAACCATGCCGTCGATATGGACTCTTGGGCAAGATCAGCCTGTTATCCCCGAGGTACCTTTTATCCGTTGAGCGACAGCGCTTCCACAAGCCACTGCCGGATCACTAGTCCCGACTTTCGTCCCTGCTCGACCTGTCAGTCTCACAGTCAAGCTCCCTTGTGCACTTACACTCGCCACCTGATTGCCAACCAGGTTGAGGGAACCTTTGGGCGCCTCCGTTACTTTTTGGGAGGCAACCGCCCCAGTTAAACTACCCACCAGGCACTGTCCCTGAACCGGATTACGGTTCGAAGTTAGACATCCAGAGTGACCAGAGTGGTATTTCAACAACGACTCCACGAATACTGGCGTATCCGCTTCACAGTCTCCCACCTATCCTACACAAGCCACACCGAACACCAATACCAAGCTGTAGTAAAGGTCACGGGGTCTTTCCGTCCTGCTGCGCGTAACGAGCATCTTTACTCGTATTGCAATTTCGCCGAGTTCGCGGTTGAGACAGTTGGGAAGTCGTTACGCCATTCGTGCAGGTCGGAACTTACCCGACAAGGAATTTCGCTACCTTAGGATGGTTATAGTTACCACCGCCGTTTACTGGGGCTTAAATTCTCAGCTTCGCCTTGCGGCTAACCGGTCCTCTTAACCTTCCAGCACCGGGCAGGCGTCAGTCCGTATACATCGTCTTGCGACTTGGCACGGACCTGTGTTTTTAGTAAACAGTCGCTACCCACTAGTCTCTGCGGCCACCACGCCCTTTTCCAGGCAAGCTGGTATAAGCGGATGGCCCCCCTTCTCCCGAAGTTACGGGGGCATTTTGCCGAGTTCCTTAACCACGATTCTCTCGATCTCCTCGGTATTCTCTACCTGACCACCTGAGTCGGTTTGGGGTACGGGCGGCTAGAACCTCGCGTCGATGCTTTTCTCGGCAGCATAGGATCACCCACTTTTCATCCGCATCGTGTCTCAGCCTGTATGAGTCACGGATTTGCCTATGACTCGGCCTACGCACTTGCCCCGGGACAACCATCGCCCGGGATGGGCTACCTTCCTGCGTCACACCTGTTAATACGCTAACCGCACCAGCATGGGGTCGTACGCTAGGCCCCAAGCCATCACCCGAAGGATCCGGTCATGGGGATTCAGATACTTAGCACTACTGGGTTAGTTTGGGCGGTTCTTCGCCGGTACGGGAATATCAACCCGTTGTCCATCGACTACGCCTGTCGGCCTCGCCTTAGGTCCCGACTTACCCAGGGAAGATTAGCTTGACCCTGGAACCCTTGGTCTTTCGGAGGACGTGTTTCTCACACGTCTTTCGCTACTCATGCCTGCATTCTCACTCGTGTAGCGTCCACGGCTGGGTCACCCCGCCGCTTCACTCGCCACACGACGCTCTCCTACCCATCAACACGGCTGGACCACGAAGGCCTACCAATAATGTCAATGCCACAACTTCGGTGGCGTGCTTGAGCCCCGTTACATTGTCGGCGCGGAATCACTTGACCAGTGAGCTATTACGCACTCTTTCAAGGGTGGCTGCTTCTAAGCCAACCTCCTGGTTGTCTAAGCAACTCCACATCCTTTCCCACTTAGCACGCGCTTAGGGACCTTAGATGGTGGTCTGGGTTGTTTCCCTCTCGACTATGAAGCTTATCCCCCACAGTCTCACTGCTGCGCTCTCACTTACCGGCATTCGGAGTTTGGCTGACGTCAGTAACCTTGTAGGGCCCATCGGCCATCCAGTAGCTCTACCTCCGGCAAGAAACACGCAACGCTGCACCTAAATGCATTTCGGAGAGAACCAGCTATCACGAAGTTTGATTGGCCTTTCACCCCTATCCACAGCTCATCCCCTCAGTTTTCAACCTAAGTGGGTTCGGCCCTCCACGACGTCTTACCGTCGCTTCAGCCTGGCCATGGATAGATCACTTCGCTTCGGGTCTAGGACATGCGACTGAATCGCCCTATTCAGACTCGCTTTCGCTACGGCTACCCCACCCGGGTTAACCTCGCCACATATCGCTAACTCGCAGGCTCATTCTTCAAAAGGCACGCTGTCACACCTACCAGGGGTGCTCCAACGGTTTGTAAGCAAACGGTTTCAGGTACTATTTCACTCCCCTCCCGGGGTACTTTTCACCTTTCCCTCACGGTACTTGTCCGCTATCGGTCATCTGGGAGTATTTAGGCTTATCAGGTGGTCCTGACAGATTCACACGGGATTTCTCGGGCCCCGTGCTACTTGGGATACTCTCCACGTCAGAACACGCATTTCGACTACGGGGCTGGCACCCACTCTGGCCCGCCTTTCAAGACGGTTCGTCTATACGCTTCTGTCACGTCGACCACTCGGCAGAATGGTCAGGAAAGTCCCGCAACCCCCCACATGCAACGCCTGCCGGCTCTCACACACATGAGGTTTAGCCTGATCCGATTTCGCTCGCCACTACTCACGGAATCACGGTTGTTTTCTCTTCCTGTGGGTACTGAGATGTTTCACTTCCCCACGTTCCCTCTACCCGCCCTATATATTCAGGCGGGAGTCACTGGGTCGGCACGCCGCCCAGCGGGGTTTCCCCATTCGGACACCCTCGGATCAAAACTTGCTTATCAGTTCCCCGAGGCTTATCGCAGATTGCTACGTCCTTCTTCGGCTCCAGATGCCAAGGCATCCACCGTTTGCTCTTAAAGACTTGAAAACATGAGAATCAAAAACTCGGACACACTCCAAAAGAGTGCGACCAGAAATTGACTAATGATCTTTAAGATCATCAACACAAAACAACCCCCGAAGAGGTCATCTTGCAAAGATGCTCGCGTCCACTGTGTAGTTCTCAAAGTACGGGCGGCACCCCCACCACACGACCAACCGGCCGGCAGCAGAGGCCCAGAGAGTTGCACACCACACCTCACCCCAACGGCAAGCATGCGGCGTCCGGTCCCTCAGGACCCAACAGCGTGCAGGCACCCCGCTCACCAACCCCCACCCTCCAACCACACCCCCGAAGGACTGCGGCGTACTAGTAGGAACCAGCTGCGCTGATGCCATGTCAAATGTTCCACCCATGAGCCCCCGCAGAGACGTTCGCTCTGCTGAGGTTCCTACAACCCGAAGGTTGAGGTGCTCCTTAGAAAGGAGGTGATCCAGCCGCACCTTCCGGTACGGCTACCTTGTTACGACTTAGTCCTAATTACCGATCCCACCTTCG
>NZ_JBHTUV010000030.1:0-1664 GCF_042793475.1 Microbacterium sp. NPDC056569 | reverse complement strand
AGGGTTGAGGTGCTCCTTAGAAAGGAGGTGATCCAGCCGCACCTTCCGGTACGGCTACCTTGTTACGACTTAGTCCTAATTACCGATCCCACCTTCGACGGCTCCCTCCACAAGGGTTGGGCCACCGGCTTCAGGTGTTACCGACTTTCATGACTTGACGGGCGGTGTGTACAAGACCCGGGAACGTATTCACCGCAGCGTTGCTGATCTGCGATTACTAGCGACTCCGACTTCATGAGGTCGAGTTGCAGACCTCAATCCGAACTGGGACCGGCTTTTTGGGATTCGCTCCACCTCACGGTATTGCAGCCCTTTGTACCGGCCATTGTAGCATGCGTGAAGCCCAAGACATAAGGGGCATGATGATTTGACGTCATCCCCACCTTCCTCCGAGTTGACCCCGGCAGTATCCCATGAGTTCCCACCATTACGTGCTGGCAACATAGAACGAGGGTTGCGCTCGTTGCGGGACTTAACCCAACATCTCACGACACGAGCTGACGACAACCATGCACCACCTGTTCACGAGTGTCCAAAGAGTCCCCTATTTCTAGGGTGTTCTCGTGTATGTCAAGCCTTGGTAAGGTTCTTCGCGTTGCATCGAATTAATCCGCATGCTCCGCCGCTTGTGCGGGTCCCCGTCAATTCCTTTGAGTTTTAGCCTTGCGGCCGTACTCCCCAGGCGGGGAACTTAATGCGTTAGCTGCGTCACGGAATCCGTGGAAAGGACCCCACAACTAGTTCCCAACGTTTACGGGGTGGACTACCAGGGTATCTAAGCCTGTTTGCTCCCCACCCTTTCGCTCCTCAGCGTCAGTTACGGCCCAGAGATCTGCCTTCGCCATCGGTGTTCCTCCTGATATCTGCGCATTCCACCGCTACACCAGGAATTCCAATCTCCCCTACCGCACTCTAGTCTGCCCGTACCCACTGCAGGCCCGAGGTTGAGCCTCGGGATTTCACAGCAGACGCGACAAACCGCCTACGAGCTCTTTACGCCCAATAATTCCGGATAACGCTTGCGCCCTACGTATTACCGCGGCTGCTGGCACGTAGTTAGCCGGCGCTTTTTCTGCAAGTACCGTCACTCTCGCTTCTTCCTTGCTAAAAGAGGTTTACAACCCGAAGGCCGTCATCCCTCACGCGGCGTTGCTGCATCAGGCTTCCGCCCATTGTGCAATATTCCCCACTGCTGCCTCCCGTAGGAGTCTGGGCCGTGTCTCAGTCCCAGTGTGGCCGGTCACCCTCTCAGGCCGGCTACCCGTCGACGCCTTGGTGAGCCATTACCTCACCAACAAGCTGATAGGCCGCGAGCCCATCCCAGACCGAAAAATCTTTCCAACCCCCACCATGCGGTAAAGGCTCATATCCAGTATTAGACGCCGTTTCCAGCGCTTATCCCAGAGTCCAGGGCAGGTTGCTCACGTGTTACTCACCCGTTCGCCACTGATCCACCCAGCAAGCTGGGCTTCACCGTTCGACTTGCATGTGTTAAGCACGCCGCCAGCGTTCATCCTGAGCCAGGATCAAACTCTCCATAAAAAATGATTGCCACCCCAACCGGGAAAAACGGTCGAAAGCAGCGAGTTCAATCATGACCAAAAACGAATATCAAACTGACATCCATGAATTGATCCAAAAAAGACCCCCACCAACCAGAAAAC
>NZ_JBHTUV010000029.1:0-7507 GCF_042793475.1 Microbacterium sp. NPDC056569 | reverse complement strand
GCCCGTGAGCGGGCGGCGCGCGTTCTTGTGGTGTGCGGTCAGGCCTGTGCGGCGCGGCGGCGGAGCCGCGCGCGGCGGATCCACTTCTCGAGCTCGATCAGCACCGGCACGAGCAGCGCCAGGCCGAGCGCCGTCAGCCATTCGTCGCCCGAGAGGCTCGTCGTGCCCACGAGACGCTGCATGAAGGGCACCTCGACCGCGACGACCGTGAGGGCGAGCGGGATCGACAGCCACTTCACCGCGTCGATGATCGGAGCGGCCAAGCCCGACTCGGGGTCGCGGCGCATGACCAGACCGCCGAAGATCGAGCCGAGCGCGCAGACCGCGAAGGCCATCGTGACCGGGACGTTCGGGGCGCTCGGGTTCTCCGGGTTGAGCAGGTCGGGGTAGATGAGCAGCGGAACGAGCGTCGTGATGAAGATCAGGCCGCCGTAGATGAACCACAGCGTGACAGCGCCGGGGTTCGCGATCGTCTTCTTGGGGTCGCGCGGCGGCTTCAGCATGATGCCGTCGGGCACCGGGTCGAGGAGGATCACGATCACGGGGAAGATGGCGACGAAGAAGTTCAGGAACAGCACCATGATCGGCGTGAGCGGCACGCCGCTGTTGATGCCGAAGATGCTCGCGACGAGGAAGAGCAGCACGAGCGAGAACAGCTGCGACATCTGGAACCGGACGTAGCTGACGATCTTCTCGTAGATGGAGCGGCCCAGGCGGACCGCGGTCACGAGGGTGCCGAAGTTGTCGTCGACGAGGATCATCTTCCCCGCCTGCTTCGTGACGTCGCTGCCGGAGCCCATCGCGACGCCGATGTCGGCCTGCTTGAGCGCGGCGGCGTCGTTCACGGCGTCGCCCGTCATCGCGACCACCGCGCCCTGCTCCTGCATGAGGCGGGCGAGGCGCAGCTTGTCCTCCGGGGTGACGCGGCCGAACATGTGCAGACGCGGCAGCGCCGCCTTCAGCTCGTCGTCGCTCATCGCCTGGATCTCGGCGCCGCTGGCGGCCCCGTCGCCGAGCCCGAGCTTCGCGCCGATCGCGGCGGCGGTGATCGCGTGGTCGCCCGTGATCATGCGGACCTCGATGCCGGCCTCGCGCGCGATGCGGACGGCCTCCTTCGAGGACGGCCGCAGCGGGTCGATGATGCCGACGAGGCCGACGAAGGTGAGGTCGGACACGGCCGCCATCGGGTCGTCGGCCACCGGCGCGTCGGAGGCGAAGCGGCGGAACGCGAACGCGAGCACGCGCAGCCCCTGCTCCGAGAGCGAGCGGTTCGCCTCGAGGATCGCGTCGCGGCGGTCGGCGATCGGCACGACGCCCTCCATCGTCGCGACCGAGCTGCAGCGGTCGAGCACGACGTCGGGTCCGCCCTTGACGTAGCCCACGAGGGTTTCGACGCCCTCCACCGGGATCTCGTGGAAGGTGCCCATGAACTTGTAGGCCGAGTCGAACGGCACTTCGGCGACGCGAGGGAACTTCGCCCGCGTGAGTTCCGCATCGGAGCCGAGCTTGGCGGCGAGCACCACGAGGGCGGCCTCGGTCGGGTCGCCGATCACGGCGCCGTCGTCGGAGACGGTCGCGTCGCTGCAGAGCGTCAGCCCCAGCGCGAGCTGGTTGAACTGCGGCACCGGCAGGCCGGCGACGTGGCGCACCTCGCCGGTCTTCTCGTAGCCGGAGCCCGCGACGGTGAACCACTCGCCGCGGTAGTAGAGCGACTCGACCGTCATCTCGTTCATCGTGAGCGTGCCGGTCTTGTCGGAGTTGATGGCGCTCGTCGCACCGAGCGTCTCGACATCCGTCAGGTTCTTGACGACCGCCTTGTGCTCGGCGAGCTGGCGCGAGCCGTACGAGAGCATCGCCTGCACGAAGGAGGGCATGCCCGTGGGGATCGCTGAGATCGCCATCGAGATGCCGAGCAGGATCACCGACTGGAGCGGCTGATCACGCAGGAGGCCGGCGATGATGATGATCGCGACGGCTCCCCAGGCGATCCAGCCGAGGACTCCGGTGAGCGAGTCGAGCTCGCGCTGCAGCGGCGACTTGGCGGGCTTCACGGCCGACAGCATCGACGCGATCTGGCCCATCTGCGTCTGCATGCCGGTGTCGGTGATGACGACCGTGGCCGTGCCGCGGGTCACCTGGGTGTTCTGGAACACCATGTCGGTGCGGTCGCCGAGCGTCGTGTCGGGGTCGGTGAGAGCGCCGGCGTCTTTCGGGATCGGCGCGCTCTCACCCGTGAGCGCGGCCTCCTGCGTCTCGAGCGTCGCCGAGCGCACGATGCGTCCGTCGGCGGGCACGATGTCGCCGGCCTCGAGGGCGACGATGTCGCCCGGCACCAGGGTCGTGGCGTCGACTTGCACGAGCGACCCGTCGCGGACGACCTTCGCCTGCGGGATCTGCATCTTGGCGAGGGCGTCGACGGATGCCTTCGCCTTGAGCTCCTGCCGCGTGCCGAGCACGATGTTGAGCACGACGAGGGCGCCGACGAGGATGCCGACGCTCACCTGGTTGATGAACAGGCTGATGATCGCGACGGCGACCAGCATGATGTTCATCGGGTCGGCGAGCTGCTGCAGCGCGACCTGCCAGGTCGACGGCGGCTTCTCTGCGGCGATCGAGTTGGGGCCGTGCTCGGCGAGCCGCTGGGCGGCGTCGGCGGCGGTGAGGCCGCGGTCGCGGTCGCTGCGGAGGGCCGCGACGACGGCGTCAGCGTCTTGCGTGTACCAGGGGGCTTCCCCTGCCGTGTCGGGCGAGGTGTCCACGGTGCTCATGGCACGAACATAGCGCCGCGCCGTGGCCCCGCGACAGAGAATTCGCGGGCGCGTCGCCGGGGTTCAGTCGTCGAGGCGCTCGCGCAGGCGGCGGGCCACTTCCGCGGTCGGCATCGCGCGCGGGAACACGGCCACCACGACCTGCTCGGCGGCGGGATCCGCCTCGCTGTCGGGCAGCACGCCGAAGCGCCGACGGGCGTCGTCGAGGGCCGTGCGCAGCACCGAGACCGGCACCTTCTTCGGGCCGCGGATGAGACGGCGCAGCACGTGATTGTGGACCGCGGTGACGAGGGCCGAGAAGCCGACGGCGTCGAGCGGGTCGAGGCCGGGCAGCGACGCGCGCAGGTACTCGTCGAAGAGCCGCTCGTACCGGAACACCGTCACGATCTCGCGGTCACGCAGCGCCGGCACACCGCGGACGACGGCGTAGCGTCGCCGGGCGAGCTCGGGGTCGGCCGCGAAGTGCGCATAGACGAAGAGGGATGCCTCGCATACGGCCGCCCACGGATCCCGGTGCGGCTGCGCCAGGAACTCCCGCAGGCGTTCCAGCAGCAGCTCGTGGTCGGTGAAGACCACGTCGTCCTTGCCGCCGAACTGCCGGAAGAAGGTCGAGCGCGACACCCCGGCCGCCTGTGCGATCTGCTCCACCGAGGTCTGATCGAAGCCCTGCTCGGCGAACAGCTCGAGCGCGGCGGCGACCACGGCGGCGCGGGACGCGGCCTGGGCGGCAGAGGCGGCAGCGGTGTCGGACATCTCGGGGAGAGCCTAGTGCTCGCGCCGCCGCGAGCGCGGCATGATCACGCGCGCCGCGTCGGCATCGTGCGCTCGCATTGTCAACGGGGTCGACACGGGTGCGGTCGAGGTCTTCACTGGGTCCATGACGCCGATCTGGAGGATCGATGCCGGCAGCGTCGCCGGCACGCCGTTCGCGTCCGGGCGGCGGCGCGACGTGGTGGTCGTGGGCGCCGGGCTGACGGGGCTGTCCACCGCACTGCTCCTGACGCGCCAGGGAATGGACGTCGCCGTCGTCGACGCGGCCGAGGTGGGCGGGCTCGCATCCGGAGCGAACACCGGCAAGCTGACCCTGCTGCAGGGGTCGGTGCTCTCGAGCCTGCGCCGCCACCACCCCGCGCGGCTGGTCCGCGCGTACGTCGAGTCCAACCGCGACGGCGCGGAGTGGCTGACCGCCATCGCCGACGAGCTCGGCGTGCCGTACTCCCGGCGTGCGGCCTACTCGTACGCGCAGACGCCGGAGGGCGCCGCGTGCATCGAGGCGGAGCTGCGCGCGGCCGTCGAGGCCGGGCTCCCGGTGCGGCGGGTCGAGCCGGACCAGCTCGCGCAGTCGCCGTTCGACATGGTCGATGCGGTGGCGCTCGATCGACAGGTCGCGATCGATCCTCAGCGCCTCCTGGTCGCCCTCGCCCAGGCTCTGCTGCGTGAGGGAGGCACGCTGCACGCCGGCGTGCGCGTCACCCGCGTGCACGCGGTGCCGTGGTCCGGCGTCGAGACGACGGAGGGGTTCCTCGCGGCCGACCACGTCGTGCTCGCCACCGCGACCCCGATCACCGACCGGGGCCTCTACTTCGCCAAGGTGCGAGGGCTGCGCTCGTCGTGCGTGGCGTTCGAGACCGCCGGACCCCTCCCCGAGGGGCTCTACATCTCGGTCGACGGCGCGACCAAGTCGGTGCGCTCGATCACCCCCGAGGACGGCCCCGCCGAGGCGGCGCAGCTCATCGTCGGCGGCAACGGCTTCCCCGTCGGGCGTGCGCCGTCCCCGCTCGCGTGCGTGAACGGCCTCGTGTCGTGGACGCAGCATCACTTCCCCGGCGCAGAGCCGGTGGCCTCGTGGTCGGCGCAGGACTACGAGTCCCACGACCTCATCCCCTTCGTCGGCGCGATGCCGCGCGGGCTCGGCCGTATCCGGTTCGCGACCGGCTACGCGAAGTGGGGGCTGTCGAACGCCCCGGCCGCCGCGCTGCGCCTGACCGCGGAGATCTGCCGCGTGCCGCGACGCGACCGCCCCGATTGGATGAACGTCATCTCGTCGCGGTTCACGGTGCCCGCCGACCTCGCCCGCGGCGGAGTGGAGAACCTGCGCGTCGGGTGGGAGGCGGCGTCGGGGTGGATCGGTGCGCAGACCGTGCCGACCCCGGTGCGCCGCCCCGCCGAGGGGGAGGGCGTCGTGGCGAGCCGAGCCGGGCAGCCGGTGGGGATCTCGACGGTCGGCGGACGCACCTGCGCGGTGAGTGCCGTCTGCACCCACCTCGGCGGCGTGCTGCGGTGGAACGACGCCGACCTCACGTGGGACTGCCCGCTGCACGCGTCGCGGTTCACGGCGGACGGGGCCCGCATCGAGGGTCCCGCCCTGCGCGATCTCGCGCGCCTGCCCCGTGTGCCGGGCGAGGAGCTCGACGACGAGCCCGGCGCGGAGCTCGACGACGAGCCCGACGCGTCGCTGCTGTCAGAACCGGACATTCACCGGTAGTAGGCTGGGGCACTGGTCGATATCTCGACGTCGAGACGCTTTCCGCGTCATCCCCACCCCCATTCGCCACCTGCGAAGGAAATCACTGTGGATCTGTACGAGTACCAGGCACGAGACCTTTTCGAGAAGTACGAGGTGCCGGTGCTCGCCGGCATCGTCGCGGACACGCCGGAGGAGGTGCGTGCCGCAGCCGAGAAGATCGGCGGTGTCGTCGTCGTCAAGGCCCAGGTCAAGACCGGCGGTCGTGGCAAGGCCGGCGGCGTGAAGGTCGCGAAGACGCCCGACGAGGCCTACGAGGCCGCGAAGGCGATTCTCGGCCTCGACATCAAGGGTCACGTCGTCAAGCGCGTCATGGTCGCGCAGGGTGCCCGCATCGACAAGGAGTACTACTTCTCGGTGCTGCTGGACCGCGCCAACCGCTCGTACCTGTCGCTTGCGAGCGTCGAGGGCGGCATGGAGATCGAAGAGCTCGCCGTCGAGCGTCCCGAGGCCCTCGCCCGCATCGACGTCAACCCCGGGACCGGCATCGACAAGGCGAAGGCCGTCGAGATCGCCGAGGCCGCCGGCTTCTCCGCCGACCTGGTCGACAAGGTGAGCGACGTCTTCGTCAAGCTCTACAACGTCTACAAGGGCGAGGACGCGACGCTCGTCGAGGTCAACCCGCTCGTTCTCACCGAAGAGGGCGACGTCATCGCCCTCGACGGCAAGGTCTCGCTCGACGAGAACGCCGACTTCCGCCACGCCGGCCACGCGCTCCTCGAGGACAAGGACGCCGCCGACCCGCTCGAGGCGAAGGCCAAGGCCAACGACCTCAATTACGTCAAGCTCGACGGCGAGGTCGGCGTGATCGGCAACGGTGCGGGCCTTGTCATGTCGACGCTCGACGTGGTCGCATACGCGGGTGAGAACCACGGCGGCGTGAAGCCCGCCAACTTCCTCGACATCGGCGGCGGCGCCTCGGCAGAGGTCATGGCCGCCGGCCTCGACGTCATCCTCGGCGACCCGCAGGTCAAGAGCGTGTTCGTCAACGTGTTCGGCGGCATCACCGCGTGCGACGCGGTCGCCAAGGGCATCGTCGGCGCGCTCGCCGAGCTCGGTCACTCGGCGTCGAAGCCGCTGGTCGTGCGCCTGGACGGCAACAAGGTCGAGGAGGGCCGCGCGATCCTGCGCGATGCCAACCACCCGCTCGTGACCCTGGCCGAGACGATGGACGAGGGCGCCGACAAGGCCGCCGAGCTCGCCAACGCTTGAACCGCAGACATCTGACAGAGGAACCGAACAACAATGTCGATCTTTCTTGACAAGGACTCCAAGGTCATCGTCCAGGGCATCACCGGCGGCGAGGGCACCAAGCACACCGCGCTCATGCTCAAGGCCGGCACCCAGGTCGTCGGCGGCGTGAACGCCCGCAAGGCCGGCACCACCGTGCTGCACACCGACGCCGACGGCAACCCCATCGAGCTCCCCGTCTTCGCCTCGGTGCAGGAGGCCATCGACGCCACCGGCGCCGACGTCTCGATCGCATTCGTGCCTCCCGCGTTCACGAAGAGCGCGATGGTCGAGGCCATCGACTCCGAGATCCCCCTGCTCGTCGTGATCACCGAGGGTGTGCCCGTGGGCGACACCGCCGAGGCCTGGGCCTACGCGCAGTCCAAGGGGAACAAGACCCGCATCATCGGCCCGAACTGCCCCGGCATCATCACGCCGGGCGAGTCGCTGGTCGGCATCACGCCCGCCAACATCACCGGCAAGGGCCCGATCGGCCTCGTGTCGAAGTCGGGCACCCTGACGTACCAGATGATGTACGAGCTGCGCGAGATCGGCTTCTCGACGGCCATCGGCATCGGCGGCGACCCGATCATCGGCACCACCCACATCGACGCGCTCGCCGCGTTCGAGGCCGATCCCGAGACCAAGGCGATCGTCATGATCGGCGAGATCGGCGGCGACGCCGAGGAGCGCGCGGCCGACTTCATCAAGGCCAACGTGACCAAGCCGGTCGTCGGCTACGTCGCGGGCTTCACCGCCCCCGAGGGCAAGACCATGGGCCACGCCGGCGCCATCGTGTCGGGCTCCGCGGGCACCGCGCAGGCGAAGAAGGAGGCCCTCGAGGCCGCCGGCGTCAAGGTCGGCAAGACGCCGTCCGAGACCGCGTCGCTCATGCGCGAGATCATCGAGAGCCTCTGACCCTCACCGGTCGCCGAGCCCGAGAAGAGGGACGGATGCTGCAGCCCCGGGCTGCAGCATCCGTCCC
>NZ_JBHTUV010000028.1:0-12048 GCF_042793475.1 Microbacterium sp. NPDC056569 | reverse complement strand
CAACGTGGTTGGGCCCCCCAAAGCGCCTGTTTATTATAACCCCCCCCGGGGGGCGCGCGCGCGGCCCGTAGGCCGCGCTCGAGCCACGCCACGTACTCGCCGTTGGGGTCGATGCCTCGCGCTGCCGAAACCGGCTTCCGCGCCCAATCGAGACGACAGCGCTCGCCGATAACGACAGCGCGAACTGGTTCGGCGGTGCTCAGCCGAGCTCCAGACCACCCCACTCGCCAGGCTGGGCCAGCTCGCCGTAGTGCACGTCGACGTCGTGCGCCGACACCGACGCGACGCACGCGAGGAGCGACAGCGTCGGGTAGCCGTGCGGGCGGTTGTCGCGGATGATCGCGCCGTCATCGGTCGGCGGAAGCTCGGCCGAGCGGGCGAGCACCTCGACCCACGGCATCCACCACTGTCCTTCGGGTGCCGGTGCGGTAGACCGGAACTCGCCCAGCCACCGCGCGATGCGGGGCGTCCCGCTGTCGTCCACGTCATCGTGGGCGATCATGTGCGTGCCGGGCTCGAGCTGTGTGGTGCGCAGCGCGACGCCGTCCCACGTGAGCACGCGGGCGCGGGCGCCGACGACCTCGACGAGGTTGAAGCCGTGCGTCGCCGGTTCGCCGGCGGGGGAGCGGCCGGCGACGGCGTCGAGCACGATGCCGCCGCGGGACCCGAGCTCGGACTCGGGCCGCGTCGACTCGTCGGCGCGGTTGAGGAGCACGGCGAGGCGCCCCTCCTCCGGGTGCGCAGCGAGCCACGCACCCCCGGCCCGCGCGTCGCGCACGCCCACGACGCCGTCGTGCGGCTCGGGCCACCAGCGGCCCAGCGGGTTCCACGGGCGGGCGGGGTCCTCGTCGCGGATCGCGAGCACGCGTGTGGGCTCATCCGCCGATTCGGGGACGCGGATCACGACGGTGCACATGCGGGGCTCCTCGGGTGGTGTCGCCTGGCGCGGGGCCGGGTGTCGGGCGATCGTGCCAAGATCGGAGGGTGTTCGTCGTGGTCGGGGTCACCGGTGGCATCGCCGCCTACAAGACGGTTCAGCTCGTGCGCCTGCTGGTCAAAGCGGGGCACGAGGTCCACGTCGTCCCCACGGAGGACGCGTTGCGCTTCGTGGGGATGCCGACCTGGGAGGCGATCAGCCGCCACCCCGTGACGACCTCCGTCCATGACGACGTCGCACGCGTGCGTCACGTCGCGCTCGGCCAGGCGGCCGACCTCGTGATCGTCGCGCCCGCGACGGCGAACACCCTGGCGAAGATGACCGCGGGACTCGCGGACGACCTCCTGGGAACGACCCTACTCGCCACGACGGCACCGGTCGTCGTGGCGCCGGCGATGCACACCGAGATGTGGCGCCACCCCTCGACGGTGCACAACATGGCGACCCTGCGCGAGCGCGGCGTCGTCGTGGTCGGTCCGGAAGAGGGGGAGCTCACCGGCGGCGACAGCGGGCCGGGACGGATGTCGGAGCCCGAGGCGATCCTGGCGGCCGCGCTGGCCGCGGCCGAGGGCGCCGCCGGCGACCTGCGCGGACTGCGGGTCGTGGTGAGCGCCGGGGGCACGCGCGAGCCGATCGACCCGGTGCGCTACATCGGCAACCGCTCGAGCGGGCGGCAGGGGGTGGCCGTCGCCCTCGCCGCGGCCGACCGCGGCGCCGACGTCGTGCTGGTCGCCGCCCATGTGGACGACGGCGTGCTGGCGGCAGCATCCGCTCGTTCCGGCGTGCGCGTCGTGCGCGCGGGCACCGCGGCTGAGCTCGGCGAGGCCGTCACGGCCGAGGTGGGAGCAGCAGACGTCGTGGTGATGGCGGCGGCTGTGGCCGACTACCGCGTCGCGGAGGTGTCGCCGCTCAAGCGCTCCAAGGAGTCCGCGCCCGTCGGCGGGGTCACCCTCGACCTGATCGAGAACGACGACATCCTCGCGGGACTCGTCCGTCGCCGGCGTGACGGCCAGACGATCGTCGGATTCGCGGCCGAGACGCCCGGAGACGGTGAGACGCTGCTCGAGCGGGGGCGCCGCAAGGCGGCGCGCAAGGGCGCCGATCTGCTCGCCGTGAACGAGGTCGGCTGGTCGAAGGGGTTCGAGGCCGCCGACAACGCGGTCACCATCATCAGCGCCGACGGCGAGGTCGTCGGTGCCCGCCGGGGGAGCAAGGACGACGTCGCCACTGCCCTGTGGGACGCGGTGCTCATGGTGCGCGAAAGCCAAGCGAATAAAAAGTAACGAATAAGTAACGGCGCATGTAGAGTGGTCCGCACCACGTCGACGAGGACGTGGGGAACGACCCCCCGGAGGACATGCCCGATGCCCCGCTCCGCGGCATCCGATCGCGCCCGCGACCGGATCCACGCTCTGTCCGTCGTGTGCGTCCTGGCGATCGCGAGCCTGGTGATCGCCTTCCTCGGCGCGACACCCGCCCGCGTCAGCTCGCGCGAGCTGATGGGCGATGAGCGAACGCCCGGAGAGGCCGCGTTCATCGCGAGCCACCGCGGGGGAGCGGCGACCGCTCCCGAGAACACGCTGCCCGCCATCACCGCCGCCCTCGCTGCCGGCTTCGAGTACGTCGAGGTCGACGTCGCGCTCACCGCCGATCGCCAGCCGGTGCTCATGCACGACAAGACGGTCGACCGCACCACCGACGGGCACGGCCGCCTGGCCTCCCTGACCCTCGCCGACGTGCGGGCCCTCGACGCCGGGGCGTGGTTCGACCGCTCCTACGCCGGCACGCCCGTTCCCACCTTCGTCGAGTTCCTCGACGCCCTCGTCGCCGCGGACGGGCGCGCGATCGTGGAGATGAAGGGCGAATGGGATGCTGCGGCCGTCGACGCGGCCGTCGCCGAGGTCGCCGCGCGCGGCCTCGAGCGCCGCATCGTCTTCGCGAGCTTCGACGCCCGCACGCTCGCGCTCGCCGCGGCGGGGTCGGATGTGCTGTCTCGGCTCCTGATCCTGAAGCAGCTCCCTTCGGACGTCGTGAGCGCGGTCGCCGAGGCGGGCGCGCGCGGCGTCGTCGTCAACCGCAAGGCGGTGCTCGCGCGTCCGGGCATCGTCGACGAGCTGCACGCGGTCGGCGCCCGCGTGGTCGTGTACACGCTCAACGACGACGCCCAATGGGACGAGGTCACCGCGCTCGGCGTGGACGGCATCGTCACCGACGACCCGCACACGCTGTCGGAATGGCAGAGCGTGTACGCCGGGCCATGACGGCTGTGCTCGTCCGCGCGGCGTGGCCCGCAGCATCCGTCGCCCTGCGTCGTTAGGGTCGAAGGCGCGCCGCGCTCGCCCGCTGCGGTGCCTGACGAGAGGTGGCGTGAGGATGGTCGTGCAGAGCCGGTTGACGCGGATCCTGATCGGGTGCGTCGCGCTCACCGCGCTGGCCGCGGTGGCCACCGGATGCCGTCCCGAGTCCGGCGCGACGCCGTCGAGCAGTCCCTCGGTGACGATGAAGGAGCAGACGCCCGATCCGTCGGTCACCCCCGTCGAGACCGAGAAGCCGCAGGCCGCATTCGACGTGCCCGCCGCGTGCGAGGAGATCTACTCCGCGGCGATGCTGGCGCAGCTGCAGTCCGCGAACCCGCCCCTCAACGATCCCGGCGTGACGATGCTGTCGACGGAGAACGCCGATCTGCTCGAGATCATCCACGGCGGCGCTCCGACCCTGCGCTGCTCGTGGGGGCAGCCGAGCGAGTACGGACTTGCGACCAACGTGACCGCGATCGACGCCGAACAGCAGCAAGCCGTCCTCGCTGCGCTGCCGGCGGCGGGGTTCGGGTGCGAGGCGCTCGGCGACGGAACGGTATGCCGCATCGAGCAGAGGGGCGTGACGCTCGACGACCAGGAGTACACGCGCGGCGAGACGCATTACGTCGGCGGCGGCGGACTCGTGACGACCGCGTGGATCAACTTCGCCCCCGAGGGCTACACGGAAGACGTCGTCGCGACGCTCTGGGGCTGAAACCGCGGCTTTTCGCGCGCCGTCTTCACCCGTTCCGGGGCTCCTTCCCCTAGAATGGAGCGCGGGGAAACCGCTGACGACGTCGCAGCTCGCAGAAGCGAGTGCCCGCGACCGCCGGCGGCGAAGCCCCGATCCCGCGTTCGCGACGGCGTTCGCGCCGCCCGCGGGAGCACGCAGAACCATCGGTGTCATCCGATCCCCGCCGGACGCCCTATCCGGCACTCACGCTCAGGAGGAGCATGCCGACCACGGCACCCGCCCAGACGGCGCAGCGTCGCCGCAAGTCCTCGTCCGCGCGCCGCGACGACGAGGCCCCCATCATCCCGATCCTCGCCCGCAAGGTGCGCGAGGTCGAGGCCAAGGCCCAGCGCGGCAAGCTGGGGCCGACCAATCGCGTCAAGTTCCAGGTCATCGCCTTCCTCGTCCGCGAGGAGCGCGCGCGTGTGAAAGGCGACACCGAGCTGACGGATGCTGCGCGCGCTGAGCTTCTCAAGCGGCTCGACGGCGTCGCCACCATCCTCGCGAAGACCGCCGCGCGCGACACGTCGCTCATCCAGCTGCTCGAGGTCGACCAGGCCACCTCGCCGGTCGCGCGCCGGATGCGCCGTGACTGGCTGCTCGAGTCAGGAGCCGAGCTGGCTCCCGACGAGCTCATCATCACCGACGTCGCCCCGGTCGTGGCGACGGTCGTGCCGGCCGCGCTCGCGGAGCGCCAGGTAGTGCCGCCGCAGGTCGAGGCCCGCCGTGACTCCAACCCGTTCCTGGCGCCCGATCTCACGATCCGCGCCCCGAAGCAGACGCCGCGCCGGCGCCTGGACAGCTGGGAGCTCATGGGCCCGCTGTACAAGGCGTTCGAGACCGGCGCCGGCGGTGCGAGCGCCTCGATGGAGCTTCCGCCCGTGCCCGAGTTCGATCGCCTCTCGCCGAAGGGCCTCGAGGTCATGCCGCACCAGTCGCGGTTCCTCGAGTCGGTGCGGGCAGGGCACCGCACGTTCCTCCTCGCCGACGAGCCGGGCCTCGGCAAGACGGCGGAGTCGGTGCTCGCAGCATCCGTTGCAGGCGCCTACCCGCTCCTCGCGGTCGTCCCCAATGTCGTGAAGATGAACTGGGCGCGCGAGGTCGAGCGCTGGACGCCCCACCGCCGAGCGACCGTCATCCACGGCGACGGCGAGGGCATCGACGCGTTCGCCGACGTGTTCATCGTCAACTACGAGATCCTCGACCGTCACCTCTCGTGGCTCGGCTCGATCGGGCTCAAGGGCATGGTGGTCGACGAGGCGCACTTCATCAAGAACCTCACGTCGCAGCGCTCGCAGAACGTGCTGGCGCTGGCGACGCGCATCCGCGAGCAGGTGCCCGACCCGCTGCTGCTGGCCCTCACCGGCACGCCGCTGATCAACGACGTCGAGGACTTCGACGCGATCTGGCGCTTCCTCGGCTGGACCACCGGCGAGAAGCCCGGCACGGTGCTCATGGAGAAGCTCGACGAGACCGGGCTCACGCCCGCCGACAAGGCCTTCTACCCCGAGGCGCGCGACGCGGTGATCTCGATGGGAATCGTCCGTCGCAAGAAGAAGGATGTCGCTGCCGACCTGCCCGACAAGCTGATCGCCGACCTCCCCGTCGAGCTCGACGACGAGTTCGGCCGATCGATCCGTCAGGCCGAACGCGAGCTCGGCGAGCGGCTCGCTGCGAAGTACCGCCGCATCATCGAGGCGCGGGGCGACCGCGGCTACGGCCCGGGCCACATCGACGAGGACATCGTCCGCCTCGTGGCGCACAACGAGCTCGAAGAGTCGAAGGCCGCAGGAACGGGCTCCGAGAACGTCTTCACGATGGTGCGCAAGATCGGCCAGGCGAAGGCCGTCCTCGCGGCCGACTACGCCGTGCAGCTGCAGCGCTCGGTCGGCAAGGTCGTGTTCTTCGCCAAGCACATCGACGTCATGGACACGGCCGAGGCGCACTTCGCCGCCGCGGGGCTCAAGACGGTGTCGTTGCGCGGCGACCAGGCCACCACCGCCCGCCAGCACGCGATCGACGCGTTCAACAACGACCCCGAGGTCGGGATCGCCGTCTGCTCGCTCACCGCGGCCGGCGTCGGCGTGAACATGCAGGCGTCGTCGAACGTCGTGCTCGCCGAGCTGTCGTGGACGGCCGCCGAGCAGACGCAGGCGATCGACCGCGTGCACCGCATCGGCCAGGACGAGCCCGTCACCGCGTGGCGCATCATCGCCGCGCACACGATCGACACGAAGATCGCCGAGCTCATCGACTCCAAGCAGGGTCTGGCGGCCCGCGCGCTCGACGGCGAGGCCGTCGACCCGCAGTCGAGCGACTCGGTGCAGCTGTCGGCGCTCATGCACCTGCTGCGTCAGGCGCTCGGCGCGGCGTAGACGCGCCAGGCGAAGGACGGCGCGGGCGCGCGCCGTGGTTCGCCGAGCCCGCCGGCGTGCGCATGCCGCCGCGCCGGGCGAGGGGCGCCACTTTCCTGTTGCGGCGCCCCAGGTATGTGGCGCCGGGACAGGAGAGCGGCGCCGCACAGCGCGTGGTCCCGCCGGCCGGGCGCTCGCTAGGGTGGCGGGATGACGGTCGACGCCGACGCGCTGCTCGCCGGTGCTCGTGGGCGCCGGCTCTGTCTGGAGTACGCAGTGTCCGGCGCGTATCGCGATGAGACCAGCGCAGACCGCGAGGCGGCGGCGACCGCGTGGTGGGCGGCCTCGGCGTTCGAGACCAGCGGCACGACGATCCTGTTCCGCCCGGAGGGCGACACGTCGCCGTTCGTGCCGACGACGCCCACGCCCGCCCAGGCCGCGCGCGCACTCGATGCGATCGGGCTCGACGTCCCCGTCCCGGCGTCCCTGCGAACGGCGCTAGCGGCATCGGTGGACGCGGCGATGTACTGGCAGCCGCCCGACGGCCGCGATCACCTGTGTGCGACAGCGGAGCTGAGGGCGCCGCTCCGGCGCGTCGCCACGGTCATCGCCGGATCGCCCGCAGCGGACTGGTGGACCGGCGGCGTTGCCGAGGACGACCAGTGGGCGGTGCACTGGGAAGGCGCCGGACGATCCTCGCGAGAGGTCGAGGACGAGCTTCGAAGGTGGCGGGAAGCCACGGCCGCCGACGAGGCGCGCGCCGCTGCCGAGCGCCCCGCGGATCCGACGGCTGCGTGGAGCGGCCAATGGTGGTCTATCCCGCCCTCGGGGCTCGTGCGCACGACCCGATCGCTGGGGAAGGCCGGCCCGGCGGGGCTGTGGTTCGGCGAGGACTCGATGGGCGCAGACTCGGCGACCGCCACGCCCGTCGACGTGTACCCGGCGCGCGTCATCGAGATCCGCGGGCCCGAGGATTGGGCGCAGCTGTGCGCGCAGCATCCGCTCGATGTCACCGCTTCCCGGAGGCAGGACTGGTTCCGCGTCACCGGCAGCGATCGCCAGTGGGTGATCCCCGACTGGGCGGCGGTGGCGGCGGAGGCGGACGCCGTGCACCTCACCGTGGCGGGCTACCTGTCGGCCGCGACGCGCCTCATCGAGGTCGACGGGGACCGCGCATCGGTGCTCGCCGCGTGGAACCCCGACGAGACGTTCTGGTTCCGCGGGACGGCGGCGCGCCCCGCGGGCGAGCAGCGGTGGCGGCGCGAGGACGACGGCTGGGAGCGCGTCGCCGACTGACTCCACCCAGGCCCGGCAGCAGCGTGTGGCAGGGCGCGCCGTCCGGCACTAGTGTCAGGGGAGGCAGCGTCGCCGTCCCTCTTCCCCCGACTTGCGAGGAACACAGCATGAAGATCGGCATCCTGACGAGCGGCGGCGACTGCCCCGGGCTCAACGCGGTCATCCGCGGCGTCGTGCTCAAGGGCACGACGACCTACGACCTCGAGTTCGTCGGCATCCGCGACGGCTGGCGCGGTGTCGTCGACGGCGACTTCTTCCCGCTGACCCGGCACGAGGTGAAGGGCCTGTCGAAGGTCGGCGGCACGATCCTCGGCACCTCGCGCACGAACCCCTACGAGGGCCCGCGCGGCGGCGCCGAGAACATCGCCAAGACGATGTACGGCCACCGCCTCGACGGCATCATCGCGATCGGCGGCGAGGGCACCCTCGCCGCGGCGAACCGCCTGTCGAACGACGGCATCAACGTGCTCGGCGTCCCGAAGACGATCGACAACGACCTGCGCGCGACCGACTACTCGTTCGGCTTCGACACCGCCGTCAACATCGCGACCGACGCGATGGACCGTCTGCGGACCACCGGCGACTCGCACCAGCGGTGCATGGTCGCCGAGGTGATGGGCCGCCACGTCGGCTGGATCGCCCTGCACGCCGGCATGGCCGCGGGCGCCCACGCGATCTGCATCCCCGAGGTGCCGATGTCGATCGATGAGATCACCGCCCTCGTCTCGAAGGCCCACGACCGCGGCCGCGCGCCGCTCGTCGTCGTCTCGGAGGGCTTCACCCTCAAGGGCATGGACGAGGCCTACAGCGACAAGGGCCTGGATGCCTTCAACCGCCCGCGCCTCGGCGGCATCAGCGAGATCCTCGCGCCCGAGATCGAGCGCATCACCGGCATCGAGACCCGCGCGACCGTCCTCGGACACATCCAGCGCGGCGGCTCGCCCTCCGGCTTCGACCGCGTGCTCGCGACGCGCCTCGGTCTGCACGCCGCCGACGCGGTCGTCGACGGCGCATGGGGTCAGATGGTCGCGATGCGGGGCACCGACATCGTGCGCGTCCCCTTCGCCGACGCCCTCGGCGAGCTCAACACGGTTCCCCTGTACCGCTACGAAGAGGCCGCCGCGCTCTTCGGCTGAGTCCGTCCCGCGCCCGGTTCCTGAGATCAGGCGAACTGGCGAGGACGGGACGTTTGTCGCCGGATCGTGCTGCGTCGGTGAGATCTCCTGATCCGGAGACGGATGCCTCATCCCGGGGCCTGCGCGCGGCACACCCCTGACGGGCGGCGGGCTCGCGTGCCACGATGGCGTCGTGGCTGGGGTGGCCGTGAGTCCCGTGCTGATCGGACGCCAGGGGGAGTTCGAGGCGCTTCGCGGCGCGCTGTCGGACGGCCGGGCCGGTGTTCCGCGCGCGGTGGTGGTCCGCGGCGAGGCGGGGATCGGCAAGACGCGGCTCGTCGAGGAGGCGATCAGGTCGTTGCGCGCGGAGGCGTCACCGGACGACCCGCCCGTCGTGGTGGCGACCGCGCAGTGCGTCGACGGGGGTGACCTCGCGCCGCCGTTCCACGCTCTCCGTGGCCTCGTGCGAAACCTCCGCGCCGGCGTGGGGGACGGGCTGCTCGACGTCGTCTCGACATCGCCCGGGGCGTTGCGCACTCTGGCCGTGCTGGTCCCAGAGCTTGCGGAATCCAGGGGGACAGCCCCACCAGAACTGGTCGAGCCCTCCTCTGACATCGTCTCGGACACGATCGAGATGGTGGTCGAGCGCCTGAGCGAGCGGTACCACCTCGTGATCGTGGTCGAGGATCTTCACTGGGCGGACGCCCTCACCACATCGTTCGCCACGATGCTCGCGACCACGCTGCGCGGCCGGTACGTCACACTGGTGCTGACCTACCGGCCCGACGAGCCGGCCGCTCGAGCAACGCTCTCGGGGGTGGTGGCGCTCGAAGGCCGGCGCAGTATCCCGCACATCGAACTGGAGCGGCTGTCCGCGGACGACGTGGGCGGCCAGATCGAGGCGATCGCGCCGGGACGTTTCTCCCGGCCCGCGACTGACGCGATCGCCGCGCGCAGCGGTGGCGTGCCGTTCCTCGTCGAGGAACTCGTCGCGCTGCACGGAGAGGAGCTGCCAGGGGCACTGCGTGATCTGCTGCTGCTGCGGTACCGGAGTGCCTCGCCGCCGGCGCGGCGCGTGATCGAGTTGCTGTCCGTCGGCGGTGACGACGTCGATCACGACGTCATCTTGCAGGTGACGGGTGGGGACGCCGCGCTCCTCGAGGACGGAGTCCGGGAGGCACTCGACCGCGGCATCATCACGGTGTCGGCGACCGGGTACCGGTTCCGGCACGCGCTGCTGCGGGAAGCGGTGTACGCGGATGTGCTGCCCGGTGCGCGCCGCGACGCTCATCGGCGCTACGCCGATGCGCTCGAGCACCGGGCCGGTGCGTCGTTCTCCGCCCTGGTCGCCGTCGCCGAGCACCTGACGATGGCCGGGGACGTGCCTGCGGCCTTCGACGCGACGCTCCGGTGCCTCGCTCAGCCGGGCGCCGAGCTCGCTCCGTCGGCGACCGCGGCCCTCTGGCGCCGCCTCGCCGACTGGTGGGATGCCGTCCCCGACGCGGAGGGCCGTGTCGGCGGTGCGTCCCGCATGGAGGTGCTGCGGCGTGCGGGCGAGGCTCTCTGGCACGCCGGTGAGTACGAAGAGGCGCGCACGGTCATGATGGCCGCGCTGGCGCTTCCGGGGCCGAGCGATCCCGTCGAGCGCGCCGCCGCGCTGTGGTGGCTGGTGCTGTGCGAAGGATGGATCACGAACCGGGCCGACGAAGCCGCGCTCGTCGAAGCCGAAGGGCTGCTCACTGACCGCGAGGAGCCCGCTGCCCGCGCGCTGCTCGCGCTCGTCAGAAGCCTGCTCGGTCGCGACGAGATCGATGCCCTGCAGGCGGCGGTCGCGATCGCTCGCGATGCGGAGGATCCCGCGACGCTCGCGATCTGCTTGACGAACCTGGCCGGGCGGTTCGCGTTCGAAGGCGAGCTGGATCTCGCCGCCGTCGCGGGGCGGGAGGCGCTCGCGGTGGCGAATGGTGGGGCGGAACGGCACCGCGCCCGGATGGTGCTCGCCGACGTCGCGTTCTTCGAAGGTCGTTACGAGGAGGCGCTTCAGCTCTACGCCGTGATGCTCCAAGAGGCGCTCGACGCCGGACGGGAGCGTGGCCACGGCGCGATCGCCATGCTGCTGATGGGTCAGGTGCTCCTCCCGCTCGGTCGCGTCGACGAGAGTGCGGCGCAGGCGCGCCGTGCCCTGCAGCTTGTGGCGGTGCCACTCGACCGTTCGGCTGCGCTCCGCATCCTCGCGGAGGGCGATGTGTGGGGCGACCGACTGGCGGCCTACGCCGAGAAGCGTCGACTGACCCGCGACGAGATGCCGGAGGTCTTCGACGTGCCGGACGAGGACGCCGGGTGGCGGCGGCTCGACCTCCTCGAGCAGCTGGTCCGGGTATCGGACGAGCACGACGACCGCCGCAAGCTCGAGCTGCTCTCCGGCGCTCTCGAGCTCGAGGCGGTCCTGCGCACCTCCGAGACGCAGTCCTGGGTGCGCCCCTGGGCGCTTCCGCTGCGAGCCTGGCTGGTCGCCGAGGCTGACAGGGTGCAGGGCATGTACGCCTCCATCGACCGCGGCGCCGCCGGCGTCCGTGGAGAGGCCGAGGCGGTCGCCTCCGCGCTCGCGGATCGCGGCGCCCTCACTCCGCTCGTCGCCTGCGTGGCGGCGGACCTCGCGGCGGATGCCGGGCCCCCGGCCCGCGTGGCCATGTGGCGGGCAGCGCTCGCCGAGGCGCGCGCCGGCAACGGACTACCCGTCCAGTACGCGCATCGAGCCCAGCTGCGACTCGCTGAGACGCTGGTCTCGGCCGGCGACCGAGCGGGCGCGGAGACAGCCCTCGCGGAGCTGCGGGATCAGGTTCCGGCAACGGGTGACGTGCTCTTCGCGCGATGGGCCGACGAGCTCGCGGCCCGCGCCGGCCTCGCGGCCGACCCGGGCAAGAGGATCGCCTCGCTCACCGATCGTGAGTCCCAGGTCCTCGAGCTCGTCGCGCGCGGCATGACCAACCCTCAGATCGGCCGCGAGCTGTTCATCAGCCCGAAGACGGCGTCGATCCACGTGTCGTCGATCCTCACCAAGCTCGGCGTGGCCAATCGCACGGAGGCCGCCGCGTTCGCCCGCGCTCGGACGCCGGACGCGCGGGGACACGACTGAGGGCGGGCTCCACCGGAGCCCGCCCGTCGGCGCGGCGCGTTTCGTCGAACCACGGGATCTCCGCCGAGACCGAGGGCGTCGTCGCCGGTTTCGGCGGAACTGCTCTGGCTCGGTGTGCGGGAACGGATGCCCGGCCCGAGGGCCGCGGCCCCTGCGTCGTCTGCTCGCGCGGTCGAAACC
>NZ_JBHTUV010000027.1:0-15698 GCF_042793475.1 Microbacterium sp. NPDC056569 | reverse complement strand
GCCCGGCGCCGTGCGCCGGGCCGCAGCATCCGTTCGCTGCTACTTGCGGTGCTCGCTGTAGTACGCCAGGAGCGCGCGGGTCGAGGCATCCTGAGCCGCGATCGCCGCCGCGTCGCCCTCGATCGCGGGCGCGATCTGGAGGGCCAGCTGCTTGCCGAGCTCGACACCCCACTGGTCGAACGAGTTGACGCCCCAGATGACGCCCTGGGTGAAGGTGATGTGCTCGTAGAGCGCCACGAGCTGGCCGAGCACGGCGGGGGTCAGCGCCGGCGCGAAGATCGACGTCGTCGGCTTGTTGCCCGCGAAGGTGCGGGCTGCGACGAGAGCGCCGGTCGTGCCCTCGGCCTCCACCTCTTCCGCGGTCTTGCCGAACGCCAGCGCCTTGGTCTGCGCGAGGAAGTTGGAGAGGAACAGGCCGTGCACGTCGCGGCCGCCGTCCTCCAGCGCGTAGGCGGGGTTCGCGAAGGCGATGAAGTCTGCGGGGATCAGGCGCGTGCCCTGGTGGATGAGCTGGTAGAACGCGTGCTGGCCGTTGGTGCCCGGCTCGCCCCAGAACACCTCGCCGGTGTCGGTCGTCACCGGGCTCCCGTCCCAGCGGACCGACTTGCCGTTGGACTCCATGGTCAGCTGCTGCAGGTAGGCGGCGAAGCGCGAGAGCTGCTGGGCGTAGGGCAGCACCGCGTGCGACTGGGCGCCGAGGAAGTTCGAGTACCAGACGTTGAGGAGGCCCATCAGCACCGGCACGTTGCGCTCGAGCGGCGTGTTCGCCACGTGCTCGTCGACCGCATGGAACCCGGCGAGCAGTTCGCGGAACACGTCGGGGCCGAGCTCGATCATGAGCGAGAGGCCGATGGCCGAGTCCACGGAGTAGCGGCCGCCGACCCAATCCCAGAACCCGAACGCGTTCACGGGGTCGATGCCGAACGCGGCCACCTTGTCGAGCGCGGTCGAGACGGCGACGAAGTGGTGGGCGACGGCATCCGTCTTCGCCTCGTCGGAACCGTCGATCGCACCCGCCTTCTCGAGCCCGGCCCACAGCCAGTCGCGCGCGAGGCGCGCGTTGGTCAGGGTCTCGAGCGTCGTGAAGGTCTTCGACGCGACGATGAACAGCGTGGTCTCGGGGTCGAGGTCCTTGGTCTTGTTCGCGAGGTCGAACGGGTCGATGTTCGACACGAAGCGGGCCTGGATGCCCGCCGTGGCATAGGGCTCGAGCGCCGCCGAGATCATGACGGGGCCGAGGTCGGAGCCGCCGATGCCGATGTTGACGATGTGCGTGACCTTCTTGCCGGTCACGCCCTGCCACTCGCCCGAGCGCACGCGGTCGGCGAACGCGGTCATGGCGGTGAGCACCGACTGCACGTCGGCGTCGACGTCCTGACCGTCGACGACGAGCGCGGGCTGGGCGCCGGCCGGGCGGCGCAGCGCGGTGTGGAGCACCGCGCGGTCCTCGGTGGTGTTGATGTGCTCGCCGGCGACCATCGCCGCGTAGCGCTCGGCGACGCCGGTCTCTTCGGCGAGGCGCACGAGGGCCGCAAGGATCTCGTCGGTCACGAGGTTCTTCGACAGGTCGACGTGCAGGTCGGCGAGCTCGAAGCTGAGGCGCTCGGCGCGACGCGGATCGATGGCGAACCAGTCGCGCAGATCGGGGGCGAACGAGTCGCGGATCGAGCTGAGCTCGGCCCAGGCGGAGGTGGCGGTGGCATCGACGGGAGCGGTCACGCCCCCTAAGGTACTCGGGCCGATACGCGCGTTGGTTACGCGTTACTCACTGCTCGTGCCGCTGCCTTGTGAGCCCGGTGTCTCGCCTGACGGTCAGGGAGGCGAACGTAGGCTGGGAGCACCATGCCTTTCCCCTCGCCCGACCTGCGCCTCATCGCCGTCGACATGGACGGCACGCTCCTCGACGGCCACGGCCGCATCCCCGACGCACTCTGGCCTCTGCTGGACCGCCTGCACGCGGGCGGCATCCGCTTCGCTCCGGCGAGCGGGCGGCAGCTCGCGACCCTCCAGCGCGCCTTCGCGGAGCACCTCGACGACATGGTGTTCATCGCCGAGAACGGCGCGTATGTCGTCGAGGGCGACACCGAGATCAGTTCGGACGCGATGGATGCCGCATTCACGGCGTCGCTCGTCACGCGCCTGCGCGCGCTCGCCGCGGCGGGGCGCGATCTCGGGGTCGTGGTGTGCGGCAAGCGCTCCGCCTACATCGAGCGCGCCGACGACGCGTTCCTCCCCGAGGCGGAGAAGTACTACGCCCGGCTCGCGGCCGTGCCCGACCTGCTGGCGGTCGACGACCAGATCCTCAAGGTCGCGATCTTCGACTTCGCGGATGCCGCGGCCACCGCTCCGGCGCTCGAGGACCTCCGCGCCACGCACCAGGTGGTCGTGTCGGGCGAGCACTGGATCGACGTCATGAACCAGGGCGTCAACAAGGGCGTCGCACTGCGGCGCCTGCAGGCTGCGACCGGCATCACGCCCGCGCAGACGGCGGTGTTCGGCGACTACCTCAACGACCTCGAGATGATGGATGCCGCGTCCCTGTCGTTCGCGATGGCCAACGCCCACCCCGACGTCGCGGCGCGGGCGCGCTTCCGCGCGCCGTCGAACCTGGAGCACGGCGTGATCACGACGATCGCGAAGCTCTTGGACGGCGTGCCCGACCCCGTCGCCTGAGCCTGCCCGTCCGATGTGAGCACTCGCGAGGGCCGGGGCGGGTCGACAGGGCTGAGCGCGCCGCGGGGAATAGGCTCCGAGCATGGCGGTGAGTCAGACCAGGCGTGCCCGCGCGGCGCGGCGCCGCGCGCGGCGGGTGGCCGCCGCCGACAACGACCTCACGCTCGACGAGTGGGAGGCCCTCGTCGAGGCGTGGGGTGCGTGCGCTTACTGCGGCATGGTGGCGGGCCCGTTCCAGAAGGACTGCGTGCTGCCCATCTCGCGCGGCGGCCGGTACACGTTCGAGAACGTCGTGCCCGCGTGCCGGTCGTGCAACGCGAGCAAGAGCAATGACGAGGTGACGGGGTGGCTCCGCCGCAAGCGGCTCGACGAACGGGCGTTCCTGCTGCGCCACGTCGAGGTGCTCGCCGCATGGCGCGGCAGCGTCCCCGCTCCAGGAGAGGCGCTGTGAGTCTCAGCATCCGTCCCTACGAGTCCCGCGACTGGGACGACATCTGCCGCGTCCACGACGCCGCGCGTCTCGACGAGCTGCGCGGAGCCGGCCTGCTCGAGGCCTACCTCGACCTCGCCGACACGTACGAGAACGAGGGCCTCTTCGACGACGAGGTGTGGGTCGCGGAGGCCGATGGCGCGGTCGCGGGCTTCATCGCCGGCAATGTCGGGCCCGACGGCGGCGAGATCACGTGGATCTACGTGGACCCGGGCCTGTACCGCCGCGGGATCGGCCGCGCGCTGGTCGAGCATTTCGTCGCCCGCTCCGGCGGACGCGTCGAGCTCGAGGTACTGGACGGCAACGCCGCCCGCGACTTCTATGAGGCGGTCGGCTTCGTGCTCGAGTCGACCACGACCGGCAAGCTCGCCGGCAACGAGGCGTTCACCGCGACCGGTCACACGCTGGTCTGGACTCCGCCGCAGTCGTAGGCATCGCGCGGAAGGGAAGCGGCCCGCGCGCTTCGGGTGCACGCGGGCCGCTGGTTCCGGGAGGAACGGATGCTACTGCGCGGCGTAGCCGCCGTCGACGAGGTGGTAGCTGCCGCTGACGAAGGTGGCGGCATCCGAGGCGAGGAACGCCACGAGGTTCGCGACCTCCTGCGCATCGCCGAGGCGACCCAGAGCGTGCTTGGCGGCGAGAGCCGTCTGCGCGTCGGCGTCGAGGTTCGCGTCGACGAGGGGAGTGTGGATGAAGCCGGGGCCTACCGCGTTCACGCGCACGCCCTGCGTGCCGTACTCGAGGGCCGCGTTCTTGGTGAGGCCGACGACGCCGTGCTTGGCGGCGACGTACGCCGATGACATCGGGATGCCGACCGAGCCGAGCACCGACGAGATGTTGACGATCGAGCCGCCGCCGTTCTTCGCGATCGCGGGCGCCTGCGCGCGCGTGCCGTAGAACACCGCGTTCAGGTTGATCTCGATGACCTTCTGCCACGAGTCGATCGGGTACTCGCCGATCGGCGCCGCAGCGCCGCCGATCCCGGCGTTGTTGACCGCGATCCGCAGGGGAGCGAGGGCCTCTGCGGCCTCGACGGCCGCCTGCCCGACCGCCGGATCCGAGACGTCGCCGACGAATGCGGCCGCCGTGCCGCCGGCGCCGGTGATCTCGGCGACGACCGCGGCCGCGGCCTCCTGTCGCACGTCCGCGACGAGTACCGCCGCGCCGTTGTCGGCGAGGGTGAGGGCGACCGCCCGGCCGATGCCGGATCCTGCGCCGGTGACGATGGCGGAACGCTCCGCGACATCGTACGTAGCCATGATTACCTCCGTTGGTGGCGTCATCGCGTGGCGCCGATCACTTCTCCGACATTTGTCGGGTATGTATGAGTTAACCTACACCTGTCGAAAAGATTCCCGGAGGCGCGATGGATCCCCGCAAGCAGCGCAGTCGCGACCGCCTGTTCGGCGCGGCGCTCGAGCTCGCCGCGGATCAGCCGATCTCGAGCCTGACGGTCACGCAGCTCGCCGATGCGGCGGGCGTCCACCGCTCGACGTTCTACGAGCACGCAGATTCGCCCGAGGGCCTCGTCGAGGCCGCGCTCACCGCGGAGCTCGACGTGCTGCGCGACGAACTGATGAACGACCGATCGGATGCCGCCACCGCCGTCGCGACGGTCACCGAGGGCGTGCTGCGCCACATCCTCCGGCACGTCGACATCTACCGCCGCGAGCTCGCCGACGGTGGGGGAGCGCTCCATGCCATGCTGAGCCGGCATTTCCGGGGCTCGACCGAGACGCTCCTGGAGCGCGGCCGCGTGGAGATCCCCGTCTCGGCTGCGGGCGTCTCCGCCCAGAGTGTGACGGACGCCGCCGCCCGCTTCCTGGCGGACGGCACCGTGGGGATCATCGACGGATGGCTGCAGCATCCGTCTCCGCGCGTCGAAGACTTCCTGCGCATCTACCTCGCCCTGCTGCCCGACTGGTGGCCGCACCGCCCGCCTGAGCCGGCCGACGGCGCCGCGAGAGGGTAGATCTCCGCACGGGCGCCGTGCGGATATCTACCCTCTCGCGATTCCGGAGGGCGCGGTGTCGGCGGGCCGGCCGAGGAGCGCGATGCCGTCGAGCACGGCGCGCTGCGTCGCACGCGCGCCGAGCACCCGGAAGTGGCCGGGCGTCGGCACCGCGATGTTGGTCGCGCCGTCGAGGGCGCTCCCCTCGGGGATGTGGGGGTCCCACGGTCCGAACACCGACACGATGCGGCCGTTGACCGACGTCTCGCGTCCGAGGGTGAGGATCGTCTCGTCCTTGGGGCGGAAGGCGCGGATGCTCGGCACGACGAAGAGTCGTGCCAGCCGCGAGCCGCCGAACGGCGTCGCGACGGCGACGAGGCCGAGAAGACCCAGCGGGCGACCGTCATCGGTCGCGCGGGCGGCGGCGTCGGCCGGATCGCCGCCGGCTGCCGCCTCCGCCGCGGCGCGCGCAGCCGCACCCGAGGAGACGAGGAGGTGCTTGCCGATGAGCCCGCCCTTGCTGTGCGCGACGAGCACGCGCCCCGCGTCGGGAGCCGGCGTCCGGGCGAGCAGCTCGCCGAGGCGATCCGCGGTGGAGGAGATGGTGCGGCGGTTCACCCCGAGCCCGTGGACGACAGCGACACGATGGCCCGCGGAGGCGAGCGCGTCGCCGAGCGGGCGCAGGAAGGTCCAGTGCTCGTACACCCCGGGGATGAGGTAGACCTCGGGCAGTGCGGGATCGCCGCGCCGCCACGCGTGCGGCACCGGTCTGGGGCGGCCGATCGACCAGGGCAGGGAGAACACGGCGAGCTGCCGGCGGCCGGCGTACACGTAGTCGGCGATCCAGGAGAGTCCGCGCCGCAGCGTCGACGGGCGCGGGACGGAGGCGGAGCTCGCCGGGTCGGCCATGCGCGCAGTCTACGAGGGCGGAGCGTCGGGGGTTCCGCGCACGCCGGTGATCGCGGCCTCGACGACGGACGCTGCCAGGGCATCGATGACGGATGCCGGCTGCCACCGCACCGGGCCGTGCACGGCGATGTCGGCGAAGCCGTGGACGGCCGACCAGCACGCCCACTCGGCGTAGGGGCGGCGCTCGGGCGAGAGGGCGCCGGCCTCCACCATCGCGTCGAGGGTGTCCATCAGGAGCCGGAAGGGCGCGACGATCTCGTCGTCGAGCGTGACGATGCCGGCGTTCGCGTGCGTGTCCTGCGTGAAGAACGCGGTCTCGAACCACCCGCGCTCGCTGCGGGCGAAGTCGATGTACGCGAGACCCACACGACGCAGCCGCTCGATCGCGGCGGCGGCGGGGGAGAGGTCGGCGGGAGTCGCCGCGACGCGCTCCGTGATCGCGGCAGCGAGGGCGAGCTGCGCCTCGCGGGCGACCGCGCGCACGAGCGTGTCGCGATCGGCGAAGTGCCGGTAGGCGGCATTGGGCGAGACGCCGGCGGCGCGGGTCGCCTCGCGCAGGGTCACCGCGGCCGGGCCGCCGGTGCGTGCGAGCTGCAGTCCTTCGCTGATCAGCGCGTGTCGGAGGTGGCCGTGATGATAGGCACGCACGGGTGAAGTCATTGCGTCCTCCCGGCCGGGTGTGTACGTTGTGAACACCGAATGTGAACAGTGTCCACATTCACTCTAGACCCTCGCCCTCCCCACTCATCAGTGAACGCGCCGAAGGAATCGTCATGAGCCAGCCGAGCCCCGCCGGGCCCGCAGCATCCGAAGATCCCGTCCAGCACAGGCCTGACGCGCGCACGCTGCGCGCGTTCTACCAGGTGCTCGTCAACACCGCCCTCGCGAACGTGACCTCGAGCTACCTGTGGTTCGCGCTGACCTTCTGGGTGTACCTCGAGACCAAGTCGGTGCTCGCGACGGCGATCATCGGCGGGTCGTACATGCTGCTCGTCGCGGTCTTCGGCGTCGTCTTCGGCGTGCTCGTCGACCACATGAAGAAGAAGGCGGTCATGCTCCTGTCGAGCATCGTGACCGCCTCGGCCTACACCGTCGCCGGCGCGATGTTCCTGGCGTTCCCCGAGAGCGCGCTGCTCGACTGGACCGGACCCTGGTTCTGGGCGTTCGCGGGCGTGATCCTGGTCGGCGGGGTCGTCGAGAATCTCCGCAACATCGCGCTCTCGACGACCGTGACGCTGCTCGTGCCGGCGGACCGGCGCGACAAGGCCAACGGCCTGGTCGGTGCCGTGCAGGGCATCGCCTTCATGGTGACGAGCGTGTTCTCGGGCCTGTCGATCGGGCTTCTGGGCATGGGCTGGACGGTCGCCATCGCGATCGCCGCCACGGGGGTCGCGCTGATCCACCTGATGTTCGTCCCGATCCCCGAGCGCGGCGTCGCGCACGTCGAGGGAGAGGTGCCGAAGGGCTTCGGCTTCAAGGGCGTGATCCCGGCGGTCATGGCCGTGCCCGGCCTTCTCGCCCTCATCCTCTTCTCGACGTTCAACAACCTCGTGGGCGGGGTCTTCATGGCCCTCATGGACCCCTACGGCCTGACGCTCTTCTCGGTCGAGATGTGGGGCATCGTCCTCGGCGTGACGAGCTTCGGGTTCATCATCGGCGGCGCGCTCGTGGCGAAGTTCGGCCTCGGCAAGAACCCCGTGCGCACGATGCTGCTGGTCAACATCGGCATCGCGCTGCTCGGCATGACGTTCGCGATCCGCGAGTGGTGGTGGCTGTACGCGCTCGGCATCCTGATCTTCATGGCGCTCATGCCGATCGCCGAGGCCTCCGAGCAGACGATCGTGCAGCGGGTCGTGCCGTTCGAGAAGCAGGGGCGCGTCTTCGGCTTCGCGGCGAGCGTGGAGTCCGCGGCCGCACCCGTCTCGGCGTTCCTGATCGGGCCCATCGCGCAGTTCTGGCTCATCCCGTACATGGAGTCGCCTGAGGGGCAGCAGGCGTGGGGCTGGCTGCTGGGCGACGGCGAGGCGCGGGGCATCGCGCTCGCGTTCGTCGGCGCGAGCCTGGTGCTGCTGCTCGTCGTGCTGCTCGCCTTCGTGTCGAAGCCCTACCGCGAGCTGTCCGACGCGTATGCCGCAGCACCCCCGTCGCTCCACACCGACGACGAGGGGACGGATGCTGCGGCCCCGGCGACCTCCGCGGCCGCGACGATCGGCGAGGCCGGAGAGGACCTGCGCTCGGGGCTGCGCTGATCCACCAGGTTCAGGAGGGCCGGGCCTCGATCGCGGGCACGCGGAACCGCTTGCGATAGGCACCCGGCGGCAGCCCGGTCACCCGCTTGAACAGGCGCCGGAAGAAGGCCGGGTCTTCATAGCCGACGTGCCAGCCGATCGCCTCGACGGAGTCCTCGGTCTGCTCGAGCCGCCGCTTGGCCTCTTCCACACGCAGCCGCTGCACGTACGTGAGCGGGCTCACCCCGGTCGCCTCCGTGAAGCGGCGCTTGAAAGTGCGCTCGGCCAGCCCCGAGCGGACCACGAGCTGTTCGACGGGCGCGGCCACCGAGTAGTGCGCCCGCAGCCAGTCCTGCGCATCCGCGACGACCGCGTCCCCGTGGTCGCTGCGTCCTTCGAACACCATGTACGGCGCGAGGCCGTCCTGGTGCCACTGCAGCGCGAACATCCGGGCCGTCTCCTGCGCGAGTGCGGCGCCGGCGAAGCGGCCGGTGAGGTAGAGCACGAGGTCGTGCCAGGTGGTCGATGCGCCGGAGGTGATGAGCTCGTCGCGCGTGCCCGTCACGAGCAGCGCGCGCTCCGGATGCACCCGCACGTCGGGATGGGTGGCACGCAGCTGCGTGGCGTAGTCGTAGTGCACCGTCACGTCGCGGTCGTCGAAACGGCCGGTCTCGGCCAGGAGGAAGATCCCGGAGCACGCCGAGCAGAGCAGCGCGCCTTGCTCGTGCATGCGGGACGCCCAGTCGACGAGCTCGGGATATCGCCCGCGCTGCCAGCCGTCGGGTCCGAGCACGATCGAGGGGACGATGACGATGTCGGTCCGCTCGATGGCGGTGACCGCCTCCGACACCGGCACGGGGATCCCGCTCACGCCCATCAGGGGCCCGGCTTCGGCGCCGACGATGCGCGCGCGGAAGGGCGCGGGAGCGGAGGGGTCGCCGATGCCCATCACCCCGAAGGAGTTGAGCACGTCGAGCACGCCGAACATCGTCGCGACCCCGGTGTCGGGCAGCGCGATGACGCTCACGTCGAGCGTGCGTGCGGGCATGGCTCGCCCTCCTCGAACCACATCGTGGCACGAATGGACCGAACGAGGGTCCGGATGCCTCTGAACACGGGGGCGCGGCATCCCGAGCATGGAATCACCGATGTCGATCGAACAGAAAGGGACCGACACCATGACGACGAACACCGTCGACGAAACCGCGCTCAACGCCTTCGTGCTGCGCGCCGTGGATCACCTCGGCGCCGGCTACCTCGGGGTGATGGTGAGCCTGGGCGCGCGCCTGGGTCTGTACCGCGCACTGGCCGAGGCCGGACCGCTGACCTCGCAGCAGCTGGCCGAGCGCACCGACTGCGCCGAGCGGTACGTGCGCGACTGGGCCTCCTCGCAGGCCGCGGCAGGGTACGTCGCCTACGACGCCGAGGCGGGCACGTTCTCACTCACGCCCGAGCAGGCGCTCGTGCTGGCCGACGAAGACAGCCCCGTCTACCTGCCGCCCGCCTGGAACACCCCGGCGGCGATGTGGAGCGATGAGGCGAGGGCGCTCCACGCATTCCGCACGGGCGAGGGGATCGCATGGGGCGACCACGACCCGCGTCTCGCCCATGGGACCGCCGCGTTCTACCGCAACGGGTACCGGGCGAGTCTGGTGTCGCAGTGGCTGCCCGCACTGGACGGTGTCGTGCCTGCGCTCGAGCGCGGCATCGCCGTCGCCGATGTCGGCGTGGGCCACGGCCACACCACGGTGCTGATGGCCGAGGCGTTCCCTCACTCGCGGTTCCACGGATTCGACACGCACGCGCCGTCGATCTCGGAAGCGCGCCGCAACGCACGGGAGGCCGGTGTCGATGACCGTACGGCGTTCGAGCAGGTGAGCGCCAAGGAATACGAGGCCCGCGGGTTCGGGCTGATCTGCTTCTTCGACGCGCTGCACGACATGGGCGACCCCGTCGGCGTGCTGCGGCACGCCTCCGAGGCGCTGACCGCGGACGGCACGCTGCTCCTGGTCGAGCCCAACGCCGCAGACCGGCTGGAGGACAACCTCCACATCGTCGGGCAGACGTACTACGCGGCCTCGAGCATGATCTGCACGGCGCACGCCATCGCCGACGGCGGCGAGCTCGTGCTGGGGGCGCAGGCCGGGCCGGCGCGGCTCACGGCGGTGCTGAACGAGGCCGGCTTCTCGCGCGTCCGCGTGGTCGCCGAGACGCCGTTCAACCTCATCATCGAGGCCAAGCTCTGACCCCGGCCGGCGCAAGACCCTCTTCAGACGTGCACGACGGCGGCCCCCGAGCGGGCCGCCGTCGTGGCGCTTTCCGAGGGTCGGCACCCAGTCGGCCCCTGTGGTCGCGCTCGGGGCGTGAACCGGCACCAGCGGCCGACCCGAGGTCGCGGCCGCGTGACGATCGCACACCCGCTCGGCCCGTGTGGTCGTCCACGGGGCGTGAACCGGCACCAGCGGCCGACCCCGCACAGCGCTAACGGCCGCCGGCGTCGCGTCAGTCGAGCTCCGGCGTGCGCGGGGGAGCGGTCCGGCGCGGCCGCAGCGCCTCGAACGCCGCGGCCCAGGCGAGCAGGTCGGGGTCGCTGTACGCGCGCCCGGCGATCGTCAGGCCGACCGGCATCCCGGTGTCGTCCATCGTCCCCATCGGCACGGTGACCGTCGGGATGCCGAGGTGGCGGATCGCGAGGTTGCCGTTGGCGACCCACACGCCGTTGCGCCAGCCGAGATCGGCGGAGGTCTCGTTCACGTCCATGTCGGCGGGTCCGACGTCGGCGACCGCGGGGAAGACCACCGCGTCGAGGCCGAGGATCGACATCCAGTCCTCGAGGTCGATGCGCCGTGTCTCCTCGAGACCCCGGACCCCGTCCTCGATCTCGGGGATGTCGGCGAACGAGGCGTACGGGTGCTCGCGCACCTGCGCCGGGTAGGTAGCGATGTCGTCGTCGAATCCGGTGTAGCGATCGGGCAGTGCGCCGTCCGGGTGGGGGAAGATCGCGGCGCCGTCGACGTCGTCGAGCCGGTCGAGCCCGGGGTCGCCGTTCGCGCGCAGGAAGTCGTCCCACGCCCACGCCGACAGGTCCACGATCTCGCGGTGGAGGAACTCCTCGGTCACCAGCCCCCGCGTCGTGATCGTCGGGGCGCCCGGCCGGTCGCCCTCGTAGTTCGTCACCACCGGGAAGTCGACCTCGACCACCTCGGCACCGGCCGCCTCGAGATCCATGCGCGCTCGCTCCCACAGCGCGAGCACGGAGGCCCGCGGATCGATCCGCGTGCCGGTCGGTCCGCCGATCCCGCCGTCCGGGTTCGTGCCGGCCTCGGCGTCGGCGTCGATGTACATGCGCGGCACGCCGAACCGGCGGCCCGCGAGGGTCGCGGCGGCGGCGTCGGCATCGGCCGAGGCGAGCGCCGGATACGACGCCGGACGGAGGGCCGAGGCATCCGGGATCTCGATCCACGGCTGCGCGCGCCAGAAGTCGCCGCGGGTCTCGGAATCGTCGGCGACCATCACGTCGAGGATCTCGAGCAGGTCGGCCATCGTGCGCGTGTGGGGGACCACGACGTCCATCGTGGGCACGAGCGGCCAGTTGCCGCGCACCGAGATGACGCCGCGCGACGGGGTGTACGCGCACAGCGCGTTGTTCGACGCCGGCGCGCGGCCGCTCGACCACGTCTCCTCGCCGAGGCCGAACGCCGCGAACGACGCCGCCGTCGCCGTGCCGGAGCCGTTGGAGGACCCGCTGCCGAACGCGCTGGTCAGGTACTCGGCGTTGTACGGGCTCTCGGCGCGGCCGTAGACGCCGCGCTGCATGCCGCCGTTCGCCATGGGGGGCATGTTCGTGAGTCCGATGAGCACCGCACCGGCCTGCCGCAGCCGCTCGATCGAGAACGCGTCGCGCTGCGCGACGAGGTCGGCGAAGGCCGGCGACCCCGCCGCCACGGTGAGGCCCTTCGCCATGAACGAATCCTTGGCCGTGTACGGGATGCCGTCGAGCGGCCCGAGCGTGCGCCCTTCGGCGCGACGGAGATCGGATGCTGCCGCCTCCGCCCGCGCGTCGGGATTGCGCACGACCACCGCATTGAGCGCGGTCGCCGTGCCCGGCGCGTCGTACGCGTCGATGCGGGCCAGGTAGGCGTCGACCAGTTCGACGCTGGTCACGGTGCCCGACTCGAGGGCCGCGCGGAGTTCGGCGATCGTCTTCTCGACGACGGGGAAGTGGCGGGTCATGAATTCGGTCCCTGAGCCTGTCGAAGGGCCGGCTGCTGCTGGGTGATGCAGTGGATGCCGCCGCCGCCCGCGAAGATCTGGCGGGCGTCGACCGTCACGGCGCGGCGTCCGGGGTAGGCCGCCTCCAGGATCTCGCGGGCCTCAGCGTCGGCGCGGTCCTCACCGAAGCCGCACGCGATGATCCCGCCGTTCACGACGAGGTGGTTGACATAGCTGTAGTCTACGAAGCCCTCGTGGTCGCGGAGCGCCTCGGGGGCGGGGAGGTCGATGATCTCGAAGCGCCGGCCCGCGGCATCCGTCTCCGCTGAAAGGAAGGCGCGCAGATCCCGCGACACCTCGAAGTCGGGGTGCTCGGGGTTCTGCTGGGCGTGCAGCAGCACGCGACCGGGCGTCGGGATGGTCGCCACGATGTCGACGTGGCCGTTCGTGCCGAACTCGTCGTAGTCGCGGGTGAGGCCGCGGGGGAGCCACACGACCTTCGTGGCGCCGATGGTGCGGTGGAGCTCCGCCTCGACGCGCGCGCGGTCCGCGAAGCGGTTGCGACGCGGGTCGAGCTGCACGGTCTCGGTGACGAGCACCGTGCCTTCGCCGTCGACGTGGATGCCGCCGCCCTCGTTCACGAGCAGCGAGCTCACGACCTCGGCCCCCACGAGGTCCGCGGTGAAGCGCGCGTGCTGGGCGGCCTTCTCCCACGACGCCCACTCGGGGGCGCCCCAGCCGTTGAAGATCCAGTCCACGGCGCCGAGCTCGCCTGGACGGTCGTCGTCGACGACGAACGTCGGTCCGTGGTCGCGGAACCAGAACTCGTCCACCGGCGTCTCGACGATGTCGATGGCGGAGTCGAGCGTGCGCCGGGCGCGGTCGGCCTTCGACGGGTCGACGAGCATCGTCACGGGCTCGAAGCCGGCGACGGCGTTCGCCACCGCGCTCCACGCCGCGTAGAAGCGCTCCTGCTCGGCGGGGTCGTCGCCGAGCGTCGGCCCCTCGTTCGGGAACGCCATCCACGTGCGCTCGTGCGGATCGCCCTCGTGCGGCATCCTCCAGGCCATCGTCGCCCCTTCGTCCGGCGTTGTCGCGACGGCAACAGATGCGCCTCGCGGAGTAATTGATCTAGCGATCAATAGGAAAGATACCTATGCTGGCGAGACCATGTCAAGCACATCGTCACGGCCGCGCACCCGCAAGGCTCCCGCCGAACGAGCGGCCGAGATCGTCGCGGCGGCGACCGCGATCGCCCGCGAGCAGGGACTCAGCGCGCTCACGCTGCGCGCCGTCGCCGAGCGGGCGGGGGTCGCCTCGGGCCTCGTCGCGCACTACCAGCCGTCCATGGACGACCTCGTCGCGCGCGTGTACGCCGACCTCGTCGACGACGAGGTGCGCGACGTCGAGCGGGTCGTCGGCGCGGTCGCCGACCCCGCGTCGAGGCTCGGCGCACTGATCGACACCCTCATGGACGGCGCACGCGAGGAGCTCACCGTCGTGTGGGTGGAGGGCTGGGCGATGGCCCGCCGCAACGACGCGCTCGCCCTCGCGGTCCGGGCGCAGATGGAGCGCTGGCAGACGCTCGTCGAGTCGATCGTCGAGGACGGATGCCGCACCGGCGCCTTCGCGACGACCGAGCCCGGCGAGGTGGCGTGGGAGCTCCTCGGCATGATCGACGGACTCAACGCGCAGTCCCTCGCACGCGGCACCGACACGACCCGCTTCGCCGCGCGCACCGCCCGGGCGGCCGAGGCCCTCGTCGGCGCCCGGCCCGGATCGGTGGTGGTGTCGTCGTGACGCGCCCCTCGTGGGACGAGATCTCGCCGCCGTCGCGCGCGCGCGTGGAGCTCATGGACACGCCCGATCTCAAGAACGCGAAGGGCATCGCGTATGCGTTCGCCGCCTACGACGTGCGCGCGGACGACGGGTCGTGGTCGCGCGTCGAGCGCGGCATCCCGGGCCCACGCGAGCGGATCCGCTCGTCCGCCGACCCATCGCCGGCGGAGGGCTACCCCTTCGCGACCCCGCGCCGCAAGCCCCTCCGCTCCTCCGACGACGCGCCCGTACGTTCGGAGCAGCGAAAGGAGCACGCCATGTCCAATCAGCCACCGCTCATCCCCGCGCCCCTCGGCGGCGACGACGACCCCACGCTCGCCGACGGCACGGACGACGACGCGGACGGCACGCTCGATCCCGCGCTGGACGACGACCGCCCGCTCGACCCCGATCTCGACGACGACCGCGTCGACAGCGCGGCCGCCGACGAGCGCGCCGCGACCGAGGGCATCCTCGACGTCGACGACCGACCGTGACGCGCCGCGGCGACCCGCCCCGCGGGCGGCGCAACCGGGCCAGGATGGAACCATGAGCGCGATCCCCTCCGTGACCTTGAACGACGGCGCCTGGTTCCCTGAACTGGGCCTCGGCACCTACGACCTGCGGGGCGAGGAGGGGATCGAGGCCATCGTGTCGGCGATCGACTCGGGCTACCGCCTGCTCGACACCGCGGTGAACTACGAGAACGAGCGCGAGGTCGGCGAGGCGGTGCGCCGCAGCGACGTCGACCGCGGCAAGCTGCTCGTCGTCTCGAAGATCCCCGGCCGCCACCACGGCCGGCAGGAGGCGATCGACAGCATCAAGGGCTCGCTCGACCGGCTCGGCCTCGACCGCATCGACCTGCAGCTGATCCACTGGCCGAACCCGAGCGTCGGCAAGTACGTCGACACGTGGCGCGGCCTGATCGAGGCACGCGAGCTGGGGCTCGTCCGCTCGATCGGCGTGTCCAATTTCACCGAGGACCAGCTCACCGAGCTCATCGAGGAGACGGGCGTCGTGCCCTCGGTGAACCAGGTCGAGATGCATCCGTACTTCCCGCAGGAGAACCTCCGCGCGTTCCACGCGACGCACGGCATCCGCACCGAGAGCTGGAGTCCGCTCGCCAAGCGCAGCGAACTGCTGACCGAGCAGATCCTCACCGAGCTCGCGACGGTGCACGACGTGACGCCGACGCAGGTGGTGCTGCGGTGGCACACGCAGCTCGGCAGCACGCCGATCCCGAAGTCGGGCGACGCCGACCGGCAGCGTGAGAACGCGGACGTGTTCGGCTTCACCCTCACCGACGACCAGGTCGCCGCGATCAGCGCACTCGAGCGCGGCCGCCTGTGGGACGGCGACCCGCTCACCCACGAAGAGATGTGACCCGGATGCTGCCGCCCGGCGCACTGCGCCGGGC
>NZ_JBHTUV010000026.1:0-16779 GCF_042793475.1 Microbacterium sp. NPDC056569 | reverse complement strand
GGTACTGCAGGGGGGACCCTGTGGGAGAGTAGGACACCGCCGGACACCCATTCACGGAATGGCCACCCCACACGGGGTGGCCATTCCGCGTTAACGGCCATATTCGCGCTCGGTAGACTCGAAGGATGCCGGCGCTCGACCTGTCCCTGTCCTCTGTCGAACTCACTCGTCTCATCTGCGACATTCCGAGTGTCTCCGGGGACGAGAAGTCGCTCGCCGACGCGATCTTCGCCGAGGTCTCGGTGCTCAACCACCTCGAGGTCTACCGCGACGGCGACACCATCGTGGCGCGGACGAACCTGGGCCGCGCACAGCGCGTCGTCATCGCCGGTCACATCGACACGGTCCCCATCAACGGGAACGTTCCGACCAGGAGCCTGGAGATCGACGGCGAGCCGTTCCTCTGGGGGCGAGGGACCGTCGATATGAAGGCCGGCGTGGCGGTGCAGCTCAAGCTCGCCGCCGAGCTCGTCGCACCCCGGGTCGACATCACCTGGATGTGGTACGACCACGAAGAGGTGGACGCGGACCTCAATGGCCTCACCCGGCTGGCACGCACACGGCCCGACCTGTTCGCGGGCGACTTCGCGATCCTCGGCGAACCGTCCAACGGCGAGGTCGAGGGAGGCTGCAACGGCAATCTGCGCGCCATCGTCCGCACCCACGGCGTGCGGGCGCACAGCGCGCGGTCCTGGATCGGCGAGAACGCGATCCACAAGGCCGCGCCGATCCTCACGCGGCTCGCGGAGTACGAACCGCGCGACGTCGCGGTGGAAGGCCTCGTCTACCGTGAGGGCCTCAACGCGGTCCGCATCAACGGCGGGATCGCCGGGAACGTGATTCCCGATCTCTGCGAGGTCGAGGTCAACTACCGCTTCGCGCCGAGCCGCGACCTCGCTGAGGCCGCCGAGCACGTCCGCGAGGTCTTCGCGGGTTTCGAGGTCGACGTCGTCGACGCCGCCGCCGGCGCGCGCCCCGGTCTGGATGCCCCGCTCGCACAGGAGTTCCTCGCTGCTGTCGGTGCAGAGCCGCGCCCGAAGTACGGCTGGACGGACGTGGCGCGCTTCAGCGCGCTCGGCGTGCCCGCCGTGAACTACGGGCCGGGCGACCCGCACCTGGCGCACCACGACGAGGAGCGCGTGCCGCTCCAGCAGATCGACGCGGTCGAGCGGGGACTGCGCGCGTGGCTGGCGACAAGCTGACGACGGCGGTGCCGGCATCCCGCCTGGCCGCCGGCCGCACGGCGCTGCGGATCGCCGCGATCTACGTGGCCGCCCGCGTCGTCACCACGCTGTTCCTCTTCGCGGCGACGGAGCTGTCGGGCTTCACGTCGCGGATGGGCGCGGACGCCCGGCTGGGCGACACCGTCGTCGCCTGGGACGGCATGTGGTACTGGACGGTCGCCGTCTCGGGCTATCCGGGTCAGCTGCCGCTCACGGACGCCGGCCAGGTCGCCGAGAACGCCTGGGCGTTCCTCCCGCTCTACCCTCACCTCGCGCAGTGGGTGTCGCTCCCTTTCGGTCAGTGGTCCGCCGGCGCGCTGATCGTTTCGCTCGTGGCGGGGTACGCGGCATCCGTCGCCCTCTACCATCTGCTGCGGATCCGCCTCGACGAGTCGGCCACCCTGTGGGCGGTCGCGTTCTTCGCCAGCGGGCCCCTCGCGGCGCTCTTCCACGTCGGCTACGCCGAGGCGCTCAACCTGGTCTGGCTGTTCTGCGCCCTGCTGGCCGTCGCCCGCCGCCGCTACGTCTGGCTGTACGCGCTGATCCCGCTGATGGCGTTCACGCGGCCCGGAGTCCTGGCGTTCGCGCTGTTCCTCGCCCTCTTCGGCATCTGGCGGTGGTTCACACGTGCCCGCGAGCCGCTGCGCGGTCCCGAGATCGCCCACATCGTGACGGCTGGGCTGCTCGCCGCCGTCGCCGGGTTCGCGTGGCAGGTGATCGCCGGCTGGGTGACGGGGAACCCCGACGCGTATCTCGCGACGGAGATGGCGTGGCGTCGCAACTGGATCCTCGGCGACGCGACGTTCACCCCGCTCGAGCCGTTCCTCGTCGGTGTGTCCTACTGGTTCGAGACGATGTGGCACCTGCCGATCGCCCTCGGCTACGCCCTCGTCGGCGGGGGACTGCTCCTGATCGCTGCGGCGCTGATCTGGCTTCCGCAGGTGCGCCGCCTCGGTATCGAGGTGCGGCTGTGGAGCGCGAGCTACCTCGTCTACCTGCTGCTGGTGTTCTTCCCGCAGTCGAGCATCTTCCGCCTGCTGGTGCCGCTGTCGCCGCTGTGGGGAGCCTTCGCCGTTCCGCGATCGCCTGTCTGGCGCGTCGGCGTGCTCCTCGCCTGCCTGGCGGGCCAATGGTGGTGGATCTACAACATGTACGCCCTCGGAAGCACCAACTGGCAGGTGCCATGACGCGAGATGACGGATGCCGCTTTCCCCAGGCGTGCGCCGGGCGTCGGCCCTCACGATAAACTTGATGTGCAGACCATCGATGAAAAGGAGCCGCAATGGCAGCCATGAAGCCGAGAACCGGAGACGGGCCGATGGAGGCCGTGAAGGAGGGTCGACTCATCATCGTGCGCGTGCCGCTCGAAGGAGGCGGTCGCCTGGTCGTCTCGGTGAACGACGCTGAGGCCAAGGAGCTCTACGACGTCCTGGGGGGCGTCGTCAACGCCGCGTAATCGCTCGTTACGCGAACGGCCGGTCCGATCGGACCGGCCGTTCGCGTATGCGCGCGCGGGAGCGTCAGGACGTCGGCACGGTCGTGAGCTGGAGCAGGCCCTCGCCGGTGATGGACAGCGCGCCGATCACCGCGGGCGACGCCTGCGTCTCCTGGATGAGCGAGCGATAGGCCGTCGTCACCGGATCGCGCCGAACGGGATCGGCGACCGAGCCCCCGGCGAGGACGCGGGGGACCAGCACCGTGCCGCCGGCGCGCACCAGGCGCAGGCCGTGCTCGACGTACTCGATCACGCCCTCCGGATCGGCGTCGACGAGCACGATGTCGTAGGAGGCCTCGTTCATGCGCGGCAGGACCTCTGCCGCGCGACCCGTGATGAAGCGTGCGCGGGCCGGGGGGACGCGGGCCTCGGCGAAGGCCTGACGTGCGGCGCCGAGGTGCTCGGGCTCCTTGTCGATGGTGGTCAGGGTCGCACGGGGGGAACCGTGCAGCAGCCACAGGCCCGAGACGCCGGCGCCGGTGCCGATCTCGACGATGTTGAGCGCCTGCGACGCCGCGGCGATGACCGCGCATTGCGCGCCGACGGCCGGGCTGACCGGCGCCGCTCCGAGCTCGAGGGCGTGTGCGCGGGCACGCGCGATGTGCTCAGGCTCGCTCGTCGCCTCGTCGACGAACCGCTGGTTCGCGTTCTGCTCTCCCATCCGAATCCTCCGCCGTCAGCCTACGCGGCCGCGCGGCGTCGACCACTCAGGCACGGCGGTAATCTGAAGGCATGATCTTCGGCCTCACGATCGAGAAGCTTCTGCTGATCGGACTCGTCGCGGCACTCCTCCTCGGACCCGAGCGTCTGCCCCGCTATGCGGAAGCACTGGCGAGCTTCACCAAGCGGGCGCGGGAGTGGGTGTCGACAGCACGCACGCGTGTACGCGACGAGATGGGCGAGGACTTCGACGATGTCGACTGGCGCACCCTCGATCCGCGGCAGTACGATCCGCGGCGCATCATCCGTGAGGCGCTCCTGGACGACGCTCCGGTGGCGAGCGTCACCGCGTCGCAGGTGCAGCCTGCCGCCCCCGTTCCGCCGACGACGCCGGTGCGGTCGCCGTTCCGCGGTCCGCTCGACGGACCGACGCCGTACGACAGCGAGTCGACCTGATCCCTCGCCGGTCTGCCGGGGTGTGCGGTCAGCGCGGACGGAACGGCAGCGAGCGGCCGGACAGACCGCGCGGCGTCTGCGCGAGGGCTTCGGCGAGTCCCGCGATGGCCCGCGCCGCGGGATCGTCGGGGTGTGCGACGACCGCCGGGGTTCCGGCATCCGCGTCCGTCCGCAGCGTCGGGCTGAGCGGCACCGAAGCGAGCAGCGGCACCTCTGCGTCGGGCTGCGACAGCGCCGCGGCGACCGCGGCGCCGCCGCCGGCGCCGAACACGTCGATCGTCGTGCCGTCGGGGAGAGTCATCGCGGCCATGTTCTCGACCACGCCGATGACGCGCTGGCCGGTCTGCCGTGCGACGACTCCGCTGCGCACGGCGACATCGGCCGCAGCCGCCTGCGGCGTCGTGACGACCACCACCTCAGCGTTGGGCAGCAGCTGCCCGACGGAGATGGCGACGTCGCCGGTACCGGGCGGCATGTCGAGGAGGAGCACGTCGAGGTCGCCGAAGTAGACGTCCGTGAGGAACTGCTGCACGGTGCGGTGCAGCATCGGCCCGCGCCACGCGACGGCGCCGACGGGCGCATCGCCCTGGGCGCGTCGCAGGAACATGCCGATCGAGATGACCTTCACGCCGTGCGCGACCGGCGGGAGCATGAGATCGTCGACCCGCGTCGGCTGCGGAACGGTGCCGTCCGCTGAGACGAGCCCCAGCTGGCCCGGGATGGAGAAGCCGTGGACGTCGGCGTCGATGAGGCCGACGGCGAGTCCGCGGGCCGCCAGCGCCGCGGCGAGGTTCGCGGTGACCGTCGACTTGCCGACGCCGCCCTTGCCGCTCGTGACGGCGATGACGCGGGTGAGCGTGCCCGGGCCGAAGGGCATCTCCCGCGCCCGGCCGCCGCGCAGCCGTTCGGTGAGCGCGTGCCGCTCCGCCGGCGTCATGACGCCCACCTCCAGCGCGACGTCGCCGATCCCGGGAACGGACGCCGCGGCCGCGCGCACGTCGGAGGCGATCCGGTCGGCCGCGGGGCATCCCACGATGGTCAGGGCGATCGCGACGTGCGCGACGTCGCCGGCCACGGACACGTCACGCACCATGTCGAGCTCGCCGATCGGCCGGCGCAGCTCGGGGTCGGAGACAGCCGCGACGGCGGCGCGGACGGCGTCCGCGGAGACGGCGCTCATCGTGCGGCGCCGTCTTCGACCTCGGGGGGGCTCTCCAGCTTCTCGAGCAGGATGCGCAGTTCACCGCGGAGCACTTCGCGCGTCACGACCTGATCCGCGAAGTCGTTGACCGCCATGCGCAGGGCGACGACCTCGCGGGCGAGGTACTCGGTGTCGGCGAGGTTGCGCTCGGCGCGCTGTCGGTCCTGCTCGATCTGCACGCGGTCGCGGTCGTCCTGCCGGTTCTGCGCGAGCAGGATGAGGGGCGCGGCGTACGACGCCTGCAGCGAGAGGATCAGGGTGAGCAGCGTGAAGTTGGTCGCCGCCGGGTCGAATTGCAGCTGGGGCGGCATGAAGATGTTCCACGTCAGCCAGACGGCGACGAAGATCGTCATCCCGATCAGGAAGCCCGACGTTCCCATGGCGCGGGCGAACGCCTCGGAGAAGCGACCGAAGCGATCGCTGGACGGCTGCGGGGTGCGCTGCAGCATTCCGCCGCGGCCGCGGGGCGCGTCCAGCGACGGGCGGCGGGTATTGCGGGCCATCAGCGCCTCCTCGTTGCGCCGGACGGCTTGCCGAGAGCAGACGTGCTCGCGGTCGTGGTCGGGACGGACTCGGATGCCGGGCGTTCATCCTCCTCGGCATCGTGCGATCTCCAGTCCTCGGGGAGGAGATAGTCGAGCACATCGTCGACGCTGACCGCGCCCACCAGCCGATGGGCCGGGTCGACGACGGGGAGCGAGACGAGGTTGTAGGAGGCGAGCAGCCGTGCGACCTCCGCGGCCGACGCCGTCGCGGGCACCGGATCGAGCGTGTCGTCGATGATCGCCCCGAGGCGCTCGTGCGGCGGGTAGCGCAGCATCCGCTGGAAGTGCACCGTGCCGAGCAGCCGGCCCGTGGGCGTCTCGTACGGCGGCAGCGTCACGAACACCGCAGCCGCGAGGGCGGGGTGCAGCTCGTGCCGGCGGATGAGCGCGAGAGCCTCCGCGATCGTCGCATCGGCCGAGAGCACGATCGGCTCGCTCGTCATGAGTCCGCCGGCGGTGTCGGGGCCGTACTTCAGGAGGGCGCGGACGTCTTCCGCCTCCTCGGGCTCCATGAGCTCGAGGAGTTCCTCGCGCTGGTCCTCCGGAAGCTGGCCGAGGACATCGGCCGCGTCGTCCGGCTCCATGGCGTCCAGGATGTCGGCGGCGCGCTCGTCGTCGAGAGCCTCGAGGATGTGGACCTGCTCCTCCTCGGGCATCTCCTCGAGGGCGTCGGCGAGACGGTCGTCGGGAAGCTCCTCCACGACCTCGAGGAGTCGCTCCTCGGGCAGGTCGAGCAGCGTGTTGGCGAGGTCGGCGGGCCGCAGCTCGGAGTAGGTCGCCACCAGCTGCTCGGCCGACTGCGCCTCGCCGGGCGCCTGGCTCTCGCGCACGGCGTCCCAGTTGGCGAACGTCGTCGGTCCCTTCGCGAAGGGGGACGCGCTCGTCTTCGGCTTGCGCAGGAAGAGCTGCCCGACGTCCCATTCGCCGAGCCGGTTGCGCTCGATGGCGACGTCCTCGATGACCGCGGTTCCCGAGCCATCGGCGAAGAACACCTTGCGGCCGAGGAGCTCAGCCATGACGCGCACCTCCCCGCCGCGCTGCTGGAAGCGGCGGACGTTGATGAGGCCGGTCGTGATCACCTGGCCGGTCGCGATGGAGGTGACGCGGCCGATCGACACGAAGACGTTGCGTCGGCCGGGGATCTCGACGACGAGCCCGATGACGCGCGGCGGATCGTCCTTGCGGTAGATGACGACGACGTCGCGGACCTTGCCGAGACGGTCGCCGGCGGGGTCGAAGACCGAGCACCCGGACAGGCGCGCGACGAAAACCCTCTGCGTGCTCACACGTCCCAGCGTAGTCCGCGTGCCGTGGGAGGATGGGGAGATGACCATGATGGGAGGGCGCTCTCCGCAGGGTTCCGATGCGGTCGGGCCGACCGTGGCGAGCTTCCCGACATACGAGGCGGCGCAGAAAGCGGTGTCGTCCCTGATCGCGGCCGACATCCCGGCGCGGGACATCGCGATCGTGGGGCAGGGCCTCCGCTCGATCGAGCGCATCACGGGTCGCCTCGGCTACGCGTCGGCCGCACGTTCCGGAGCCGTGAACGGACTCCTCCTGGGGCTGCTCTTCTCCGCGATCCTGGTGATCGGCTCGCCGTCCGTGCCGATCCAGGCATTCGTCGGCGTCCTGTTCGTCGGCATCGCGATCGGCATGCTGCTGAGCATCGTGGCGTACTCGTTCGTGCGTCGCCGCCGCGACTACGCGTCGGTGATGCAGGTGGTCGCCGACCACTACGAGGTCACCGTCACCGACAACAGCGTCACCCGTGCGCGTCAGGTCCTCGGCCCGCAGGCGGCGGTGCCGCCGTCGGCGACAACCGCGCCGGCTGCCACGTCACCCGGCGCTCCCGTGCCGGCCGCGCAGCCCGCCGAGCCTCCGAAATACGGCGAGCGCGTCGCGCCGCAGCCGGACGCGGAGCCTGCGCCCGGATCCGAGCCCGCCGCTGCCGCGCCGGGCCCGTCGCCCGAGCCGCGCGCCGCCGAGGCCCCGGAGCAGACCGGCATCCCGCACGAGGCCTCGGCCCCGGAGCAGGCCACCGACACGACGACCACCCACGCCACCCCGGTTCCGCGAGCCGACGACGAGCGCGCATGAGCGCAGCCGCGGAATCCTCGCGGATCGCCGTCGCGCTCCCGAACGGGACCGTCGAGGTGTCGGCCGACCTCGTCATGCCGGAGTCGGCATGGGCCGTCGCGGCCGTCGCACACGGCGCGGGGGCCGGGTATCAGCATCCGTTCCTCTCGGGCTTCACAGCTGCGCTCGCGAGCGAGGGGGTCGCCGCGGTGCGCTTCAATTTCCCGTACTCGGAGGCCGGAAGACGGATGCCGGGACCCGCCGCGCATGCCGTCGCCACGTGGGCCGCGGTGCAACCCGCGCTCACCGAACGGGGTGCCGGCCTCCCCGTGTTCGCGATGGGCAAGTCGTACGGCGGACGCATGGCGTCGATGGCCGCGGCTGAGGGTGCCATCGATCCGGCGGGCCTGGTGTATCTCGGCTATCCGCTGCACCCGCCGGGGAGCCCCGACAAGGTCCGCACCGCGCACCTTCCGGACGTGCCGCAGCCGCAGCTGTTCGTCGAAGGCACGAACGACCCGTTCATCGACCCCCACGCGCAGCTCGAAGAGGCCGTGGCGTCGTGCCGTGTCGCCGAGATCGCCTGGATCGACGGCGGCGGGCACTCGTTCGAGGTGAAGGGGCGCAAGCGCCCGCCCGCCGAGATCGCCGCGGAGCTCGCGCCGCTGGTCGTGGCGTGGATGCGCCGGATTCACTCCGGAGCGGGCCCGACGTAGCGGCCGCGCGGCCGGAGGCGCATCGGGCGTTCGTCGTACTCGGCGATCGCGTGGGCGATCCAGCCGGCGATGCGCCCGATCGCGAAGATCACGGATCCCGCCTCGTCCGACATCCCCGCCCAGAGCGTCAGGGCTGCCAGGGCCAGGTCGAGGTTGGGGCGGAGGTCGGCGCGGCGCGCCACCTCGTCGGCGACGGCATCCACCGCGGCGAGGACGCCGTCGCTGTCCGGCGCTTCCCGCAGCAGCTCGAGGAGCACCCTCGCGCGCATGTCGCCCGCTGCATACAGCGGGTGGCCGAAGCCCGGGATGCCCCGCCCGCCGTCGCGCACGGCTCGTGCGATCGCGGTCGCGGGGTGGTCGCCGTCGCGCACCGCCCGCAGCAACCGCGCCGCCGCGCGGCTCGCCGTGCCGTGCAGCGGCGCGTCGAACGCTCCGAGCGCTGCGGTCACGACGGCATACCCCGAGGCGCGTGCCGAAGCGGCGACGCGCGCCGCGAGGGTCGACACCGCGAGATCGTGGTCGATGACGAGCACCAGGGCAGCATCGAGCATGCGCGGTCCGTCGGGGCGCTCGTCGCGGGCGAGGGCACGCCACAGCGTCCGCGCGACGGGCGCTGCCTCGTCGGTGTCGGCCAGCGCGGCGGGCAGGCCCGTGACGAGCCGCGCGCCGACCCGGACGAGCTGCGAGGGATCCGGGTCGTCGCGCAGGGGATCCGTGGCGGCCAGCGCTGTGACTCCGACGAGAAGGCGGTCGAGCGGCGATGCCCCGTCGCCGAGCGCTGCGATCGTCCGCCGGGCGACAGCGAGGTCGGCCGGAGCCGGGGTGCGCAGCGAGGGGGCATCCCACAGCCACGTCACGGTCTCCTCGAACGTCGCCTCGCGGGCGAGACGCGCCGCAGACCGCTCGCGGTAGTGCAGCTCGTCGTCGTCGACATGGGCGAGCGTCGTGTCGAGCACCATGAGCGGGGTACCGGGGGCCGACGAACCGGGGGCCGCGCCGGCGGCCGGGGCGGGCGAGCGCCGACGTCGGTGCGCGAACGCCTCGACCTCGAGCGGGTCGAACGAGGATCCCGCGGCGTCGCGTTCGCGCGACAGAAGCCCTCGCGACACGTAGGCGTACAGCGACTCGGGCTTGACGCCGAGGCGCGCGGCCGCCTCGGCCGCGGTCAGTCGGGGAAGGTCGCTCACGATGTTGATCCGATCAAGATTGACGAAAGCATGATCAAGTTCCGACACTGACTGTAGCGGGAAGGACTGCTCGACGCGGCAGGACGACCGCACGAATGAGAGGAGCAGCCATGACCACGACGAACCGCCCCACCGCCATCGACGCGCCGCGCGGCCTCGCCGGCGTCGTCGTCGCCGAGACCACCGTGAGCGATGTGCGCGGCGCGGAGGGCTTCTACCAGTACCGCGACCGGTCCGCGATCGAGCTGGCCGAGACCGCGACCTTCGAGGACGCCTGGCAGCTCCTGGTGACCGGACAGGACGCGACGGATGCCTCGCGCCCGGCCTTCGCCGCGCGCGTCGCGGACGCCACCACCGCCGCGCGCGCCGACGTCGACGCCGTCGTCGAGGCGGTGTCGTCGGTGGCGCCGGACGTGCTCGCCGGGCTCGCGGCCGCCTGGCCGCTGATGGGCGCGAGGCGCAGCATCCGTCCCCTCTACGATCTCGACGAGGATGAGCGCCTGACCGACGCGATCGGGCTGGCGGCGGCGACGCCGGCGCTCGTCGGTGCGCTCTGGCGGCGGAGCCGCGGCGAACGCCCGCTGCCGGTGCTGGAGGACCGCGGCGTCGTCGCGAACTACCTCCACCAGGTGACCGGCCGTGTGCCCGACGAGGCGACCGAGAGCGCCCTGACCGCGTACCTCATCGCGGTGATGGACCACGGCTTCAACGCCTCGACCTTCACCGCGCGCGTCATCGCGTCGACAGGGGCGGATGCTGCCGCCTGCCTCGTCGGAGCTCTCGGGGCGCTGACGGGGCCGCTGCACGGCGGGGCGCCGTCACGGGCTCTCGACGGGCTCGATGCGGTGGCGACCGCCGACCGGATCGAGCCCTGGATCCGCGGCGAGCTCGCGGCGGGGCGGAGGCTGATGGGGTTCGGCCATGCGGTGTACCGCACCGCCGATCCGCGCAGCGAACTGATGAAGCGGGTCGCCCTGCGCACCGGCGGTCCGCGCGTCGAGCTCGCGCTCCGATTCCAGGACGGCGCCGAGCGCCTGCTCGCGGAGGCGAAGCCGGGTCGAGAGCTTCATGCGAACGTCGAGTTCTGGGCGGCGCTCGTGATGGAGCGGTGCGGGATCCCGCGGTCGATGTTCACACCGACCTTCGCGGTGGCGCGGACGATCGGATGGACCGCGCACATCCTCGAGCAGGCGCGCGACCCCAAGATCATCCGCCCGTCCGCGCGCTATGTCGGGCCTGCGGTCCGTGCGGTCGCAGCCTGAACGAGGGCTACCGCCCGGCGGCGTAGCCCTGCATGCCGCGGGGGTTGGCCGCACCCCAGAGCACACCGGTGGCGGCGTCCCTCCCGACGGCCGACACCCGGCCGAGCGTCCAGTCGCCGGCCCGCGTGACGCGGTGGCCGCGTCGCTCGAGACCCTCGATGACCGCCCCGCCGAGGCGGTCCTCGACGACCGCGCCGGCGGGTGTCCAGGTGCGCGGCCAGAACGACTCGGGCATCGACGTCGTGTGCAGGGCCGGTGCGTCGATCGCCTGCTGCGGCGCGTAGCCGCCGACGAGCATGCGCAGCAGGGCCAGCAGCTGCCACTGATCCTGCTGGTCGCCGCCCGGTGAGCCGATCGCGAACGCGGGAACGCCGCCCTGCAGCACCAGCGTCGGCGTGAGGGTCGTGCGCGGGCGCCTGCCCGGGACGAGGGACGACGGATGTCCCGGCTCGAGCCACGTCATCTGAAGACGTGTGCCGAGGCAGAAGCCGAGCGCGGGAATCGTCGGGGAGGACTGCAGCCAGCCGCCCGACGGGGTCGCCGAGACGATGTTGCCCCAGCGGTCGATGACGTCGAGGTGGCACGTGTCACCGCGGGTCTCGCCGGTCTTGGCCACCGTCGGCTCACCGGTTCCCGCTGCGGGCGCGTCGTACGTCGTCCGCAGCGGCGGTCGGAACGGCGTGCGCCCGGGGAGGGGGCCCGGCCGGAATTCGGCCGAGGCCTCGGCAGTGATCAGCGACCGCCGTTCGTCGAGGTAGTCGGCCGACAGCAGTGCGTCGAGGTCGACCTCCGCGTCCCCGAACCACGTGTCGCGGTCGGCATAGGCGAGCTTCTGCGCCTCGAGGATCGTGTGCGCACCCGCTTCCTGCGACGGGTCGAGCAGGTCGTCGGCGAGGGGTTCGAGCAGGCCCAGCGTCTGCAGCAGGGCGGGACCCTGCGTCCACGCGCCCGCCTTCGCGATCGTGCGGCCGCGGAACTCGCGGGTGACGGCAGGCTCGTACCCGGCGTCGAAGCCGGCGAAGTCGTCGGCCGTGATGACGGCCGCGTGGCTGCCGCCGCCCGAGTGCCGGTGCGGCTGCGACAGGAATGCGGATGCCTCGTGCGCGACGATCCCCGTCTTCCACTCCCGCCGAGCGGCGTCGATGCGGGCCGCCCGGCCCACCGGACCGTCGTCGCGGACGGTGCACGACGCGTGCACGAGTGAGTCGAGCACCGCCGCGTACGCGGGGTTCCGCATGATCCGGCCCGCAGCGGGGATCTCGCCGTCGGGCAACCAGAGATCGGCCGACGTCGTCCAGTCGTCGCGGAACAGCCCGGCGACGCGGGCGATGGTGGTCGCCGCACCGGCCGCGAGCGGGTGCCCGTCGCGCGCGTACCCGATGGCGTACGCGAGGACGTCGGCCAGCTCCCACGTGCCGTGGTCGCGCAGCAGCAGCAGCCACGCGTCGACGGCACCGGGCACTGCCGCCGCCAGGCCGCCGGCGCCCGGGGTGAGGTCGAGGCCCTCGCCCCGGTAGTGCTCGATCGTGGCGCCGGCGGGAGCCGGACCCTGGCCCATGAGGACCGTCGGGGCCGCAGCCGGGCCCGCGCGGCCGGAGGCTCCGCTCGACGCGCCGGCGGCGAGTGGAGGGGCCGTGGGGACCGTCTCCTGGAAGATGGCCACGAGATCGCCGCCGGGGCCGTTGAGGTGGGGTTCGACGACGTGCAGCACGAACCCCGCGGCGACCGAGGCGTCGAACGCATTCCCGCCGCGCTCGAGGACAGCCTGCGCGGTCGCCGTCGCGATCCAGTGCGTCGACGCCGCCATGCCGAACGTGCCCGTCAGCGTCGGGCGCGTCGTGAAGGACGCCGGAGAGGTGTACGCCACGAGGTTCAGCGACCGCCGCGGGCGATCCAGGCCTCGACCTCGTCGGCGGTGCGGGGGATCGCGGCCGACAGGTTGACCGGACCGTCGGCGGTCATGAGGATGTCGTCCTCGATGCGCACGCCGATGCCGCGGTACTCCTCGGGCACGGTGAGGTCGTCGATCTGGAAGTAGAGGCCAGGCTCGATCGTGAAGACCATGCCCGGCTCGAGGATGCCGTCGTAGTACATGTCGCGGCGCGCCTGCGCGCAGTCGTGCACGTCGATGCCGAGGTGGTGGCTCGTGCCGTGGACCATGTAGCGGCGGTGGTGGCCGCCCCTGTCGGCGTCGAGCGCCTCCTCAGCGGTCACCGGCAGCAGTCCCCACTCCGCGACCCGCGTCGCGATGACCTCCATGGCCGCCTCGTGGATCGAGCGGAACCTCACGCCCGGCTTCGCCACCGCGAAGGCGGCGTCCGCCGCCTCGCGCACGGTCTCGTACACCTTGCGCTGCACGTCGGTGAAGCGGCCGCTCACCGGCAGCGTGCGGGTGATGTCGGCGGTGTAGAGGCTGTCGACCTCGACGCCCGCGTCGATGAGGATCAGGTCGCCCGGCACCACGGCCCCGTCGTTGCGCGTCCAATGCAGGTAGCACGCGTGGGGGCCGGATGCCGCGATCGTGTCGTAGCCCACCGCGTTGCCGTCGCTGCGCGCACGCTGGTGGAAGACCCCCTCCACCACGCGCTCGCCACGCGGGTGCTCGACGATCGCGGGCAGGTTCGCGACGATGTCGTCGAAGCCGGACGCGGTGACCTGGACGGCGAGCTCCATCTGTCCGATCTCGTAGGCGTCCTTCACGAGGCGCAGCTCCGACACGAACCGCGTGAGGTCGTCGTCCTCGTCGAGGACGACGTCGCCGTCGCCGCCCTCGAACTCGTCGATGTGCGCCGTCGCCAGGCCGAGATCGGACGCGACGCCGGCGAGCGCGGGCCGCGGGCCGATCCAGAACTCGCCGATCGAGGCATCCGAGTAGAACTCGCTCGTCGTGCGGTCGGCGCGCTCGCGGAAGTACAGCGTCACGTCGTGGCCACCGGCCGAGCGCGGCTCGAACACGAGCACGGCGCCGGGCTCGGAGTCCGATGCCCACCCGGTCAGGTGCGAGAACGCCGAGTGCGCACGGAACGGGTAGTCGGTGTCGTTGCTGCGCTGCGCGAGGTCGCCCGCGGGGATCACGAGGCGCTTGCCGGGGAATGCCGCCGAGACGGCTTCGCGGCGCGCGGCGGTGAACGCCGCCTGTGCGCGTGCCGGGGGAGTGGACTCGGGGCGCTCGGCCCAGCCGGTGGAGATCGTGTCGAGGAAGCCCTGACCGTACGGCTGACGGCGGTTCGTGCTGGTCGAGGTCGGGGTCGAGGTCTCGGTGGTGCTCGTGGCTCCGGTGGACTGCTCGCTGGCTGCGCTGCTCATGCCTCCCAGTCTCGCACGGGGCCGGGAGCTCGGGCAGGTCAGCCGGCGGGGTCGTACTGGACGATGAGCGGCCGGTGGTCGGAGCCGGAGTCGTCGAGCGAGCGCACGACCAGAGATCCGGTCGCGCGCCACTGCTGAGTGGCCATCACGTGGTCGATCGGAGCGCCGAGGATGGCGGGGATGTCGGCGGACCAGGTGCCGAGCGCGCCGTTGCCGGTCTCGACGGCGGCGTCGGTGCAGTGGCCGAGGGTGGCGCCGTCGAGCCCGAGGCCGGACATGTGGTCGACCGTCGCATTGAAGTCGCCGGCCATGATCACGTTGCCGTCGCCGCACTGGTCGGCCAGCCATTGCAGGTCGTCGCGCCAGTTCTGCATGTAGCTGGGGCGGGGGGCCACGGCGTGCACGGCGACGACGATCGGACCTTCGCCCGACACCGGCATCGCCACCGCGCTCGGGACGGTCGACGTGTTGCTGCTGCCGTCGAGCGACGACTCGATGACGGCGTAATCGCCCAGTTCGGGCGAGATCAGCAGCGTCGTCGAACCGGCGTCCCACTCCGTCGACGGATCGGACGCGTGGTGCGCCCACATGCGGTGCCCGAGGTCGCGCATCGCGATGGCGACGCTCTCCCCGGTCTCGATGGTGGTCTCGGGCAGTGCCACGATGTCGGCGTCCATCGCGACAGCGATCTTCGCGATCGTCTCGGGCGGCGTCGCCGGGCCGGCGGTGTTCCAGGTCATCACACGGATGGACGCGTCGGTCTTCGGCGGCAGCGGGTCGCTGCCCAGTCCACCGCGGGACGTCAGCACGGCGACGTTCGCGACTGTCGCGATGCCGGCGGCGATGGCGATCGAGAAGGCGAACGCCCTGATGGGGCGGGCGATCGCCAGGAGGAGTCCGAGCAGCGTCGCCAGGCCGAATGCGAGCGCGAGCACGCCGCGGAAGGAGACGATCTGGGCGATCGGATAGATGCGCTCGACGCGGAAGAAGCCGGGGAAGGTCAGCACCGCTGCAGCGATCGCGCACAGCACGGTGATGAGGATCCCGAGCAGGCGAAGCACGACCGCGACTCTATGCGAGCAGGCTGGGAGATCCGTCAGCGCACCGGGCGTGGCGCGACTCAGCCCCGCGCTACGCTCGGAGGATGCCCGGACCCGCCGCACGTCCTCTCCACACGTCGCCGGCGCGACGCGCGGAGTCTGAGGACCAGGGGGCCCGGCGGTTCGAAGGACCGAGCGACCTGCATCTGCACTCCGCGAACTCCGACGGCACGCAGCCGCCCGCCGAGGTGATGGCGTCGGCGCACCGCCACGGTGTGCGCACGGCCGCGCTCACCGACCACGACACCACGTCGGGGTGGGCCGAGGCTGCCGAGGCCGCGACGTCGCTCGGCATGACGTTCGTCCCGGGCATGGAGCTCTCGGCGCGGCACGAGTGGCGCAGCGTCCACGTGCTGGCGTATCTGCCCGATCCCGACGAGCCCGCGCTGCGCGCGGAGACCGCCCGCATCCGCTCCTCGCGGTTGGATCGCGCCCGGCTGATGGCCGATCGCATCGCGCGCGACTACGACCTCGTGTGGGACGACATCCTGGAGCAGACCACGGACGGGGCGACCGTCGGGCGCCCGCACATCGCCGACGCGCTGGTGGCCCGGGGGCTGGTGCGAGACCGTGCCGAGGCGTTCGCGGGGATCCTGAGCCCGGGCGGCGACTACTACGTCGCCCTCTACGCCCCGGATCCGGTCACCGCCGTGCGGCTCGTCGCCGGGGCCGGGGGAGTGCCCGTCATCGCCCACCCCGCGGGACGAGCGGGGCTTCTTCCGATGAAGCTCCTGGAACGGATGCTGCGGGCCGGCCTCGCCGGCTTCGAACTGGGTCACCGCGAGAACCGCGACCCCGCTCTCACCACGCTGCGGGACCTGTGTCGCGAGCGCGACCTGATCGTGACGGGCTCCAGCGACTACCACGGCCTCGGCAAGCCCAATCAGCCGGGCGAGAACACGACGACCGACGCCATGGTCGCGCGCATCATCGACCGTGCAACGGGAAGCGCCCCCGTCTACCCGTGAGGGCGGACGAGGGCGCTCCGTGACCGCGGACTCCGCGAGTCAGCCCGCGACGATCGGCGGGTCGCCGCTCAGCTCAGGGCCTTGGCCTTCAGCGCGTCGTACTCGGCCTGCGTGATCGTTCCGGCGTCGAGGAGACCCTTCGCCTTGGCGATCTCCTCGGCCGGGCTCGCGCCGGTGCCAGCGACCGACTTGATGTAGGCGTCCTGTGCGCTCTGCAGCTCCGAAGCCTCCTTCGCGCTGCGCTTGGCCATGCCGTTGCCGCGCGCGATGAGGTAGACGAGCAGCGTCAGGAAGGGCACGAAGATCAGGAAGATGATCCACACGGCCTTCCACCAGCCGTTCAGCTTGTGGTCGCGGAACAGGTCGGCGATCACGGCGAACAGCGCGAACAGGTACGCCATGAAGAAGAAGATCCAGAGGAACCACCAGATGATGTCCCAGAAGGATCCCCAGAACCCCTGGTACTCATAGCCGGTGGTCACGGCCTCGATGATGCGCATCGTGTGCCTTTCGTGAATGCGAGGTACCGGCGCCCAGCGCGCCGTCTGCGCTCACCATAGCGCTGTCGCGGGGGGGGGCGCACG
>NZ_JBHTUV010000025.1:0-40126 GCF_042793475.1 Microbacterium sp. NPDC056569 | reverse complement strand
CCGCTGCGGCGGAGGCGCAGCCGGCCATCATCGCGGCCACGAGTCCCAGGGTTGTGAGTGCTGTCGCAGTGCGGATCTTGTTCACGGTGTCGCCTTCGTTCGGCAGTGCTGTGGGTGGGGGGGCATCATGCGAGCGCGATCGATCCCGCACGATTCGGGCGGCGGGACTCGCCGTCCGAGCGGACCCTATGGGGTCCCACCGGCGACAGTAGAAGCGTCCACGCAGCCGCCCTAGTCGCTCGTCAAGACCGGAAACCGACAGTCACCGAGGGTTATCCAAGTTGCATTCGGGATTGCTGGACGATGCGACAAATGGCGACTCGAGCGGTATGACGCGCCGGCGGGGAATGTGACGGCGCGCGTCTGTGCATGACGGCGGGCGACGGCGACGCTTCTCGGCAGCGGAGGAGGCCCTTCAAGCTGACGACGCGCTCCCGCGCATCATCCCTCTGCGCTTCCACAGTCCTCACGAACGGCATCTCTCATGACACGAAATCCACACAGGCCCTTGCGCGCTTTCGCCATCGCCGCGCTCTCCGCCGCACTGGTCCTCAGCGGCTGTGCCACGACCAGCGGCGCACCTTCGAACGGAACGGCTTCCTCCGAACCGGTCTCCGGGGGCGAGGTGGTGCACGCCGTTGCCGCGATCGCCGAAGGGTGGCAGCAGCAGCGAGCAACATCGACGCGCTGTACGCGCATAAGCCCGCGGTGATCACGTGGGACGGACGACTCGAGCACTATTACACGGCTGTCTCGGTTCTCGATTCCCCGGTACGGGTGGGCGATTACGTGCAGCACGAGCTGCGGGGCATCGCCCGCGCCACCGACCGCGCCTGAGGCTGAGGTAGTCCGGAAACAGCACTCACGATCGCGGCAAATCGCCGAAACTTCTCCATCGGCGGCAGCTTGGAGTCTCCATTCGAAACGAATACAGCTAGTGAGTGAACGGCCGGGTCAGGCGACGTCCAGGGCCGTGGGACGCAAAGGGGTGTGCCCGCCCTCTACGACCGGCCGATGGGTGACCCATAGTGCACCGGATGGCGCGCGAGTTTCGGCGCAGACCCTCAGCGATGCGGCGCTGCAGAAGGACACGCCTCCGATCACTCGGATCCCTATTCGCGCAGTGTGCGAAAGCGGACCCATTCCGCGCCGCAATCGCTACGCTCGGGAGTCGCTTCGTTCGCGCCGCGCAATGACACCCCATTGCACGAGGGGCTGCATCGCCGCCATGAGTGTCGATCCCTTCGACGACAGCGTGTAGAGCGAGTGTGCGGGACGCGTCGGAACGATGGTCCGGATGACGAGCCCCTCGGCTTCCAGCTCCTTCAACCTCTGGGAGAGGAGCCGGTCGGAGAGCCCGTCCACGAAGTGGAGGATCTCGCCGAACCTTTCCGCTCCACGCGAGATGGAGAGCATGATCGCTCCGCTCCAGCGCCGACCCACCAGCTCGATCGCGTGCTGAAATCCGCGACATGCCTCCTCATCGAGAATCGTAGGTTCCGCCATACTTACCAATAGTAAGTTCCTAATGGCTCGATTGCAACCCGGCACCTTCGCGGCGATGATCTTGGGATGGACTATGGACACACCCTCCGGTTCGGCGTGAGCATCGATCCAGGTGCCGCCGACCTCGACGGCACTCTGCGACTCGCGCAGACAGCCGACCGGGCGGGGCTCGACTACCTCGCCGTTCAGGATCACCCCTATCAACCCACCCACCTCGACCTGTGGGCGCTGCTGACGTGGCTCACAGCGAACACGACACAGATCGGCGTGACACCCGACGTCGCCGATCTTCAGCTGAGACCGCCCACGATGCTAGCGAAGGCGGCTGCGTCGCTCGCGACCCTTGCGCCCGGGCGCGTGACGCTCGGCGTGGGCGGCGGCGCCACCGCGCACGGCGTCGCCGCGATGGGTGGTGAGCCGCACTCCGGCGCCGAGATGGTGCGCTACACCGAGCAGAGCCTCGCGGTTCTGCACAGCGCCCTGCGTGGTGACGGCGTGCGCCTCGTGACCCCGCAACACCGCATCGAGGGATACCAGTCGGGTCCTGTGCCTCCGCAGCCCGTCGAGGTGTGGCTCGGGAGCCAGAAGCCGCGCATGCTCGCCGTCACCGGTCGGGCCGCCGACGGATGGATCTGCCCGTTGAACATCTACGTCGCCCCCGACGAGGTGCCCGAGCGCCAAGCCGCGATCGACACGGCGGCGCGTGAGGCCGGCCGCGACCCCCGCGACGTGCGGCGCATCTACAACGTCATCGGTGCGATCGGGCCCTTCAGCGGGCGAGGCGGCTTGCTCGGCTCGGTCGACCTGTGGATCGAGACGCTCTCGCGATGGGCGGTAGAGCTCGGTTTCGACACGTTCATCTTCTGGCCGGCGACGGATCCCGTCGCGCAGCTGGAGGTTTTTGCCCGCGAGGTGGTCCGGGGCGTCCGCGAGCGCGTCGACCAGCTGCGACGGAGGGTGGCATGATGACGCTGCCGGTCCTGCCACCCGAGCTCGAGACGCGCGCTGTTCGCGCCGGGCATCCGGAGTATCCTGCGCTGCGGTCCACCTACACGACCACTCGTCGCCCGGAGCTCGTGCTGCGACCTCGAGACGAGCATGAAGTCGCAGCCGCTGTGCGATACGCCGCAGCGAGCGGACGCGTGCTGTCGGTTCGCAGCGGCGGTCATGGACTTGCGGGCACCGCATCGAACGACGGCGGAATCGTCATCGACGTCGGGGCGCTCCGCGAAGTGACCGTGATCCACACACCCCTCGTGCGCATCGGGGCCGGTGCACGATGGGGCGAAGTCGCGGCTCGCCTCGCGCCCCTCGGCCTGGCGATCAGCTCGGGTGACCACGGCAACGTCGGGGTAGGCGGCCTCGCCGTCGCCGGCGGCGTCGGCTGGCTCACGCGATCGTTCGGGCTCACGATCGACCGCGTCCGCGCTGCGGCCGTCGTGACGGCATCCGGAGAGATCATCCGCGTCGACCACACGCAGCCCGAACTGCTGTGGGCGTTGCGCGGCGCGGGCGACGCACTCGGGATCGTGACGTCGTTCGACATCGACGCAATGCCCCTGGGCGACATCGGAATCGCCCAGGTCGTGGTCGAAGCAGATGCCGGTGGTGACACGCTGCGCCGATGGTCGGAGCATCTCTCGCAGGCACCGCGCGAACTCACGACGAACGGGCTGCTCTTCTCGCAGGGCGCAAGCGGCTTCGTGCTGCAGCTGACGGCAGTGGTAGCGAGCGACGATCAGCACGAGATTCGTCGCCTCGTCCAACCGCTCGCGCAGCTAGGAGTCCGCACACTCGGACTGCAGGCGAGCGTTGCGCCGTACAGCGCGCTCATCAGCGCGGATCAACTGCATTCGAATGTCGGCCAGCAGCCGTCGAACACGACCAACGCGCTGTTCCCGACATTCGATGCCCCCACCGCGAAAGCGGTGATGGATCTCGCGGCGCACCCGGCATCCCCCTTCGTGCAACTGCGATCGCTCGGCGGCGTCGTCAACGACGTACCCGCGGACGCGACTGCCTGGGCGCATCGGCACCAGCAAGTGCTGGTCGTCGCGAGCACCTTCCCGCCCGACGGCGGGCGCGGCCTCGACGCCGCGTTCGCGCCGCTGCAGGAGTATGCGGACGGGGCCTACCGCAACTTCGAGAGCCGCCCGCACCGGTCGTCGCTGGAACGTGCGTTTCCCGGCACGACGGGAGAGCGCGTCAGCGAAATCCGCGAACGACTCGATCCGGAGGGTGTGTTCTGGCGGGGCCGGCGAGAGTTCACCCGACCCGAGGACAGCGCGGCGGGTCTCGCGTCATGACCATGCGCGGCGCGAAGCTCGGATCATTCGGCAGATCTATGCGTCCTCGCGGTCGTCGTCGTCGGTCGATCCGGCGATCGCAACGACACGGTAGTTGAACTCGCGCGTGCCCAGCGCGTCACGGACGGCGTAGTACATCGCGATCATGCCTTCGGTGGCGCGCGCGGTGCGCAGCGGGCCAAGGTCGAGGAGCTGCTCTCGACCCCATCCCAGGTCGACCAGCAATCCGACCACCGTCTGCTTCGCGTCGGAGTCGTCACCGGAGAGGAAGACGCTCGTCGGCTCAGGCAGGCGCGCGGGATCCACCATGATGAGGCGGCTGAACGTGTTGAGCGCCTTGACCACGCGCGCGGCTGGAAGAGCTGCCTGCAGCTGCTCAGCGATGCTCTCGGGCTGTGAGCGCTCGACCTCGCCGTCGCCGTCGTCCGGGTTGCACACGTCGAGCAGCACCTTGTCGTCCAGCCACCCCTGGGGCTGCGCCGTGAGTGCGGCGACCGCGTGTATGCCCGGCACGGTGTTCACGACCAGGTCGGCCCGACTGGCGGCATCCGCGACTTTCGTGACGATGAAGTCATCTGACCGGAACGCCGCGGGATCACGCGACCCCAGAACGACCTCGTGGCCGTGCTGCGTCCACGCGGCGCCGAGCGTGCGCCCGAGCAGGCCGGTGCCGACGATCGCGATCCGCATCAGGCGCCCTCGAGCTGAGCGTGGGTCCAGTCCATGAGTGCGTCGGCGAGCCCCGCGTCCTGCGCCTCCACACTCGGCGACGCGGCCTTCGATTCGTCGAAATACTGGCCGCTGGCCGCCGGAGCATCCAGGGCGTGCAGGACGTTCGAGGCGCCGCGGTCCACCCCGGTTCCGATGGATCCGAACATCGCGCGCAGGAGATCCGTCTCGATGACGCCGGGGTGCAGACTGACCGCGGTGGCTTCGGTCGGGCGATGCCGCGACCACCAGCGTGTGTAGAGAATGAGCGCGAGCTTCGTTCGGGCGTAGGCCCGGACTTCGGAGTAGCCCCGTTCGAGCTCGATATCGTCGAGGTCGAGCGGGGCCATCTCATGCGTGGCCGAGGCCACGTTGACGATGCGCCCCGTCGGGGCGATCGTGTCGCGCAGCGTCTCGGTGAGCAGCACCGGTCCGAGGAAGTTGATCTGCAGCGCGCGCTCGTGACCGTCACCCGTGACGGCACGGCGCGCCGGACCCGGAATCGCCGCATCGTTGATGAGCCCGGCGAGGGGGCCACCCGCGGCTTGACGGATGCGCCGGGCGGCCTCTCGCACGGCGCTCAGATCGGCGAAGTCGCTTTGTATGTACACGACGGGGTCGTCGCGACCCTCGTTCAGCTGGCTGAGCAGGCCCGCGACGGACTCCATCGACTCGGGGCCCTGAACGATGAGACGGTTCGATCGTCGTGCGAGCTTGCGGGCGCTCGCCTCGCCAATGCCGCTGGTGGCGCCGGTGAGGACGAGGGCAGGTTCGGGTCGGGCCGCGCCTGTCATGCGCGCATCATACGACCCGGGCATCGAGCCCGGCTATCCCCATCCTTGTTTCGTCGACACCGCGACGATGTCGTGCACGACGACACCGTCGGGTCGGTGCAGGACGTAGTCAAGGATCGCGGCGACGTCGTCGATCGTGATGAGGTCGGGGCCGAGTCGCTGGTAGTCCTCCGACGTGAGCGTCAGGGCTTCCGCCCAGGGCGATCGCACGTATCCCGGCGCCACGTTTGCGACGCGGATGCCGAGTTCTCGCAGTTCCTGACGCAGGTGGCGCGACAGCATCCGCAACGCCGCCGAGGTCACCCCGTACACCGTCGATCCGGGATAGAAATTCTCATCGACGACTGACCCGATTGTGATGACATCGGCAGATCCGGATGCCGCCGCCTCGCGCGCCAGTGCTGGCACAAGAGCCTGAATCAGTGCGACAGCCGCCGTGATGTTGGTGTCGATGACATCGCGCCACTGCGCGACGGGAGTCGACGCGAAGTGATCCGAGAGTCCGAGACCTGCCGACGCCACGACGGAGCGCACTGATGGATCCTCGCCCAGGGTGTGGCCGAGCGCGACGGGCAGCCCCTCCAAGTCGTGCAGATCGTGTCGCACGTAGGCGACGCGGCCGGCCAGGTCCGGAGGCTCCGGCGCGCGATCGATCACCATCACGTGCTCGCCCCGTGCCAGCAGCAGCTCGACGGTGGCGCGCCCGAGGCCTGATGCTCCGCCGCTGACGACGTGTGGCGCGTCGCTCATCGCAGCCGCTCCTCCGCCTGCGCGGGAGCCCCCGCGGGGCGGGTCGCGATGAGGTCGGCGATGATCGCGTCAGGGGCGATCTCACCGCCGTAGATGACGCCGTTGACGAAGAGGATCGGCGGGTTGCCCAGGCCCATCGCTTCGCCGTCCGTGAAGTCTTCTTGCACACGCGCGCGACGCGTGCTGCGTCGCAGATCGCTCTCCACGCGGGACAGGTTCGCGCCGACGTTGACGGCCGCGCGCAGAAGCTCCCGCGCGTCGAGCGCACGGTGCTCGCTGATCTGATTGAGCTCGTGCCGCATGGGCCAGAACAGCCTCCGATCTTGCGCCGCTACCGACTCGAGCACTTCGGCGGTCTGTTCCGGCGCGCCCTCGGCGCTCGGCGGTGCGTGCCGGAACACGTGGCAGAGATCGCCTTCGAAGTAGTCCACGACCTGATTCAGCACCTCCTCGGTGCTGAGGTCGTCCACTCCCCCGAACGACCCGTACTGGACGAGGGTGTGGCCCGCGTCGAGCGGACCCCGGATGTGATCGCGTTCCGGCTCGATGGGGTGGGCGAGGGTCATGCGGGCAGGGGCATGGGCCGCGTCATATCGCGCGGCGAGCCACAGCGCCGCGACGGCGAGGGCGGCGGCAAGCAGGGAGGCTGTGAGGATTCCGATCCGCGCGTCGGACTGCGCGATCGGGTCCTCGATGGCGAGGTCGACGATGAAGAGCGAGATCGTGAACCCGATGCCGGTGAGCAGCGATCCCGACGCGATGTGACGGAAGTGAAGCGCCTCCGAGAGCTCGCCGACCTTGAGACGCTTGCCGATCAGGACCGACGCCGTCACACCGACGAATTTGCCGACTACGAGGCCCACGATCACGCCCCACGTCAGAGGCGAGGTGAAGGCGTGCTCGAGTGACTCCGGGGTGATCCGGACTCCCGCGTTGGCGAGGGCGAAGACCGGCACGATGACGAGGGCGACGATGCGGTGCAGCGACAGCTGGAAGCGATCGTTGATCGACAGTGCACTCAGGATGCCGTCGGCGGCAGCCACTCCCCGCTCCGCGTTCGGCGTGCGGCGAAAACCCTGCGTCAAGGTCTCCGCGCGATCGATCGTCTCTCGTCTAGGTGGGTACACAGGCAGGAGCAGCGCCAGCACGACCCCCGCGATCGTCGCATGCACGCCCGATTCCAGGATCGTGAACCACAGCACAACGCCGAGGGTGATGTACATGCTCGCCCGCCAGACTCGGGCGCGCTGCACGAGCCAGATCAGCGCCGACACCACGGCGGCGGCGAGCAGCCACCACGGCTGAAGCCCATCCGTGTAGAAGATGGCGATGACCGCCAGCGCGCCGACGTCGTCGACGACGGCGAGGGTGAGCAGGAACACGCGCAGCTGAACGGGCACGCGGTTGCCGAACGCCGCGAGGATACCGACGACGAACGCCGTGTCGGTCGAGATGACAACGCCCCAGGCATCCGTGTTCGCGGTTCCCGCCGTGACCGCGACGAACAGCACTGCGGGAACCGCGAGCCCGCAGACAGCCGCGATCACGGGGAGGCTCGCACGCCGCCACTCCCGGAGCTCGCCGAGCACGATGTCCTTCTTCACCTCGAGTGTCACGAGAAAGAAGAAGAGCACCATGGCTGCGTCGTTGACCCAGTGCTGCAACGACATCGACAGGGCGCCGTCGCCGACTATCAACGCGATGTCGGTGTGCCAGAACTCGTCGTAGCTCGACGCGAACGCATTCGCCCATCCGAGCGCCACAGCCGTGGCCACCACGAGGGCGACCGCCCCCGCGCTCTCGGAGCGGACGAACTCACTCATTCGGGACGAGATCGCGGGCGCCATGTCAGCTCTTCAAAGGACGGATCGTGGCCTCGGCGAAGTTCGCGCGGGCAGGGAGCGACACCATGAACGAGGCGAGGTCTGCGACCGACTCCGGTGCGATGGACTCGTACTCGACGAACTGGGACTGCACTTCGCGAAACCACTCGGCATCCGACATGTCTGCGCCCAGCTGAGAAGTGACGTAGTAGGGGGCAATATGGTGCACCCTCACGCCGCGGGCGCCGAACTCGTCGCGCAGGTGCTTGGCGAGCTGCTCGACGGCCGCGGAGATCGCCGAGTACACCGCGAACGCGGTCGTGCGCTTCTCGGCGATCGCCGATCCGATGAGCACGATGTCGGCCGCGCGCCCTTCTTCGGCGGCGGCGTGTACGCCCTCGGAGAAGGTCTGCACGGTGTGCAGGACGCCCTGGATGTTGGTGCCGATCATGGCGTCCCACTCCGACGGCACGGCCGCCTCGAACGAGGATGCCCGGAAGGTTCCTGCGCTGACGACGACCAGGTCGGGGTCAGCGCCGAAGCGATCGCGGACCGCGTCGCGCGCCTCGACGAGGTCGAAGGCCTGCGTCACGTCGCCGCGACTTCGAAGCACCCGTTCCGGAGCACCGATGGCCTGCTCGAGACGTTCGAGCCTCCGGTCGTTGCGAGCGAAGAGCGCGACCCTCGCGCCGTCCGCCACGAGTCGCCGCGAGATCGCACTGCCGATCGCGCCGGTGGCACCGGTGACGATCGCGAGTCGGTCGCGACGAGGGGTCGGGTCGTTCACTGGCGCTCCTCTTGCGCGTGCGGGCGTGTCGCTGCCTTGACGCTAGCGGAGTACCGCCACCGCGACGAGGTCGGATTCTCCTGGGAATGCTCAGGGCGCTTCGTCAAGCCGCTGCTGGTACTGCGGCGCATACGGGTCGCCGCTGGCAACCCCGATCGGGAACATTCGGCTGAGCCGATGGGTAACCGCGATGTCCTGCTGACTCACGGCCGCCTCGATGTTCTCGTCGAAATGCGCGATGCTTCGCGTGCCCGGTATCGGAACCATGTGCGCGGCCATCACCCAGCCCAGCGCGAGTTCGGCGGGCGTCGCGTCGAGAGCCTCCGCGAGTTTGAACAACCGCGACGCGGCGCGCAGGTTGCGGGCGAGGTCGCGCCCCGCGAAACGCGGATACGCCGCTCGACGCGGATCGTCCGACGGCAGGTCGCCGGGACGACGGATGCGCCCGGTCAGCAACCCCCGCCCGAGCGGGCTGTACGCGACGAGCGTGATCCCGAGCTCACGCACCGTCGGCAGAAGCTCGGCTTCGATGTCGCGAGCCAGCAGCGAGTACTCCTGCTGCACGGCCGCGATCGGGTACGTCGCGTGAGCGCGGCGCAGGGTGTTCGGAGTGATCTCCGACAGTCCTACCGCGGTGATCTTTCCTTCTGCCGCCAAGGATCCCAGTTCGCCCACCGTGTCTTCGATCGGCGTCTCGGGATCGATCTGGTGGAGGTAGAAGATGTCGATGTAGTCCGACTGGAGGAGCCGAAGGCTGTCGTGCAGAGCCTCTCGGACTTTCTCGGGCCTACCGAATCCCGGCCCGCGCATGCCGAATTTCGTGGCGAGCTGCACTTCGTCTCGACGGCCTCGGACGGTGCGCCCGATCAGCCGCTCGACGTCCCCATCCCCGTAGAAAGACGAGGTGTCGATCATGCTCACGCCGGAATCGAGCACATGTCGCACGAGGGCCATCGACTCAGCCTCGGACGCGGGGCCATACACCCCCCCGAGTGGCATCGAACCGTAGCCGAGGGGACTCACGAGCAGACCCGAGCCACCCAGCGGAACGCTGTCCATGCCGGCGAATCTCCGCGTCATCTCCCCCTCCGCACTGCGAACCAGGAACGTCTCGTCGATGTGTGCGCAAGTGTTGTAGATGGGGAGGCGCGTGGTCAAGGGCGACTATCACAACCCGCCGCGGCGACTCAAGCCGCGACGAGGGCGAGCACTCCCGTGGCGATGACGGTCACGAGGCCGTCCAAATGCCGATCGCGACCGCCGCATCAGCGCACTCAGTTCTTCCTGACGTCCCTTCGACTCCGGCTCCGCGCAGGCGCGACTGACGGGCGAAGGCGTCGAATCCGCTTCCTGCGTCGACCAGAATTGAACCGCTCGACTCGACGGCAGCCTCCGCACCTGCACGCGAGCGACTATCCGGGCACTGACCGGTTGAGGGACGTGTTCGCGCGCAAACGGGTGCATTGTGCACGAGCCTTGTAGCGATACCCGACATTCAAGATCAGGTGCTTCTGAGCGGCCCGCTTGATGGGGGCCCATACCGCAGCCGCGCCCTCATGAGCTCGTCATGACTGGCTGTCGCTGGAGTTGAACCGTGGCCGCGAGATGTGGACCGGCGACCAACCCTCGTGCGGAGTTGTCCACAAGGCGCGGCCGTTGTGCGTCGCCTGGTTGTCCGGAATGCGAGGATGTCTCGGGCTGAGTGGGAAGGCAGGCGGCGATGGCAGCATCCTCGGGAGTGTTTCGCCCTGAGCGTGGCATCACCGCGATGAATTTCTCGGCGTGCGTGATCGGCGTCGGCCTCGGGCTCGTCTTGATCTACGCGGCGTGGGATCTTCGAAGTGTGTGGCTCGCGCTCCTCGCGATGGGGGCAGTCGCCGTCAGTGCATGGGGGGCTGCACGCTGCGTGATCGCGCGTGTCAGCTTTGATTCGGAGATGCTGCACATCGTCGGCTTCCTCCGCACTCGACGGATCCCGCGTGCCGCGATTCTGTCCGTCGATCGGGCCGATCTCGAGTGGCCGATGGTTCGGTGGTCGCTGCCAGGGGCGCCCGATCGATGGAGCACGCTGACTCCGATCATGCTGAAGTCAAGCTCGTTCTTGCCGGCGTCCATGTACCGTCGCCGGCACCGATTCCTCGCGCAGTTGCACGGCTGGGCACCCGGCGTGAGCGCGGCCACCGTTCGACCCGGGTTGTGGTCGCGGGTCATGGACGGGCTCATGCGGATGACCGTCGCGATCAGCCGCTCACCACTTCTGCGGATCATAATGGCGCTGGCGCTGCTCGCGATCGCTGCAGGGGCGTATTGGCTCGGCACCTCAACGGCGCTGGCCGTGATCGAGAACGGAACGATGCTTCCGCGCGGCGCGATCGCCACCGCCTTCTGGGTCGTCGGCGCCGCAGAAGCTGCCTATTGGCTGACACCCCTGCGGCGCCGCAACCCGCGCGCTTGGCCCATCACGCTAGGGATCCTCACAGCGCCGCTAGCCGCAGTTCTCATCGGCGCGATGGCCTCCAGCTTCAGTTGATCAGCACTGCGCCGGATCCCCGTCAGGGCATCGAACGATGAGGGGACCGTTACGCGCGGCTGACCCTGGAGTTCAGGCCGCCGCTGATCCGTCGGAGGCGCCCCCAGTGCTTCTACGACGGACGACTACACCCGAGGCGCAGGGTCGTCGTGGCAGCATCGACGATTGCATCGATGGACATCGACGCATCGATCTGGATGCCGACCTCATCGAGGCCGAGCGATTCGAGGGTTGAGCGCTGCGAGTCCAGCAGTGTTGCGGGCATGAAGTGCTCGCGAGCGGTCATACGGGCGTGGAGCGACTCGCGGTCGAGGTCGAGGTGGACGGTGACGACCGGGCCTTCGCTCGCGCCCCGGATGGCATCCCTATAGGTCTTCCGCAATGCCGAGCAAGCCACCACGACCGCGGGGGACGCCACCGCGGCGGCGTTCATCGCGACGGCGACGCGAGCGAGCCACGGCCATCGGTCCTCATCGGTGAGTGGTGTGCCACCAGCCATCTTGGCTCGGGCTGCCGGATCATGCAGGTCGTCGGCATCGATGAACACACCGCCGAGTCGTTCGGCGAGCGCACGGCCGACCGTGGACTTACCCGATCCCGAGACCCCCATCACGAGGACGCGCACGGGAGCGACGACGGCCGCGCCGTCGCTCCCGGCGCGGGTGGTCACGCCGAGATCACCGTCGTGCCGGCGACGCCGTCGACCGATGCCGCGGCATCCTGACCGGCGATCTGCACGCTCCAGTCTCCGGGAGCGCCCGACACCACGATCTGGTCGCCGTCGCGGGTCACGGTGAACTCGCCATCGATCGAGCGCACCACTCGCGAGCCTTCGAAGTCGGGGTGGACGAGGATGGCGGTCGTGGTGGCGTCTTCGGGGCGGGCGGACTGGCTGCCGAGCGGGATCGCCGCACCCGGCCGCAGGAACAGCGGGACCGAGGTGTACTCGTGGACTTCGCGCAGCCAGCGTCCGCCCGAGACGCGCTCGCCCGTGAGGACCCGGATCCAGTCCCCGTCGGGGAGGTAGAACGACACGTCGCCGCCCTCGGAGAAGACCGGGGCCACGAGCAGGTCTGCACCGAGCATGTACTGGCGCTCGAGGTGCTCGACCGCGGGATCCTCGGGGAATTCGAGAAGCATCGGGCGCATGGTCGGGATGCCCCGCTCATGCGTCTCGATGCCCGCGGCGAGCAGGTAGGGCATGAGCTCGGCCTTCAGGCCGGTGAAGCGGCGCAGCACGTTGACCGCGCTCTGCGGGTCGGACTCGTCGGTGTCGAACACCCAGGGCACCCGATACGACTCGCTCGCGTGCAGGCGGCTGTGACTCGAGAGTAGGCCGAACGCGATCCACCGCTTGAAGACCGCAGGGTCGGGGGTGCCTTCGAAACCGCCGATGTCGTGGCTCCAGTAGCCGAAGCCGCTGAACGCCAGCGACAGGCCACCGCGAAGCGTCTCGGCCATCGACGGGAAGGACGACGTCGAGTCGCCGCCCCAGTGCACGGGATACTGCTGGCCGCCGGCGGTGGCGGAACGGGCGAACAGGGTGGCCTGTCCCTCGCCGAGCTCCTCGACGAGCACCTCGTGCACGGCCTTGTTGTACAGGTGCGTGTACATGTTGTGCATGCGCTCGCCGTCCGAGCCGTCGGCATAGGCCACATCGACGGGGATGCGCTCGCCGAAGTCGGTCTTGAATGCGTCGACACCCTGACGGACGACACGGCGCAGGTGGTTCTTGAACCACTCCGCCGCGGCGGGGTTGGTGAAGTCGACCAGACCCATGCCCGCCTGCCAGCGGTCCCACTGCCACACCGATCCGTCCCGGCGCTTGACCAGATAGCCGGCCGCCATGCCCTCGGCGAAGAGCGGGGACTCCTGTGCGATGTACGGGTTGATCCACACGCACACCTTGAGACCCTTGTCGTGCAGCCGCTGGAGCATCCCTTCCGGGTCTGGAAAGACCTGCGGGTCCCACTCGAAGTCGCACCAATTGAAGCCGCGCATCCAGAAGCAGTCGAAGTGGAACACCGACAGCGGGAGATCCCGGTCGATCATTCCGTCGACGAACCGGTTGACGGTCTCTTCGTCATAGTCGGTGGTGAACGACGTCGACAGCCACAGCCCGTAGGTCCACGCCGGCACCGCTGCCGGCCGACCGGTGAGGGCCGTGTACTTCTCGAGGATCTCCTTGGGCGTGGGGCCGTAGATGAGGAAATACTCGAGCGATTCACCCTTGACCGAGAACTGCACGCGCTCGACGGCCTCGCTGCCCACCTCGAACGAGACGTGGCCGGGGTCGTTCACGAAGACGCCGTAGCCGCGGTTGGTCAGGTAGAACGGGACGTTCTTATAGGCCTGCTCGCTGGAGGTCCCGCCGTCGTAGTTCCAGATGTCGATGGTCTGGCCGTTCTTGACGACCGGACCGAAGCGCTCACCCAGCCCGTACACGGTCTCGCCGACGCCGAGGTCGAGCTGCGAGAACATGTAGCTCGTGCGCTCGGGGCGCTGGAGCTCGATCGGTCCGGTGTCCACGCTCGCGCCCGGCGCGACGTCGGCCCACGCGAGAGATTTCGACCCGTTGCGGGTGAGCACGCGGTCGTCGGCGGTGAAGGTGAGGTCCCACGCGGGGCCGGTGCTCAGCGTCGCTCGCAGGCGGCCGCTGACGATCTCGGCCGCGTCGCCCTCGACCGTGACGGCTGCCGCGTCTGCGGCGTCGGTGACGTCGAAACGCAGCGGAGTCGCGCGTCCGGCGTGATGCAGCACAGTGACTCGGAGCACGTCCTCCATCGGCGCCGACACGCTCACCGTGAGCAACGGCTGATTGAGCACGTCGCCACGCTTCGTCACAGGCTTGGTCGGCGCGACGGCGACCAAGTTCGCGCCCCGCTGCTGCACGCGGTCGATCTCACGCGCGTAGTGGAGGAGCGCACCCGGACGCGGGTGCCAGAAGCCGTCGGTGAACTTCATCGAATGGAGCCTTTCATCGGGAAGGGGTCAGAGCGGACGCGACGACGGCGGCGCAGTCGTCGATCCGGCAGGTTGGAGGATGCATCGCACGAGAGCGCGCGTCGGTTCGGTCGAGGTTCCTTCGAGGACGTCGATCATGCCGTTGACGGCAGTGACTCCGACCTCCGATCCCGGAGCGACGATCGTCGACAGCACAGGGTCCGCGATGGCGACGTTGTCGGCGGAGGTGGCCAGTCCGACGATCGAGAGATCTTCGGGGACCCGGTAGCCGGTGCGGGTCACTCCGCTGAGGAAGCCGAACAGGGCCGCCTCGTTGAGCACGAGGGTGCCGGTGACCTCGGGGTGCTCGTTCACCAGCGATTCAGCCGCCATGACACCGCCGAGCGGTGTGTGAGGCGACTCGACGATCACCGCGGGGAGGCCGAGTTCGGTCATGCGATTCCGGAACGCCTCCGTGGTGCGCATGACAGGCCCGTACCCGCCGTAGTCGGGGCCGGCGATCTCGCCGACGACGAGGGCGATCTCGCGATGCCCAAGGCTTCGCAGGTGCTCGACTCCGTCTCGGACGGCCATCTCGAAGTCGAGGTCGACGAACGAGAGCTCCTCGTCGGTTCGGGTGCGCCCGATGAGCCCGAAGGGGATGCCGAGCCGCTCGAGGACGGCGATCCGCGGGTCGTCGGCGCGCACTTCCATGAGGAGGACACCGTCGACGAGCCCGCTGCGGGCGTATTCGTCCAGGCGGCCGTCCTCGTAGCCGACTGGCCACAGCACGACGCTGTGACCGCGGTCGGCTGCGGTCGCGGCCGCGGCTGTGATGATGCTGAGTGCAGTCGGACCCAAGCGGTGCTGTTCACTGGGGAAGGCGATCGCGATGATCCGGGTGCGCTGGGTGGCGAGAGCGCGGGCGAGGACGTTGCGGCGGAACCCCAGTTCGTCCATGGCCGATTCGACGCGGGCGCGGGTCTCCTCGCTGACCGGCTTCGTGTTGTTCACGATGAACGAGACGGTCGAGATCGAGACCCCGGCGCGTTCCGCCACCTGCCGCATCGTCGCCATCGTCACCCCCTTGAGAACGGATGGTCCGGGCCGGCACCGTGCCGGACCGCGACCCAGTGTATGCAGATCAGCCGGTTCCAGTAAAGCGCTTGACCAATTGGCGGTCAAGCGCTTTACTGTACGAGCAGCTTTCCCCGCACCCCACGTTCAGTGTCGATAGCGGCGGTGAGCGGAACCCTCTCCACCAAGCAAAGGAGCACCCGGTGAACGCGACAGCACTGAAGCGAAAGCACCTGATCCTCGTCGGCGCAGCGGCGTCGGCATCCGCCCTCGTCCTCACCGGCTGCAGTGCCGGAAGCGGCGGCGGTTCGGCTGACGGCGACATCACCCTGACGATCACCGACACGCTCAGCGAGACGAGCGCGCCTATCTACCAGGAGGTCTACGACGCCTGTGCGGCTGAGGTCGGGGTTGAGGTCGAAGCAACGCACGTCGCCGGCTCCGGGCTCATTGCGACCGTCCTTCAGCAGGCGTCGTCGCGCACGCTCCCGGACGTCCTGATGCTCGACAACCCCGACGTGCAGCAGATCGCAGCCTCGGGCGCCCTCAGCGCTCTGAGTGACTACGGCATCGACGGCGAGGGCTTCCCCCAGGGCATCATCGATGCCGGATCCTACGAGGGCGACCTCTACGGCATCGCGCCGATCGTCAACTCGATCGGCCTCTTCTACAACGTCGACACCCTCGCCGAGGCGGGCGTCGAGCCCCCGACCACGTGGGCCGAGCTGCAGGATGCTGCGGCAGCACTCACCTCAGGCGAGAGCTACGGCCTCGCATTCAGTGCGGCGAACAGCTTCGAGGGCACCTGGCAGTTCCTGCCGTTCCTGTGGAGCAATGGCGCCACCGAGGACGACCTGAACTCGGTCGAGGCTGCCGAATCGCTTCAGTTCGTGACCGATCTGGTGCAGGACGGGTCAGCCTCGTCGAGTGTCGTCGGCTGGAGCCAGAACGACGTCAACGACCAGTTCATCGCGGGGAACGCCGCCATGATGATCAACGGGCCGTGGAACATGCCGAAGCTGAACGCGACCGAGGGCCTGAACTACGACGTCGTGCAGATTCCCGTCCCCGAGTCGGGCGACACCTCCATCGCACCGCTCGGAGGCGAGACGTTCACCGTCCCTCAGACCGGCGACGACGCGAAGATGGCGAAGGCCGGCGAGTTCGTCGACTGCATCACTCAAGACGAGCACCAGCTCACCATGGCGACGGGCCGCGGTGCAGTCCCGTCCAGCACGACGGCGGCCGCGGAGGCTGCGACGGAGAACGAGCTGATCGCCGCGTTCGTCGACACCGTGGCGGACGCACGCGCGCGCACGGCGCTCCTCGGTGAGGAATGGCCCGAGGCCGCGACCACCATCTACACCGGTGTGCAGCTCGCGCTGACCGGTCGCGCTTCCGCTGACGAGGCCTTCGAGCAGGCCGCCGGCTGATCGCCCCACCCGTCGATGACGAGAGAGTTCTGACTATGACTGTGTTGGCGGAGGCGCGCGCGGCCGAGACCGTGCGCGCCCCGCGGACGCGGCCCTCGCGTGGGCGCGTCCGCGAGCTGGTGGTCCAGTGGCTGTTCCTGGCGCCCGCGATCATCTACGTGATCGCGTTCTTCGGGTACCCCGTCGTGAAGAACCTGGTGATGAGCTTCCAGGAGTACACGACGAAGACGTTCTTCACCGGCGAGGCCCCGTGGGTGGGATTCGCCAACTACGTCGAGGTCGTCACCAGCAACATCTTCCCGATCACCGTCGCGAACACGGCGCTGTTCACAATCGGCTCGATCATCGGGCAGTTCGTCATCGGCCTGCTGTTCGCCCTCTTCTTCAGCAGGAAGTTCCCGCTCAGCAACGTCCTTCGCTCGCTGCTGCTCCTGCCATGGCTCCTGCCCGTCATCGCCTCGACGTCGGTGTGGAAGTGGATCCTCGACCAGGACAGCGGCGTGCTCAACCAGTTCCTCGGCATCTTCGGCATCGCGCCCGTGCCGTGGCTCACCAGCCCCGACGTCGCTCTGCTCGCCGTCGTGATCGTCAACATCTGGCTCGGCATCCCGTTCAATGTGGCACTCCTGTACAGCGGTCTTCAGAACATCCCCGAGGAGCTGTACGAAGCCGCGGCGCTCGACGGCGCCACCGGGTGGAAGGCGTTCTGGCACATCACCTGGCCGAGCCTGCGCCCGGTCGTCACGGTCGTGCTCGTCCTCGGCGTGATCTACACCCTCAAGGTGCTCGACATCATCCTCGGTCTCACCGGCGGGGGGCCCGCCAACGCGACGCAGACCCTCGCAACCGACTCGTACTTCCGGTCGTTCCGCGAGTTCTCGTTCGGCACGGGAGCTGCCGTCAGCAACATCCTCATCCTGTTCTCGCTCGTGTTCGCCGCGATCTACCTGCGCGCGAACCGCAAGCAGGTCGACGAGTAGGACTCGACAATGAAGACGCAGACAACCCCTCGCGCCGTCGCGACGACAGCCGTCGGCATCCTGATCCTGGTGTTCATGCTGTTCCCGGTCTACTGGATGTTCAACGTGTCGCTCCAAGGCGGCGGTATGGCCGCGAGCAGCACGTTCTTCCCCATCAACCCGGACTTCTCGGGCTATCAGAAGGCCATCGAGCAGCAGACCGGAAACCTCGTCACGAGCATCATCGTTTCGCTGGGCACCGTCCTGCTGACCCTGATCATCTCGACGCCGGCCGCTTATGCGATGGCGCAGTTCCGGCTCAAGGGATCGACCACGTTCCAGTTCGGCCTGCTCATCGCGCAGATGATCCCCGGCATCGTGATCGCCAACTCGCTCTACACGGTGTTCAACGACCTCGGGCTGCTGAACTCCATCCCGGGCTTGATCCTCGCCGATGCCACGCACGCGGTGCCGTTCGCGATCCTGATCATGACCGCCTTCATGCGCTCGATCCCGCCCTCGCTCGTCGAGGCTGCGCGCGTCGACGGCGCCGGACACTTCCGCGCGTTCTGGTCGATCGTGGTGCCCGTCAGCCGCAACTCGATCATCACGGCGGCACTGTTCAGCTTCCTATTCGCGTGGAGCGACTTCATCTTCGCCCTCACCCTCACCGCCTCGAACGACGTCAAGCCCATCACCCTCGGCATCTACGACTACCTCGAAGGCAACGTGCAGAGTTGGGGACCGGTGCTCGCGACCGCCGTCATCTCGTCACTCCCCGCGATCCTGCTGCTCATCCTCGCCCAGCGCTACATCGCCGCCGGCGCGCTCGGCGGAGCCGTCAAGTCGTGACCTCGGACTCGGCCGCCGATCCTCGCGTGGTGTGGGTGATCGGCGGCGGATCCGGCGTCGGCCTGGCCACCGCGATCGCGGCATCCGAATCGGGGTGGCGGGTAGTGGTGTCCGGGCGGCGTGAGGAGACACTCGCCGAGACCGTTCGGCAACTGAGCGGCGAGGCCGCGATAGTTCCGTTCGACATCGCAGCGGGGAGCTCCTCGGAAAACGTCGACCGTGCAGCCTCGGTGTTCGGCCGACTCGACGCCGTCGTCGTGTCGTCGGGCATGAATGCCGCGCGACGCACCTGGCTCGACCTCGACATCGACGAAACCGAGCAGATCATTCAGACGAATCTCATCGGACCGACCCGTATCCTCCATGCCGCAGTCCCGCATCTCGTGAAAACGCAAGGCTCGGCGGTCATCGTGTCATCGAGGGCAGCTTGGCGATTCGCCGAAGCTGCCGGAGTTGGCTACGGCGCCAGCAAGACGGCGCTGTCCAACCTCGTCCAGACATTCAACGCGCACACGAGCGGCCTCGGAATCCGCGCGACGCATCTATGCCCCGGCGACATCGACACCGCGTTCCTCCAACAGCGCGCCCATGTCCCCAGTCACGAGCAGCGCGCTCAGATGCTTGCACCCGAAGACGTCGCGGCCTCGACCATGCACGTGCTCGAGACCCCGAAACGCGTGCGCATCGACGAACTGGTCATCAACCCCAGATCCCAGCCCTGAGGATCCCCATGCGGGCGGTAACGTAAGCGGGGCCGCCGGCGGGCATGAGGGAGGATCTCGGTCTCGCCCTCCTGTGACATCTCGGCGCGAGAGCCGATAGCTCTGCCCGGACCCCCTGACCATGCGGCACGCTCAGGAGGCAAAGCGCGCGACACACCTGCGTGGTCTGAGTGCGAGGGCGGCCCGATGCGCGGCATGCGAAATGAAACTGACCCGCTCTTGGGGAAAGACCTCTGCGGGGCGGGTGCCGGTCCCACGAATCGGCGCCGTCACGAGCGCCGGGACGCGGGTGTGACATTTACCCGAAGGGTCCGCCGCCCGGCGGTAGGTTTCTTGGCATGCCGGAAACCCTGATCGCGGTAGCAGGATCACTAATCGGTGTGGTCATCGGGAGCATGTTCACCTACACGTTCACCAAGCACGCGCAGGTGTCGAAATCGCTGCACGACGCGCGCATCGCGGCATACGCGGAGTTCGCGGCGGCAGTCATGGACTATCGGCGCGCACTGATGGAGCGATGGTTCGTCCGCGACGGCGCCGCGGCGACCGCGGGTGACGAACCGGACGTGTACGCCGCCCGATCCCACGCCTGGGGAACCTACTTCAAGGTCCAACTGCTGGCTGGCGACGACACGGTGCGGACCGCGGCCCGGACCGCCCTGGACCGCACCGGCGCCATCAAGGACGCCCCCAACAGAGCCGGGCTCGTGACGCTCAGCGACCAGTCCCGCGGCGACGTGGAAGCATTCGTGTCCACCTCACGTGACGACGTCGCCGCGCATGCCAGGGTGTTGTGAGCACGATGCTCGACATCGCCCTCGAACGATCCGCTGCGCAGCTGAGGGCGCACGGGGTCATCCCGCCCGCCGGCTGGCGGGCCATACTCGAACGCACCCTCCGTCGACCGCTCACCGAGCTGAGCGTGGCCGAACCAGACGACCTTATTCAGGCGTACTTCCTGTCCATGGACGGGAAATGGGACGACGTCACCACCCTGGTGTTCCTCGAGGCTGTGTCCGAACTGTTCACCCAGCACGCCGCGGCCCTGAAACCCTCGTTCGTCCGGCTGCGAAAGAACCAGTTCATGACCAGGATCGTGCTCGGACGCCGGCTCGCCTCCCGGTACTTCCATGAGGGACGCCGCCGAGTCGACCGGCCAGACACCCGGGACAGCGGCGCATGGCTGCTTCGCCGCAGCTTCGACGTGACCGCCAGCATCATCGACCGGGACGAGCGTGCGCAACCGCCCACGCTGCGGACCATGACCTCCCAGATGGCTACCTCCGCCGCACATGTTGCCCGGACGATGCCACGCGACGATCCCGCACGAATCGACCTGCTCCGGGCAGGCCTCACCCGGTCCGCGCAGGCAGAAGAGTACGGGGATGTGACCGCGGACCATGACGGCTACGCGCTCGAACTCGCACTGCGCCTGCATGAGGTGACCGGCGAACCGTTGCGGCCGGGCACACGTGCAGCCGCCGTCCGATTGTCGGACCAGCACAACTCGTCCGCGCAGACGCTCCTCGGTGATGTGGCGCACGCGGACGCCGTCGTCGCGATGGGCTCCGGCGACCCCGTCGGCATGGTCACCCAGCTGCGGGAGGCGATCTCCCGCTACGACAACGCGATCGCGCTGCCGCACCACGAGCGCAGTGCCGACATCGGATACCAGCTCAGCAAACGCGGTCGCTCTCACGCGCTGCTGTACGAGCGCGCCACGGACGCGGACGGCGGTCGGGACACGTTCCACCTCGACCGGGCGCTGGCGGACTGGGGCGACCCCCGCACCATCCCCCATCGCACCTCCGCAGAGCTCGCCCGGTTGCTGCTCGCGCGGGCCCGCCTGGCAACCGCCCGCGCCGACACCACGGCCGCACGCCAGGACGTGGAAGCCGCGGCGCAGCTACTCGTCGGCGGAGACACCGACGACCAAACCCGTGAACGGCTGAGTGCGCAGGAACTGGCCGACACTTTGGAATCGGCCCTGGACGACCGCGACCTGGACGCGGTGCTGGCCGGCATTGCCAAGGCACGTGCATTGCCCGTCGCCGCCGCTGTCCCTGCAGGATCGCTCGTCAAGGCGGTCGTGTGGTCCCGGAACGACCTGGCAGCAGAGTCGTGGAGGGAGCTTGCGGAAGCGGTGTTGGATCGCATCGAAGTGGACATCGCCCACCCGTCGCTGACACTGACCGCGCGTGGTCACGTGCGAGGGCACGCCGCCACTCTCGCGCGCGCCATCCACCTTCCCGCGTCGTCACCGGCCGGGATGGAGCGCGCGCTCCACCTCTCCCGAGAACACCTCGTCGCCGGTGTGACCGTCTCCGCCGCCGCATACGACGGAGCCTCCAAGGCGGCGGCCGCCGTCGCGGCACTGCGTTCCCCCACCACCGAAGCTGCTGACGAGGACCAGCTCGGGCTCTGGCACGACACGCTGCTCTGGGGTGTCTCAGCGCTCACCGCACAGTCCCGAACCCGCACCACGGTTCGCGAACGCTTCGACATCCCCGCCTGCGCAGCCCGCGTCGTCGACGCCGCCGACCACCTCCTCGACCTCACCGGCGACACGACCTACTTCGACAGCGCGGCGGACGCAGTCGCCCTCGCCGAGACGCTCACATCAGTCGACGCGATCGCGCCCACCCGGAACCGCCTAAGCAGGCAACCCGCACCTCCCGCCCCATCGCCCACTCGGGACCGAAGCCGGCGTGCGTCGCTTCCGGCCGGGCCCGCGCAGCAGTTCCGGCATGCCCCGGCCTCCCCGGTCTACGACGCGTGGCGGGCGCTGAGTGACGCTGACGCCGCGACCGGGCCAGCTGCCGCGCAGCGTCGACGCCAAGCGGCAGAACTGTTCGCTAGCCTCGCTGACTCCACAGACCGCACCCTCGGCGGCAAAGCACGCGGCGGCGATCGCGGTGTGGCCACCGCCAGCGACCCCTACGGGCTGACCCGTCAAATCGTGGTCCTTAAGCGTGTCGACCACGCGACCGCGCGCCGTGAGCACGGCGCACTGACCAGCTTGTCCGACTGGCTATCCGCTGCCGAGCCGCCGGCCACCTGGACGGCGCCAGACCCACTCGGTGTCGTCCAGGTCAGCCCATCAGACTCGGTGCTCGTAATGCGACGACTGCCCGGGCACACCCTGGCGCATCACCTGTTCGAGCACCTCGACGACCGGACACCCGACCCACAAAGATACTTCGCCGCCGCCGTCGAGGCCCTCGCCGACTTCCACACCGCCCTCCCCGCCGCACAACGACCCGCCGAGGACGTCGCCGGCACCTTCGCCCGGGCAGCGGCGCAGCTCACCCAGAATCGAGAAGCCGCCGAGCCGAACGGCAGGTTCACGAAGTTGCTCACCGACGCGCCCGCCGTCACCAAGAAGGACGCCCACGCCGGCAACTGGCTGTGGTCCGCCGCGGCCGGCGGTTTGATCCTCCTCGACGTGGAAGGCTCCACCACACGGCCCGCGCTGCTCGAACTCGCGACCCTGACCGACGACCTCCCGTTGCTGGGCCTCGACCCAGCCGGGTGGAGCACCCGGATGGCGTGGGCGGAAGCCTACCTACACCGGCTTCCGGAAGACAGCCGCGTGGACCCGTCCGAAGTGCGCAGCCGCCTTGAAGCCGCCCTGTTGCACGTCGCGGTGATCGGCTCCGCACGGACACGACGCGGCGGTCCGGGCACCTCCTCACGCGGTCTCCGCTTCCGCAGCTACCAGTCGGCACACTACGGCCACGTCATCGCCCACCTTGCGGCGGACGCGACCGATCCGAGCGTTCGCAACACCGCCGCCGATCTCCTCCACTAACCCCGCTGCCGCTCCGGTCAAGCTCTCGTACGAGGTTGTTGCCATTCATCGAAGCCCCAGGCGGTTGGCTCGGGCAATGCGCCCGCCACTCGCGCCGAGACCGAGTTCGGACACCCAGCCGAAACGGCCGCCGCACCTACTCCTCTGCACGCTGTGGCAACAACGACGCCGCTACCGCTCGCAGACAGCTCCCCGCGATCCTCTTGCGGGCGCGGCCCGCTTGAGGTGCGTGCCGGGCTAAGTCACACGAGGGAACCCGGGTTACGCGGGCCCGGTCGTGCGGATGAGACCGCAGTTCACGCAGGACCAGTCGACAAGGAACTTCTCCTTGTCGAGGATCTCGAACGACAAGCGGTCGCCGCACGTCGGGCAGGCCATGGGGTCTGCGGGACGCTCACTCATGCGCCCACCCTAGGGGACCCTCGCCGCCACCGGATCCTCTTCCGGGCGACGCTCGAAACAGCAGCCAATGCCACGGCGCCGTGGCGGTGAGCCGTATCTCGACAGCCTCTTGGTGTCTCTTGCATATAGCCGAGCACAGATGAAAACCTCGCGCGACGTTCCGCGAGATAAGGCAGGTGTCGGGGATGAGCATGGGCGAAATCACGGTGCAAAGGAGGCGACTCGCATGAGCGGCGAGGCAATATGGGGCTATGTGCTATCAGCGGTCATCTCGGCCGTTGTTGCCATCCTGTTGACGGGAAAGATCAGCGCCGGCCTAGCCGATCGAGCAGAGGCAAAACGGCTGCGGGCAAGAGCCACTCGAGTACTGCTCGTCGGCCCGGGAAGGGAGCAAGAAGGTTGGTGGTACCTCTCGCCGGAACAGATTCAAGACATTGCAGGCCGACTCATATGTCTGAGCGAGGACGCCATCGCGATCGACGTGCGGGCTGCCCGAGCATATGGGCACGCCGCTCAGATGATGCCCGTGCTCTTGCGATCCATCGAGCAATGGCCAGATGCCTACAAATCGGCAACAAAGCGCATCGACGACGAAGCTACCGAAGCGCCGCGGGCGCTAAACATTGTGCCCGATCGCGTAGTGCAGGCGATTGAATCGCTGGTCGAGCGCCGAGACGACGCACTTGCGGCAATCGCTACCGTCTATGAGGAACTGCTGGATGCCGACGCATCGCTGGCCCGAGTAGGGCGTTGGCTCGCGATCCTGGACTGGTCCGCCCGTCCTGGCAGACCGAGGGCGCTGGAGGCTGCTCTTGATTACGCCCGACAGCACTTGGAAGGTGCAGAGACGTGGCGGGAGCCATCTGAACCTGGCCTCGAGGCTTACAGAGTCCAGACGATCGCACGCCAGGAGATCCCCGCGGGCAGGTTCGCGGATCTCGTCGCGGCGCGTACTCCCCGTCGAGACATCACGGGTGACGAACCCCTTGCGTTCGACGACGACCGCTACACCGGGTAGAGCGCCGACCCGTCTTCAGTCAACGCGTTCGCCGGGCTGTGTTGAGGTCGAGGTGTCGACCCGGGGCCACAACGAGGTTCCCGGGCGGCCGTACAGACGGATCCTTCAGCGTGCACTGTCCGGTAGGGGAGCGTCAGGGTGCGGCTTGAACACCAACATCCGCGTTAACTACGGCCTGACCGAGTAGGACTATCGCACGCCCTTGATCGGCAGCACCGACAGGGCGCCGAGCACGCCGAACACGATCGCCGCGATGAACAGCGCCGAGTAGTTCTCGCCGCTGCCTCCGATCGCGAGCAGGGGGATCGCGAGGATAGGGACGATCACCTGTGGCACTTGGTAGGACAGTGAGACGATTCCGAGGTCCTTGCCGGCTTCTTCGAAGTCGGGCAGGACTTCGGTCATCATCGCGATGTCGACCGAGATGAACGCGCCCTGGGCCGCGCCGACGAAGACCATTGCGATGAGGAAGACGGTGAGATCGGGAGCGACGGCGGCGACGATCAGTCCGGCCGCCGACAGCATCGCAGAGATCCATACGATCGCCTTGCGGCGACCGGTGCGGTCCGAGACCCAACCGAAGATCACCGTCGTGACGATGCTCGCGAGCGTGAAGGCGATCAGCACCGTCGCGAACACCCCCGACGCCTCTTCGAGAGGCACGTCGAGCCGATCGATGATGAAGAACAGCAAGTATGTCGAGACGGTGAAGATCGACATCGTCACGAACAGCCGGCACGCCCACGCCCAGAAGAAGTCGCGGTACTTCACTGGGTTGAGCCAGTACGTCGACAGAACGTCCGCCCAGCTCCACGGCTCGGGCTTCTGGGTGCGAACGATGTCGTGCAGCCGGAAGAACAGGATGACGCTGAACGCCGTTCCGATCATGCCTGGCACGATGAACCACGTCCACTGCATGTCGTTGGGCAGCGCAGCGATCATGACAGCGCCGAGGATCAATGCCAGCGCGTTCGCGACGCTCGCCGCTGCCGAGACGCGTGCGCGGATGCGCATGGGGATCTGGTCGGCCAGAAGCGCATGAACGGCGGAGTTCGTCGCGCCGTAGCCGGTCTGCACGATCGCCCAGCCGAGGACGACCTGCCACAGGTCGACCGAGAAGGCGAGCAGCACGACGCCTGCCATCCCGACGAGCGCGCCTCCCACGATCCACGGTCGGCGCTTGCCGAGTCGTGACATCGTCCGGTCGCTCAGGCGGCCGAACAGCGGGGTGATCACAATGACGACGATTCCGCCGACCGCCGCGACGATCGACAGGTTGACGCCCTTGGTCGCATCATCGAGGAACGCGAACACCTTGGGGATCGCCGCGCCGCCGAGCGTGCTCAGCACCAGGCTGATGCCGAACCAGGCGGCGACGAAGGCGAAGAGGAACCCCCGCGGCTGCTTCGAGCCGGGGATGGCATCGGGGCCGACGGCGCCGATCGGGTCGAGGGTGGTCTGGGACAACGTCGTCTCCTTGGTCGGGGATGCCGGTTCAGGCCGGCGAGGTGTCGTATGCGAGTGCGAGGTGCCGTGCGTGCAGCTCCTGCCACTCGCGGGCGCCGGCGAAGCCGGCCGTGATGCCGGGCGTCCCGTGCAGGTGGCCCGGTCCCATGTAGAGCACGACAGGCGTTTCCGCGCGCTGAAGTCGCTCCGCGAATGCGATGCCGGAGTCGCGCAGGGAGTCGTGCTCGGCGGCCATGATGAGCGTCGACGGCAATCCCGAGAGATCATCGACGTCCAGCGGGGAGATCAGCGGATCGCTCGGGCCGTCCGGTCCGGCGTACATCGCCACGACGAGCTGCAGCGCGTCGATATCGAGCCCGAATCCGCTGGCGTACTGCTCGGCCGACGCGCCCACCGGCGTCATGGAGAGCGGCGGCACTTCGAGGTCGAGGTGCAGGAGCGAGGTGCCGCCGGCATCCCGCAGTCTCAGTGCGGTGCTCGCTGCGATGGCCGCGCCGGCGGAGTTGCCGCCGATGCCGAGGCGATCGACGTCGACGCCGAATCGGTCGGCGTCGGCGACGAGTGCTTCGAGGGCCGCGACCGCGTCCAGCACGGGGGCGGGGTAGGGGTGCTCCGGCGCGAGCCGATAGTCGACCGAGAAGATCTGCACGCCGCTGTCGAGCGCACGCCGCGCGCAGAGTCGGTCGTTGAGCACTTCGTCGATGGTTCCCGCGTAGAAGCCGCCGCCGTGCAGCCAGACCTGCGAAGGGAGTGGTCCGGATGCCGCGACCGGCCGATAGCGGCGCATGCGCAACGGGCCGCCGGGGCCGTCGATCTCGATGTCGTCGAGCGCGACGCCGTCGGGGATGGGCAGGGTGAAGTCGACGGCGAGCAAGTCCGAGAGCTCGCGGTCCGCTGTGCGGCGGACCGCGGGATCGGTGCTCGCGAGTCCGGGCAGTACCGGTGCGAGCTGCTCGATGCGGGCGATCCAGCGACGGATGCCGACGTCCAGGGCGATGTCGGTGAGGGTCGTCATCGTGGGGTGACCTCCGGATAGGTGGCAGGTTCTTGGTGTAGGGTCCGCAGCGTCGTGACGACGTCGCGGTGCAGGTGGTCGGCCGCGGGGACGAAGCCGCGGTAGCTGCCCGAACCGTGGTTCTGACCGATCAACCGCAGACACGTGACGGGAACGCCCGCGTCGCTCAGAGTGCGGGCGAAGGCCTCGCCGTCACCACGGAGTGCATCGAGTTCGGCGGTGTAGATCACGGTCGGCGGCATGCCGCGCAACGAAGGAGCCAGGAGCGGAGAGGCGTAGGGCTCCAGCCTCGTCGCTCTCTTCCTGCCGGCGTACTGGGTGACGATGATTCTGACGAGTCGGCGAAACAGCGGCTCGGCGATCCACGGTCCCTGCGCGCGGAAGTCGAGATGTCCCGCGGTCAGGTCGAGCAGCGGAACCTCGAGCAGCAGCAGGCGGACCGGACGCTGCGCGCGGTCCAGATTCATGAGGGCCGTCGCTGTCGCGAGGTTTCCGCCGGCCGAGCCGCCACCCAGTGCGACTCGCCCGGGATCACCGCCCAGCTCCCGGGCATGCGTCACCGCCCATTCGAACACCGACCAGCACTGCTCGGGCTGCGCGGGATACTGCACCTCGGGAGCATGCGAGTACTCGCCGGCGACCACGATGACGCCCGCGTCCCGGGCACGCTCGCGGAACGAGGCATCCCACCACACCCAGTCGATGCCCGCGATCTCGAAGCCGCCGCCGAAGAAGTAGACGAAGACCGGCAAGCTGCCCTTCGTCCCCGGAGCGGGACGCTCCGGAGTCGGCCAGTACACGCGCAACCGCGCGTCGGGGTGCCCCGCAACGGGGATCGTGTGCTCCTCCGTCGCCACGTCGATCGGCGCGATACCGAGTTCCGTCGTCATGACGACGTCGAACGCCTCGGCGTTGCTGCGGCGCAGCTGCGGCGTCTTGCCCTGAGGTGGCGCGAGCGGGGCGAGACGCTTCTCGACAGCGGCGACGAACGCGTCTTTTCTCGGCTTCTTCGCAGTCATCCTTGACGACCTCCTTCGGTCTCGGACTATTGTCTGAGTGTCGAAGTACTTCGATGAAGAACTTTTTTGGAGCGGATGATGCGGGACGCGTCGAAGGTGACGATCTACACGGTCGCCGAGCGCGCCGGCGTCAGCATCTCCACCGTGTCGTTGGCGATAAACGCGCCGCACCGCGTCAGCGAAGAGACGCGCGCGCGTGTCCTCGCCGCTGTCGGTGCTCTCGGTTACCGAACCGGTCCCCCGTCGACGCATGCGGGAACGGGGACGCGTATCGCGGTGGCGGCGCCCTTCAGCACCTACTCCAGCTACTTCCGCCGCTTCTCCGGCATGCTGGTACGGTCACGCGAGACGGCCATCGAACTGACCGCTCACGACCTGGACTCGGCGGCGAGCGTTGCGGCGCCGCTGCTCGACGCACTCCCGGCACGGCGAGGTATCGACGGACTCATCGTCATGGGCGTGCCACTCGGCAGCGCGGCGATGCGTGCGAGCCGCGAGTCGGCGCTGCCCCTCGTGCTCATCGACGTCCGCCGCGCTCGGCCGGTCGGCGCGGATGCTCCCGTGGTCCTCGTCGACGACGAACAGGGCGGACGACTCGCGGGCGAGCATCTGTACGAGCGCGGACACCGGCGCGTCATCTACCTCGGCGAGCCGCAGCGGTCGGAGGACTACATCTCGGCGGGAATGCTCCGCATGCGCGGCTTGTCGGAGTTCGTCGACTTCGAACTCGTCTCGTGCGAGCTCGACGCCGACCCCACATCGGAGCTGCGCACCGCCCTATCAGCTTCGCGCGCTCCGACGGCGATCGTGGCGAACCACGACGAACTCGCGTCCCAGGCCCTGAGAGGCCTCACGCGCGAGGGACTGGTGGTACCCGACGATGTCGCGATCGTGGGGTTCGACGATGGACCGCTCGCCGACGGCCTCGGGTTGACGACGGTGCGTCAGCCCTTCGAGGAGTCAGGCCGCGCAGCGCTCGACCTCCTGCTCAGCATGATCGCCGGTACCGGCGCCGCCGTGGGTCGCGTCGACCTGCTGCCCTCGCTCATCGTACGAGGCAGCAGCTAACACGACTGCGGATGCGATCGTGCGGATCCGTATTCGCGCACTGTGCGTGCGCGGGACCCCTGCGTACTCTCCGGATGGGTGACTGATCGCCGGCGCGGGCACCTTCCGTGAGGGCTAGAAAGCCCTCGGTCATGATTCACGCTAACCCGCGCGGGACCGGTGGCGGCGTCAGCTCAGCTCACGCAGCTCGGCAGTCATGTCTCCCCCGGCATCCCCCGTGTTCACAGTTCCCCTCGGTTCGATCATGATGATCTCAACATCGGCATTCGACTTCGGGCAGTGCTCGACGCCCTTCGGTACGACGAACACGTCGTTCGGGCCGAGGACGACGTCGCGATCCCGGAGTTGAATGGTCAGCCTGCCGCTCACCACCAGGAAGAGCTCGTCCGTGTCGGGATGGGTGTGCCAGATGAACTCGCCGTTGATCTTCGCGAGCTTCACGTCGTAGTCGTTCACGCTCGTGAGCCGATGAGGCTGCCAGTATTCGGTGATCTTCGAGAGGGCTTCGTTCACGTTGCGCACTTCGTCCGACATGCCGGAAGCCTAGTAGGGCCACAGCGCGTCAGCGTGGTGTGGTCGCGGGTGCGCGAGGCAAGGCCCCGCACGCGGGTCAGTCTGTTCGATCGCTAATCGCGCAATGCGCGTAAAGGGCAGGTCGTGCGCCGTCAATATCGCAGGCAATCACGATCCCCACTCGGGCAACGCGCGTAAACGGGACCACACGAACGGTCATCGGGCCATTCGATCGGCATCCTCAGGCGTGCCCGGCACCGCCGTCCAGGTCGATTTCCTTGGCGGGGACCATCTCCAGGTCGCCGACCACGTTCCTGCGGAGCATTCCGGCGAACTCGCCGTCTCTGAAGAGCGTGATCTGCTGCTCCGCTCGCCGTTTCGTGTAGGCCTGCATTCCGGGAAGCGCCCACTCGAGATCGGCCATCGACGGTGTTTGGCCCCGCATCGGCGTTACGGAGATCTCTGTGGCGTGGGTGAGCGTGAGGAGGGGCGAGAAGTCCGCGCTCCTGACACGCGGATCCCAATAGAAGGCTTCGAGCGAATGCAATGCGCGGACGAACTCGAGCGATTCCGCATCACCCCTGCTACCGGTTACTCCCCGATCCACCGCGAGAAACCGAAGGGAGGTAAGCTTCCCCAACGGCGAGTAGTCGCGGAGCTTGCGCGCGTTCTCCACGTGGAGATGAGTCAGCGCTGACAATTTCGTCAGCGGCTCGATATCGGTGATCGCGCTGGCCCCACCGAGATCCAACTGCTCGAGTTCCTGAAACGACGAGAAGACATCCAGGTCGGTATACGGTCCCCACTGCAGGGTCAGGGTCTTCAGTTGTGTCTGAGGGCGCAGAGCGCGGAGCAACTCATCGTTGACGCGGCACCACAGCGTGAGATGCTCGATCGGCGTCGGCTCGGCGAAGAAGTCGATCCACTCCTTGAGCACCTGTCGCCGCTGCGGCTGCGGCATGGGATGCTCACCGAGAGTTGAAGGCCATGCCGCCGTGCAGATCGCAGCTTGGCCGCGGTAGTCCGCTACACGTTCCACCCAAGGATCGCCCGCGACACTCGAATCTCGCATCAGAGTTCTACCCACGTTTGCAATCTACTGCCCAGGAGTTAGTCGCTCATCCCCACGACCCAAGACACACGTGCGGATGCCGGTCGTTGCACGAGCGTCCCCCATCCGAGGTCGGTCGGTCGAGCGCTGCGTGGTGGCCCCGTATGCTCACGGGCATGACTCCGACTTACTCTCGGCCCGCGATCGCAGACCGAGAGTTCGTCGATGAGCTCGGTCGACCCGTTGTGTATGGTCGGCGGCGCGACGAGGCGCCGGAGCAGGGTCCACGTGACGGGGAGGCCAACGTCCTCAGGCATCAGGAGAGGTATGAGCCGATCTTCACCGTCGCCGAGGCGCTCATAGCTCACCTCGCCACGTCCTACGACGTGGTCGTTGATGATGACCTCCGACGCTCGTCGCGGTTCGACATCATGCGCGAGGCGCCCGATGCTTCGTTCGCGCGAGTCGTCAGCATCCGCCCGGTCGCGCCCACCGAAGCACCGCTGGTTATCGGGTTTCATGATGAGCCGGGCTCGCTGCGCGTGCTGGCGGGGTGGTACTCGGAGTTCGACATGTGGTTCTGTGGCTGCAACGCTTGCGACGAGCCATGGGAGGACGTCGCCGATTCGTTGGAAGACGTAGTTCTCCACGTTGCCGAGCAAGGCACGACGGAGCGTCTCGACAGGCTTGCGTGGGGCAGCGCCCGCTATAGGTTGGATCCTTCCCGTCGGCGCATGTGGGCCGGATCGATTCCGAAGCGCGTGATGCGGCCCGAGATCCTAAACGCGGCGCTCAACTCGTCTCGTGAACTCGAAGACGGCCGGTGGATGCCGTGGACTCCGCGAACAGTTGCCGTTTGAGTGCGGCCGAGCACGTTCTTACGCCGGCCCTCCGACGCGCGGTCGGTGGCTATCGAGACTGGGGTCTGCCTGCTTTGCCCTGACGTCGACGTTGACTGACTACGGCGCGGGGACCGCGATCGAGTCCAAGCCAGAGGTTGAGAGCCGCGGCCTGCCTGCGAGCGTCGCCATAACCCGCCAGGGTGCCGGGTAGCTGCTGATCGGCGTCTGCACCGCGGAGGCGAATTGTCAGCAACCCACTCTGGAGACGACCTCCGGTAACGGGCCAACCGACGATGTAGAAGAGTCCGCCATAGTCGGCGTACCCGAATCGCTCTATCTCGCCTTTCGCGAGTCGTCTCGCGGAGAACCACGAGCGCACCTCGACGGTGTCATCTGACACCGTGGTTCCCGTAAACGGCAGCCGAATCCACGTCCACGCCAGCAATCCCGCCGTCGCTGCCGCGAGGGTACCGAGTGCAAACGCTGCGGACGTGGGGAGCGACGACGAGGCCAATACGCTGAGGGGACACACTACAAACGAGAGACCGGCCAGGAGCGACGCAGCCGCGAGACGAGCCGCACGGGCTGCCCGACCCGAAGGCGTGACCTGCGTGAACCGCTCGTTGCTCACTGAAGCTCCTGATCCACTGCACGTTGAGCGCAATGTGGATTCCGATCGTATCTTTACCGCACCGCCCACGCGCGAGCACGCGGGCGGTCAGCCCGCAGACGGTCCTTCAGCGCGCGACTGGACCGCGGAATCGAGGCCCAGAGGGGACACGGGCGCGCGATGCTCGTTTACCCGGCACGGTGAAAGAGCACGTGTGGCCGCGCTATTCGCGCGGCCACACAGGATTGTCGCGGCACTCATCGCGCGACAACCCGAGACGTGTTCAGTGGCCGCCGTGAGGGCGATCCTCGCCGTTGTCGGGCTCGTCGGAAACGTCGCCGTTCGATGAGGCTTCGTCTTCAGACCCGCCGTTGTGCTCGCCGGTGGCAGGCGCCGCTTCGTCGGCCGCGACCTCGGCCTGCTCGGATTCGGGCGAGTCGTCGCCGTGGCCCGCGGACTCGTCCGCGGGGCTCCCGTCGTCTGCCGAATGGTCGGCGGACTCGGGCGTATCCTGCGACTCCCCGGTCGACGCGTCCGAGTCGGCCTCGTTATCAGAGTCGCCCATGACCTCGGCTTCAGGTTCACCCTCGACCTCCGGCTCGGCGGGCTGGTCCGCTGCCGCGTCGGCGAGCGGCGCTGAGTCTTCCGCTCGGTCTTCGGAGGCCTCCGCCTGCGCCACCTCATCGGTCGGCGCGGACGCCGCGTCAGGGGCCTCGACCCCAGCATCCATCTCGCTATCGACGGTGGCGTCCGTGCCACCAGCAACGGCGGATGCTTCGTCCGGCACCTGCGCGTTCCGCTCCGAAGCGGCCTGGGAATCGGACACAACAGGTTCCCCCACCGGCGCCTCCGCGCTTGCCGCCGCGGGTGTCGCGTCGGCCTCCCCCGCCTCGGACGCGAGCTTCAACTCGTGCTCGGCTCCCCCCGCCTCAGCGACGGAGTCGGCCTCGGACTCTGGCCTGAGCTCGGACTCCGGCTCGGACTTCGACTCGGCCTCGGCCTCGGTGACCGACGCAGCCCCGGGCTCACCCACCTCGGCTTCCGGCAGGGCCCCGACCGGTGCCGGCGTAGAGTCCGACACCTCGGCGTCGGGGCCTTCCTCGATCTCGGGGACCGCGACCTCGGCGCTCTCGGCCGCGACCGAGCCGCCGTTCTCACGCTGTCGCCGCTGCCTGCGAGTCTCGAACGCCGCGGCACCCGCGACCCCCGCAGCACTCGCGACCCCCGCAGCACCGACGGCACCCGCAGCCTCGGCACCACCCGCACCCGCGGCCGCCCCCGAAGCCTCGGCACCACCCGCGCCCGCGCCGGCGCCCACGAGCACGCCCGCGGCCGCAGCATCCGTGCCGCCGTCCGGCCCTTCGCCCTCAGGTGCGGGACCATCGCCGTCACCCTCGTCCCCGCGACCACGCCGCTCGGCGCGACGCTCCTTCGCGCCCTCGACGAGGTTGTACAGGGTGGGCAGCACGAGCAGCGTGAGCACCGTCGACGACACGAGGCCGCCGATCACGACGATCGCGAGGGGCTGCGAGATGAAGCCGCCCTGGCCGGTGAGGCCGAGGCCCATCGGCACCAGCGCGAAGATCGTGGCGAGGGCGGTCATGAGGATCGGGCGGAGGCGTCGGGAGCCACCGGCGATCGTCGCGTCGTGGGCCGACAGGCCCTTCTCGCGGTACTGGTTCACGAGGTCGACGAGCACGATCGCGTTCGTCACGACGATGCCGATGAGCATCAGCACGCCGATGAGCGACGCCACGCCGAGCGGCACGCCCGTGATGATCTGCAGCAGGATCGCACCGGTCGCCGCGAACGGCACCGACACGAGCAGCAGCAGCGGCTGGCGCAGCGACTTGAAGGTCGCGACCATCACGATGTAGACGATCAGGATCGCGGCGAGCAGCGCGAGGCCGAGCTGCGCGAACGCGTCCTGCTGCTGCGTCACGACACCGCCGAGCGTGGCGTCGGCCGACGACGGCAGGTCGGCGTCGGCGAGCGCCGTCGTGACCGAGGCCGACGCGGTCGCGAGATCGTCGGTCGACGGGGTGATCGTGACGGTCGCCGTGCGCTGGCCGCCCTCGGTCGTGATCGACGTGGGGCCTTCGCTCTCTTCGACCGTCGCGACCTCTTCGAGCGCGATCGGGCCGGTGGCGCTCGGCACCTGCAGCTGGCGCAGGTCGTCGAGCGACGCGGGCGTCTCGGACGCGGCGAGGTACACCGTGAGCGCCGTGTCGTCGATCTCGACGGTGCCGATCGACTGCGGCTGCATCGTGTTCGACACCAGCGCGCCGACCGCGACCTCCGAGAGGCCGAGCTCCGCGGCCCTGTCGCGGTCCACCGTCACGGCGATGTACGGCAGCGAGGCCGACAGGTTGCTTGTGACCTGGCCCACGCCTTCGGCTCCGTCGACGGCCGAGATGACAGCATCCGTCGCGTCCTGCAGGGTCGACGAGTCAGGAGCGGTGACGTCGATCGCGATGTCGGTCGAGCCGAAGCCGCCGCCGCCCGCGGCGACCGTGATCTCGCCGGCGTCGTCGAGGTCGGCGACCGCCTCCTGCACCTCTTCGCGCAGCGCCACCTGGTCGGCGTCCGGGTCGGTGGTGATCGAGTACGTGATGCCGCTGCCCCCGCCCGAGAAGGCGTCGCGCAGGGCCGAGCCGCTCGAGCCGATCGACACCTGGACGGTCTCGATGCCGTCGATGCCGAGGAGCACCTCCTCGACCTGCTCGGCCGCAGCGCTCTCGGCCTCGAGCGAGGGGGCCGGGCCGATGTCCTGGGTCATTGTGAAGGTGTTCTGCCCCGAGTCGCCCAGGAAGTTCTGCTTCATGAACGGCGCGGCGGCGAGCGTGCCGACGAGCACGAGCACGGCGAGCGCGAGCGTGATCCAAGAGTGCTTGAGCGTCCAGCGGAGGATCGGCAGGTACGCCTTCTGCAGCCGGCTGGGCGGCGCGGCCGGGTCTTCGGGGTCGATCGCGACGCCGTCGGCGTCGAGGAGCGGCTTGCCGGGCTTGAGGAACCAGTACGCGAGCACCGGCACGATGGTGAGCGCCACGAACAGCGACGCGGTCATCGCGATCGTCACCGTCATCGCGAACGGCCGGAACAGCTCGCCGGTGATGTCGCCGACGAACGCGATCGGCAGGAACACCGCCACGGTCGTGATGGTGGACGCCGTGATGGCCGCGGCCACCTCACGGACCGCCCGGCGGATGGAGTCGCCCTTGTCGGCGTCTCCGACGTAGTGCCTCTTGATGTTCTCGATGACGACGATGGAGTCGTCGACGACGCGTCCGATCGCGATCGTGAGCGCGCCGAGCGTCAGGATGTTGAGCGAGTAGCCGAACGCCTGGATGCCGATGAACGTGATGAGCACGCTGGTCGGGATCGAGATCGCCGCGACGAGCGTCGAGCGCACCGACAGCAGGAAGACGAAGATCACCAGCACCGCGAACACGAGGCCGAGCAGGCCCTCCTTCGCGAGGGTGTCGATCGACTCCTGGATGTACGGGGCCTGGTCGAACACCACCGTGAATTCGGCGCCGTCGAGGGAGTCCTCGAGGTCGGGGAGGATCGCCAGCACGCCGCGCGATACGTCCACCGTGTTGGCGGCGGGCAGCTTCGTCACCGCGATCGTGAGGGCCGGCTCGCCGTTCACCCGCGAGATGGTCGTGACCGGATCGGCCTCCTCCTCGACGGCGGCGACATCCGCGATGGTCTTCGGGCCGGCGACGAACTGGTCGGCCGTCGACGGCACGAGCGGCAGCGCCCCGATCTCGTCGACCGAGGCGATCTTCGCGCCGGTCTGCACCGTCAGCGTCTCGTCGCCCTCGGTGATCTCGCCGCCCGGGAAGAGCACGCCGTTCTGGTCGAGCGCGTCGCGGATCGCCTGCTGCGTGTAGCCCGACGCCGCGAGCTCGGCCTGGTCGGGCGTGATCGTGACGCGCTGGCCGACGCCGCCGACGATCTGTGCGGCGTTGACGCCCGCGACATCCTCGAGATCCGGGATGACGGATGCCTCGAGCTGCGCCTGGATCGTCGCCTCGTCGTCGTAGCCGGTCACGGCCAGCTGGATCACCGGGAAGTCGTCGATGCTCGCCGAGATGACGCTCGGCTCGACGCCGGTCGGCAGCTGCGCCTTGATGCGGTTGATCGCCTGCGTCATCTTCTGCTCGGCGGTCGCGAGGTCGGTGCCGTAGGTGAAGGACGCCTGCACGATCGAGGCATTCGTCGTACTGGTCGCACTCGACGACTCGAGCCCCGGAACGCCCTGGATGGCGTTCTCGATCGGCACCGACACGTCGTTGCTCACGACCTCGGGCGACGCGCCCGGGTACGTCGACACGACGATGAGCGCGGGGAACTCGATCGAGGGGATCAGTTCCTGCTTCAGGTTCGTGAGCGCGAGTCCGCCGAAGATGGCGGCGACGATCGTGATGAGCGCGATGAGCGCACGGTTCTTGAGACTCAGAACGGCGAGGTTCGACACACGGAGGCCTTCGCTGGTGTGGTGATGCAGGGGGAGGGCGCGAGCCCGCACGATACGGAGATGTATCGGGTTTCAGTATTTCATGCGGCTCTCATGAAACCGCTCCCCCGAGAAGGAGGCCGAGTCCCGCCGCGAGCGCGGCGAGCGCGAGGGTGCCGAAGAGGTTGAGCGCGGCTTGCCGCCGGCGCCCCCGCTGCGCGAGGAGCACGGTCTCGACCGACACGGTGCTGAAGGTCGTGTAGCCGCCGAGCAGGCCCAGGCCGAGCACCAGCGACAGCTCGGGCGCGATCGCCGTGCCGAGTCCGGTGATCACGCCGAGCACGAACGAGCCCGAGACGTTGACCACGAGGATCCCCACTGGGAACCGCGCACCCGCGGCGGGCGTGAGCCACCGGTCGACGACGTACCGCAGCCCCGCGCCGACACCGCCCGCGAGCGCGGCGACCAGCAGCCACGGGCTCACTCGGCGTCCTCCGGGTACTCGATCTCGCCCGGCCGGTCGGCGATCCGGCGTCCGATGAACAGTCCGACGATCGCTCCGACGACACCCGCGATGACGGATGCTGCCGCCAGCCCCGCGGCGAGACACGGCGTCGTGACCCACAGCGCCGTGGCCACCGCGAACGCGCTGTAGGTCGTGAAGCCGCCCAGCACTCCGGTGCCGAGGAACGAGCGGAGCACGGGGCGCCGGTCGTCGAGCCAGCCGACGACGACGCCCAGGAGGAGGGATCCGACGACGTTGATCCCCAGTGTCACCCACGGCACCGCTGTCGGATCGGTCACCGGGTCGAGCACGAGCGCGCGGGCGAGGACGCCCACCGCCCCGCCGGCCACCGTGACCCCGAGGATCCGGGGATCGACGGGCTGCGGCATCCCTTCACGCTACTCCGGCGTCCATCCTCGTTCGTTCGTCACAGATGTACGCCGCGACGCCGATTTCGCGGGCATTCGTGACGAACGAACAAAGGGGTTCAGCGTCCCGGCCGCAGCAGCCCTCGAATCGCGGACTCCGGTGTGATCGAGAGGTCGAGCAGGTTCCCCTCGCGGTATCTCGTGAACACCCGCGGGTCGATGTACGACCCCCGCGCGACAGCGGGCGTATTGCCGAGGGCCTCGGCGGTCGCGCGCACGGCGAGCACCTCGGCGCGCTTGCGGTCGGTCTTGGTGTCGACGGTGCCGATGCGCGCGAGCGCCTCGGCGGCGAGGATCGTTCCCCGCAGCGTCCGGAAGTCCTTGGCCGTGAACTTGCCGCCGGTCAGCGACCGCACGTACGCGTTCACCTCGGCCGGAGTCAGCGCCACGCGACGCCCGCCCCGCTGCCACGCGAGCAGCGGCGACCGCGGCCGGCCCGCGGCGAGCAGCTCGATCGCCGCGGCGAGGTCGCTGTCATCGAGCTCGAGGAGCTGGCGTTTGCCGCTCTTGCCCGGAAAGGCGAAGGTGACGACGGATGCCTCGACCGAGGCATCCCGTCGCTGCAGCGTCGTGAGGCCCCGGCTGCCGTGCGCAGCGAGGTAGCGCTCCGAGCCGATGCGCGGCGCGGCATCGTCGAGCAGGCGGAACGCGACCGCCAGCACGCGCTCGCGGTCGAGGGGCTCGCGGCGGATCGACGTCGTGACCCGGGCCCGCGCGCGCGGCAGCGCCTCGGCGAGCGCGAGCGACCGCGCGAACTTGCCGCGGTCGCGGCCCGAGGTCCAGTCGGGGTGGTAGACGTACTGCCGGCGGCCGGCGTCGTCGACGCCCACCGCCTGGATGTGCCCGTCCGGCTGCGTGCTGATCCACACGTCCTGCCAGGCGGGCGGGATCACGAGCGCGTGGATGCGGTCCAGGTGCCGGGGCGCGGGCGTGCGGCCCTTCGCGTCGAGATACCGGAAGCCCGACCCGGCGCGCAGCCGACGGAAGCCGGGGTCCTCGTAGGGACGGACGCGGGCGAGCTTCGGCATCCGTTCACGCTACCCGGGTCGGCGGGTCGGCCGACGGGCTCGGGTTACCCGTCGGCCGAGTCTCCCCACGCGTCAGTGGTTGCGGATCATCGAGATGAGCTCGGACTTGTTCTTGCCCGAGTACCCCCTCAAACCCAGTTCCTTCGCGCGCTTGCGCAGCTCCGGGACCGTGCGGTCGTCGTAGTCCTTCGCGTTGCCCCCGCGCTTGCCCACGGTCTTGCGGCCCTGACTCGCGGCGGCGTTCGAGATGCGCGCCGCCTTCTCCTTCGAGGCGCCATCCTTGCGGAGCTCCTCGTACATGTCGCGGTCCTTCAGACTCGCTCCACGTCGTCCTGGCATGGCTTCCTCCTTCGTCCACCGCCACGCGGGCGGGTTTCACAGGCCCTTGCCCCCGGTCACCGGGAGGATCGCGCCGGACGTGAACGATGCGTGGTCGCTCGCGAGGTACACATACGCGCCGGCGAGCTCGGCGGGCTGACCCGCGCGCCCCAGCGGCGTGTCCTGTCCGAACGTCGCGAGGCGCTCAGCATCCCATCCCGTCGCGGGAATGAGCGGCGTCCAGATAGGACCCGGGGCGACGCCGTTCACGCGGATGCCCTTCGGGCCGAGCTCCTCGGCGAGCGCCTTGACGAACGCGACCTGCGCCGCCTTGGTCATCGCGTAGTCGATGAGGCCGGGCGACGGATTGAACGCCTGGATCGAGGTCGTGACGATGATCGACGCCCCGGGCTTCAGGTGCGGGATCGCCGCGCGGGCGGTGAAGATCTGCGCGAAGAGGTTCGTGCGGAACACCCGCTCCATCTCCGCCGTCTCGAGCTTGTCGAGGCCCTCGCGATCCTTCTGGTACGCCGCGTTCAGCACCAGCACGTCGAGTCCGCCGAGCTCGTCGACGGTGCGCTCGACGATCTGGGCGCAGAAGTCCTCCTCGCGCAGGTCGCCTTCGAGCGGCAGCGCCCGCCGGCCGCTCTCGGTGATCCACCGCGCGGTGTCGTCGGCGTCCGCCTGCTCCTCGGGCATGTGGGTGAGCGCGACGTCGGCGCCCTCGCGCGCGAACGCGATCACCACGGCCCGGCCGATGCCGGAATCGCCGCCGGTGATGAGCGCCCGGCGGTCCGAGAGCCGCTGGGCTCCCTGATACGAGGTTTCGCCGTGGTCGGGTTCGGGGCGCGTCTCGTCGGTGAGGCCCGGTTGCTCCTGCTGCTGCGCGGGGAAGCCGTCCTCGTGGTGAGCGGTCGTCGGATCGGTCGCGGATGTGCTCATACCGCGAAGCTACGGACCCCGGCGCGGGGCCTCACGGGGGTTGATTTCGACCTCGCGCGGCGCTAGCGGCCTTTTCCGCCGCGCGGCGTATCACCGGAAAACCGGCGTCGTCAACCCCCTACGGGCGCCGCCCTGCGGGTGCCACTGTCGAGGTGTGCCCACGAGGCACGCGATGCATCACATGCATCGACGACGAAGAAGGAGAAGCTCCTATGAACCTCGCCCTGATCATCATCATCGTCGTCGCGATCATCCTTGCGATCGTCGGCGGCCTCAATTCGGCGCTGAGCTGGCTGCTGTGGGTGGCCATCATCGTCGGAGTCATCGCCCTGATCGCGTTCCTGTTCCGAGTGATCAGCGGCGGTCGCGGAACCTGAGCCCTGCACCACAGGATCAGTTGACAGACGGATGCTGCGGCCACTGGTGGCCGCAGCAAC
>NZ_JBHTUV010000024.1:0-41213 GCF_042793475.1 Microbacterium sp. NPDC056569 | reverse complement strand
GCACCGGGTGGACGAGAGTGTGGGTGCTTCCCACCCTCTCGTCCACCCGGTGCACTCTCGCGGAATCGCCCTCGCAGCGGACGGGCCGCGGCTCAGGGCTCCAGGCGGTCCACCAGCTCGAGCCCGCGGCGGGCCCAGGCGATCTCGCCCTGGGCGCGCTCCACGAGACCCTCGTACGCGAAACGCTTGTAGGCGATGGTGCGCTCGCGGTCGGCGTCCGCCGTCACGGCGAGGCGTCGGACCAGCATGGGGTTGGCGACGGCGTCGATGCGTTCGAGCTCGCCCTCCCACTGGGCCAGCTCACCTTCCCACTGGGCGACGTGCCGTTCGAGGAACGCGCGGGCATCGGCCGGCGTCGCCGCCTCGAGGTAGGCCGCGCGGAGGTGGGCGGGGTCACGCACGCGCTGGTAGTCGAGGGGAGAGCTCATCCATTCGAGGAACGCCTGCTCACCGGCATCCGTCACGTGGTACATCCGACGTGTGCCGCGCTCGCCGCGCGTCTGCTCCTCGCCTTCGATGAGGCCGAGCTCCTCCATCTTGCGCAGCTCGGGATAGATCTGGGAGTCGGGCGCGTGCCACACGTGGCCGACCGACTGGTGGAACTGCTTCTGCAGGTCGTAGCCCGACAGCGGGCCCACCCGCAGGATCGCCAGCAGTGCGTAGCGCAGACTCATCAGGTGCTCTCCTTCCTCGCCCGAGGGTAGCGGGACCCTCTCGGTCATCGAGGCAGCGAAGGGACACGAAACGCGCCTGAGCCTTCGGAGAGCTCAGGCGCGCTTCGACTCTGCGCTTCGTCTCGCTCGCTCCTCGCTCGCTCGACGACCGCGTTCCTCGCTCGCTCGAGGACCGGTACGGCGGGACCGGATTCAGGCGGGCTGGTACTGGGTGCGCCAGCCGCCGTGGTAGGTCTGGCGGGCGACCGTCGAGTACGGCACGGGGCTGACGACGGCGCGCACCTCGAGCTGCTTGTGGGGCTCGACGGAGGCCTTCGTGGTGCCTCCGTCCGGCTCGCCCCACACCACCGTCACCTCGGCGCCCTCGGGAACGTCGGGGTTCACGGTCGCCAGCGACAGGGCGCGCTTCTCATTGGCGCTGTAGCCGGTGAACATCGAGAAGCCGACGACGTTGCCGTCGGCGTCCGTCACGGAGTCGTAGTTGGCCGACCCGTAGTTCGCCAGGGGCAGGTCGAAGAACTTGTAGCTCTCGTTCTCGGTGTCCAGGAGCGACGCGAAGATCTTCGTCACGTCCTCGGCGTTCCACGCGAGGGTGACCTTGCGCCGCTGCGTCTCGGGGTCGATCTGCTCGAGGGCGTCGCGTCCGATGAAGTCGTGGTCGAACTTCACGAACGAGCCGTAGCCGAGCTCCCATGGGGTCAGGTAGTAGTCCGAGATGTCGTCCGACACGAACGAGCCGGCCAGCGTGCCGGTCGCCTCGTAGCTGTCGACGCCGAGCCACTCGCGGTAGCCGCGCTCCTCTTCGCCCGAGTAGATCGCCGGCAGCGGCGACGGGATCCAGCCCGACTCCAGCGTGTTCGACGGGTACGCCCGGGAGCCGACCGGGACGAGGCCGAACTCGACGCCGGCCTCGACGATGAGGTCGCGCACGCGGTGGTGGTCCTCGTACGGGCCCCACACCTCGAGACCCGGGGCGCCGGCCATGCCGTGACGGAGCGTCCGGACGTTCACGCCGCCGATCTGCATCTCCGCCATGCTGAAGAACTTCAACTGCTCGAGCGGGCCGCCGTTGAGCTTCTCGATGACGTTCCATGCGGCGGGACCCTGGATCTGGAACCGGTAGTAGCGACGGCTCACCGCGTCGCCGTAGGGGCGCGAGGGCGAGCGGCGGTCGACGGTGATGTCGAGGTTCGCGTACCCGCCGGTCTCGCCGTGGTAGAGCAGCCAGTTCGACGCCGGCGCGCGGCCGACGTAGACGTACTCGTCCTCGGCCTCGTGGAACAGGATGCCGTCGCCGATGACGTGCCCCGACGCGGTCGTCGGCACGTACTGCTTGGCGCGGTTCACCGGGAACGTCGCGACGGAGTTGATCGCCGTGTCGGAGATGAGCCTGATCGCGTCGGACCCCTTGAGGAACACGTTGTCCATGTGGTGCGACTGGTCGTAGAGCACGGCGGTGTCACGCCATGCCCGCTGCTCCTTGATCCAGTTCTGGAAGTCCGCGGGGACCACCGGGTAGATGTACGAGCCGATCTGCGAGTTGCGCAGCATATCGACGGCGTTCTGCGCGTCGAGCAGCTCCTGCAGATTCTTCGCCATGGGGGAACCTCTCTGTTCGTGGGTTGTGTGGTTGTGATGACGGATGCTGCGGCCCGCGGGTTGCGACAGGCACGGCGACCGGCGAGTCAGGTGAAGACGATGGTGTGGTTGCCGTGTCTGATGACACGGTCCTCGGCGTGCCATTGCACGGCGCGGGAGAGCACCGCGCGCTCGACGTACGCTCCGCGGGCCTGGAGATCGCCGGCGGTCATGGCGTGGGTGACCCGGGCGACGTCCTGCTCGATGATGGGTCCCTCGTCGAGGTCCTCGGTGACGTAGTGGCTGGTCGCGCCGATGAGCTTGACGCCCCGCTCCTTCGCCTTGCGGTAGGGCGCCGCGCCGATGAAGGCGGGGAGGAACGAATGGTGGATGTTGATGACCGGCACCCCCACCTCATCGAGGAACGAGTCGGAGAGGATCTGCATGTAGCGGGCCAGCACGACGAAGTCGACGTTGCCCTTGAGCAGCTCGACGATCCTCGCCTCGGCGGCGGACTTGTCGGGTCCCTGCGAGGGGACGTGGAAGAAGGGGATGCCGAAGCTGCGGACGTCCTCCGCCGTGTTGGTGTGGTTCGAGATCACCATCGGGATCGTGACCGGCAGCTCGCCGCGGCGGTGACGCCACAGCAGCTCGAGCAGGCAGTGGTCGCTCGTCGAGGCGAGGATCGCCATGCGCTTGGGGATGGACTGGTCCGTGATCCGCCACTGGAGGCCGAGCGGCTCGAGCGTCTCGTCGAGGTCGGCCTCGATCTCGGGGAGAGCGGCCTGCAGGTCGGGCCGGTGGAACACCACGCGCTGGAAGAACTCGCCGCACTCGGGGTTGTCGGAGTACTGGTCGAGCGTCACGATGTTGCCCTGGTTGCGGGCGACCAGGGCCGTCACGGCGGCGACGATGCCCGACCGGTCGGGCCCGTGCACGATCAGACAGGCATGATCGCGCCGGACCTCGAGGTGGGTCGTCATCGGCGAGCCCCCGAGGACTGCGCCGCGACGAACTCCCGCGCCCACTGCGAGGTCGCCATCAGGCCGCCGAATGTGTAGAAGTGCAGCTTCACGTCGCCGCGACCATCCTCGGCCCCGGAGCCCGTCGAAGGGTCGGCCAGCAGCGTGGCGAGGTCCGACACGAAGCGGTCGGGTCCGGCGGTGCCCATGAGGTTCGTGAGCGAGAAGCCGTACTTCTTCACGATCATGGCGTTCGCGCCGATGCCGAAGCGGCGGGCGAAGCCCAGCAGCCGCTTGACGCCGGCGGGGCCGGGGGTGCCGATGCGGATCTGCGCGTCGATCCCGCGTTCGCGCACCGCGTCGATCCACCCCATGACGGGAGCGGTGTCGAACGCGAACTGGGTCAGGATCACGGCATCCAGCCCCTCCTGAGCGAGTGCGAGCGCCTTCTCGTCGAGGTGGCGCCACAGCACGTCGTCGGGGATGTCGGGGTGTCCCTCGGGGTAGCCGGCGATCGATACCTCGCGCACGCCGAACTTCTGCAGCACACCCGAACGGATCACGGTGAGCGAGTCCGGATAGGGGCCTTCGGGCTCGGCGGGGTCGCCGCCGACCGCGAACACGTGCTCGGTGGCGCCGACCTCCTGCAGCCGGCCGAGGAACTCCTCGAGCTCGTCCTGCGAGCGCAGCCGGCGGGCCGAGAGGTGGGGGACCGGCACGAAGCCCATCTCCTTGACGGCCTTCGCCGCCGCCACGCGCATCTCGAGATCCTCGTTGCCGAGGAACGTCACGTTGATCTTCGTCCCCTGCGGGATCATGTCGCGGGCCTCTTCGAGACCGGCGATGTCCTTGCCGGTCATCTCGAGCGAGAAGCCCTCCACGAGGGCTGCGGCCTTCGGCGAGACGGGAGTCTGGTGTGCCACTGATCGAGGTCCTTTCCTCGGCGCGGGCGTCTTCGCACCGCGGGGAGTGATGTCAGATTACCTATGCACATAGGTAATGGCAATAGCCAATGATTGACGTGCTCTGCCATCCTCCGTGCCGCCGCGCGGCAGCGCTGGGCGCGCTTCCGTTGAACGGATGCTGCGCCCGTGAGTTCAAGATATTTGTGACGGGCGTCACGAAACTGTTGACAATGACATCCGTCTGGCGGACGATGACTTATGTCCGGCACGCCGCCGTGAGGACTCCGACTTTCGTTGGACGGAACCCGGCTGCCGGCGCACCCGCACCGTCACGAGAGGCCCGTCAATGAAGAAGAGTCTTGCCACCCTCGGCGTTCTCGCCGCCGCCGCGCTCGCCTTGAGCGGCTGCACCGATTCCGCCGCCGATCCTGAGCCCGCCTCCACCTCCACCGGCGACGCCGGCTCGGGCGAGATGACCAAAGTCCGCGTCGCGGCGCTGCCCATCGCCGAGACCGGCGCGCTGTGGGCCGCGATCAACGAGGGGATCTTCGAGGAGCACGGGCTCGAGATCGAAGTCGTCCCCGCGCAGGGCGGTGCGAACGCGATCCCTGCGCTCCTCAGCGGCGACATCCAGTTCGCCATCGGCCAGCCGTTCGGTCCGATCCGCGCCGACCAGCAGGACCTCGGCGTCGTGGTCGTCGGGAACTACGCCAACAGCCTCGCCGACGGGACCGACGTCAACGCGGTGGTCGCGCTGGGCGATGCGGGGATCATGCGACCCGCCGATCTCGCGGGCAAGAAGGTGTCGGTGAACACCATCGGCGCCGCCGGCGACCTCACGATCCGCAAGGCCGTGCAGGACGACGGCGGGGACCCCTCGACGATCGAGTTCGTCGAGGTCGCCTTCCCGGACGTGCCGGCACAGCTCGAGGCGGGCACCATGGACGCCGCATGGGCGCCCGACCCGTTCCGCGCGATGATCGTCGGTGACGGCGGAGTGTCGGTCGTGCAGCCGTACCAGGCGACGATCCCGGGGCTCTCCGTGCTCACGAACATCACGACGCAGTCGCTCATCGACGAGGATCCTGAGCTCGTGCAGGCGTACTCCGAGGCGATGGCCGAGGCGCTGGACTGGGCGGCCGAGAACGAGGATGCCGTGCGCGCCGCGATCGCGACCAATCTCGACATCCCGGAGGAGGCCGCGGCAGGCATCACGCTCCCCACCTTCACGTGGGATCTCGACGGCGCCGGCATCGAGGACCTCGGCGCTCTCGCCGTCGAGTTCGCCTACATCGACGCCGAGCCCGACTACGACCGACTGCTCCAGCAGCAGTAGGCGCACGATGTGAGGGGACGGATGCCTCGGCCCGAGGCATCCGGTCCTCCCGCGCCCGCCTCTCCGAAACTGTCGCCTCCACTTGATCGGACCCTCATGGCCACCGCCGACGCCGTGCCCGCCCGCGTGACGCGGAGCCCGCGGCAGCTGCGCACTCTGCGCAAGATCGCGCTGGGCGTCGCGGGAATCCTCGGGTTCCTGTTGACCTGGCAGCTGCTGCCCACGCTGGGGATCGTCGATCCGCGCTTCTTCCCGTCCGCGACCACGACGCTCGCGGAGCTCGGTCAGCAGATGCGCGACCTGGAGTTCTGGCGCAACGTCGGACGCACGATGACCGCATGGGGCATCGGCCTGGTGATCGCGACCGTGCTGGCGACCGTCCTCGGCACCATCATCGGACTCGTTCCCTTCCTCCGCCGGGCGACCCACACGACCGTGGAGTTCCTGCGGCCGATCCCCTCAGTCGCGCTGATCCCGCTCGCGATCCTCCTGTTCGGCCTGCGCATCGAATCCGCGCTCGTCATCATCGTCTACGCCAGCTTCTGGCAGGTGTTCATCCAGGTGCTCTACGGCGTCGCCGACGTGGACACGGTCGCCCGCGACACGGCGCGCAGCTTCGGGCTGTCGCCCGGGTCGCGCATCGTCAACCTGGTCTTCCCGACGGCGCTGCCGTACCTCATGACCGGCTTGCGCCTCGCAGCGGCCGTCGCGCTGATCCTCGCGATCACCGCGGAGATGTTCATCGGCAATCCCGGTCTCGGGCGCGAGATCGTCTTCGCGCAGTCTGCGGGCGATTGGCCGGCCGTGTACGCCCTCGTCATCGTCACGGGCCTGCTGGGACTCCTCATCAACCTCGTCTTCCGCGCGATCGAGCGGCGCTCGCTCGCGTGGCACCAGTCGGTGCGAGGGGAGGAAGTGCTGTGACCCTGTACACAAGCACCGTCGTGACCCCTCGCCGGCGATCGCGGGTCTGGGCGAAGATCGGTGAGAACACGCTCTACGCCATCGGCCTGCCGATCGTCCTGCTGGTGATCTGGGGCATCTGGGCGACGCTCGCACCGGCGAAGTTCTTCCCCGCGCCGATGGAGATCCTCGACGCCTTCGTCGACACGTGGGTCGGCCCGGCCTTCGTCACCGACGTGCTGCCGAGTCTCGGCCGCCTCGCCATCGGCATCGTCGTCTCGATCGTCGTCGGCATCGTCGCCGGCACGTTCATCGGCCTCAACAGGTGGCTCCGCGAGCTGCTCGAGCCCATGCTGGAGTTCTTCCGCGCGGTGCCGCCGCCGGTGCTCCTGCCCATCGTGGTGGTGCTGATGGGCCCGACCGACGCGATGAAGATCGTGGTGATCGTCGTGGGCTCGGTGTGGCCGATCCTGCTCAACACCATCGAGGGCGTCCGAGCGACCGACTCGGTGATGACCGAGACCGCACGTTCTTTCGCGCTGACCTCGTGGGAGCGTCTGCGCTATCTCGTGCTCCCCGCAGCCAGTCCCCGCATCATGGCCGGGGTGCGGCAGTCGCTCTCGATCGCCCTGATCCTCATGGTCATCTCGGAGCTGGCGTACTCGTCGTCCGGGCTGGGCTATCAGATCGTCTTCTTCCAGCGCAACTACCTCATCGCCGAGATGTGGAGCGGCATCCTGCTGCTGGGCCTCATCGGCATCCTGCTCGCGGCGATCTTCGGTCTCGTCGAGCGACGCGTGCTGCGCTGGTATCACGGAATCAAGGAGGTGGAGCGTGCCTGAGACGCTCTTGAACGTCGAGCACCTGCGCAAGGTGTACGAATCGTCGACCGGCAACGTCGAGGCGATCGGCGACATCGGATTCCGGATGGATGCCGGTGAGCTGGTGTGCATCGTCGGCCCGTCCGGATGCGGCAAGACGACGCTGCTGAAGTGCATCGCCGGCCTGCTCAAGCCCACGTCGGGCGTGGTGGAGCTCGGCGGGCGTCGCGTCACCGCACCCCCTCCGAACATGGCCCTCGTTTTCCAGGAGTACGGCCGCAGCCTGTACCCGTGGCTGACCGTGCGCGGAAACGTGGAGCTGCCGCTGAAGCACAAGAAGCTCGCCCGCGCCGAGCGCGACCGGCTGGTCGACGACGCGCTGGCGGCGGTGGGCCTCGACCACGCGAAGGGGAGCTACCCGTGGCAGCTGTCCGGCGGCATGCAGCAGCGCGTGGCGATCGCCCGCGCCGTGGCATATCAGCCCGAGGTGCTCATCATGGACGAGCCCTTCGCCGCCGTCGACGCCCAGACGCGCGCCGACCTCGAGGATCTCGTGCGCACGCTGCACCGCGAACGCGGGATGTCGATCCTGTTCGTCACGCACGACATCGATGAGTCCGTGTACCTGGGCGAGCGGGTCATCGTGCTGTCGAAGTCCCCGACCTGGGTGCAGGAGGACCTCGCGATCGACCTCGCCGCCGAGCGCGACCAGATCACGACGCGGGCGCTGCCGCGGTTCACCGAACTGCGCACGCACGTCTACGAGCAGATCCAGCGCGCGAAGCGCGGCGAGGCCGTGCGCCCGGAGGCCGCGTGAGCGCGCTTCCCGCCGCCGACGCGTCGGTCCTGACGCGCAAGCCGCGTCAGCTGCTGCTGGCGTTCTTCGGCGAGTTCGTGTGCGACCGCTACTTCGAGCCGCTGCGAGCGAGCGTGCTGATCGGCGTCCTCGAGACTGCCGGCGTCGCGGCGTCGGCGGTGCGCACGAACCTCGACCGCATGGTCGAGAGCGGGATGCTGGAGCGTCGCCGTCTGGGTCGTGAAATCGGGTTCGAGCTCACGACGCACGGCAGCGAGGTGCTGCGCGAGGCATCCGGTCGCGTCAACGGCCCGGCGCCGTTCGAGCCGCAGGGCGAGGGCTGGACCCTGGTGACCTTCAGCGTGCCGGAGCACCTGCGCGACCTGCGTCACCGGCTGCGGGCGGCGCTCACCTGGTCGGGCTTCGCCGTGCTGCGCGACGGTCTGTGGATCGCGCCGGGCGCGGTGGATCTGGCCGCGGCGCTCGGGGCGATCATCCCTGACCTGCCCCCCGGCTCGGTCAACGCCTTCACGGCGATGGAGCTCGACGGGTTCCCGATGGCGGAGGCCGTCCGCTTCGCCTGGGACGTCGAGGGCATCCGCGCCGCCCACGAGGAGTTCATCGCGCACTGGGAGCGTGAGGATGCGGCATCCGATCTCCCGGCCGTCACCGGGCGGACCCTGCTCGTCGCAGACTGGCTCGCGCTCCTGCGCGCGGACCCGCGCCTGCCTCAGCAGTACATGGGCGCGGACTGGCCCGCGGATCGCTCGTTCGAGGTCTTCACGCGGCGGCACCGCGAGTTCGCCTTCCCCGCGGTGCGCGACTTCGCCGGTCTCGTGGCCTGATCCGCGCGGCGCGCGGTCGTGCCTGCGCGGGTCGGTCCGCGGGCTCGCGCTGCTGCGCTGAACAGGTCAACCGGGGTTCTGCAAGACCGATCTGGCGCCAAACCTCCTGTGGAAGCGCGGTTGACCTGTTGAAGAAGGCTGGGGCGGGGTGGGGCGGCGCGGCCCCGGGCGGGGAGGCGCGACCGCGGGACGGGGCTCAGGCGACGCGGTAGGCGACGTACCGCACGCGGTTCGCCTCCCGGATGTACGAGGCCAGGTACACAGCGCGCTCGAGCTCGGGGTGCGCGGCGCACTCGAGCGTGAGCGCCGCGCGGAAGTAGTAGTCCGCCGGGTCGACGTCGTCGCCGCGGAGCAGTGCCTCGAGCACGGCGGGGTCGCCGCTGCGCACACCCTGGGCGCGGATGTAGAGAAGGGACCCGTCGTCGCCGCGCGCGCTGTACCGGCCGTCGATCTCGATCGACCCGTCGGCGCGCACGGTCTGCCAGTCGGCGCCGCCGGTCAGGATCGTGCCGGTGAACGAGCCCGTGATCGTGCCGCCGATCACCGGGATGATGCGGCGGTGCCCGGAGCGGGTCATGCCGTGGTCCTCGAGCGGGCCGAGGTCGGCCACGACCTCGAAGGCGCGCTCGAGAGACGGCACCGGCGGTTCGTGCGTCATTGCCTCTCTCCATAGCGGGCGCGGAGGTCGGCTTTGCGGACCTTGCCGGATGCCGTGCGGGGCAGGTCCTCGACCACGACGACGTTCTTGGGCAGCTTGTAGCGGGCGAGCAGGCCGTCGAGGTGCGCGCGGACGACCTCGGTGTCGACCTCGGCGCCCTCGCGGAGCGTGACGACGGCCCACGGAACCTCCCCCCAGCGCTCGTCGGGCACGCCCACGACGGCGACACCCGAGATGCCCTCGATGTCGGCGATGAGGTTCTCGACCTCGGCCGGGTAGATGTTCTCGCCGCCCGAGATGATCATGTCCTTGAGCCGGTCGGAGATGTAGAGGTAGCCGTCGGCGTCGAGGTAGCCGAGGTCGCCGGAGCGGAACCACCCGTCGGGGGTGAACGCGGCCGCCGTGGCCTCGGGCAGTCCGTGGTAGCCGAGGAACACGTTCGGACCCGCGACCTCGATCTCGCCTACCGTTCCTCGCGGGACGACGTCGCCGTGCTCGTCGGTGATGCGCACGTCGGTGAAGAAGTGCGGCAGGCCCACGCTGCCCTGCTTCTCGCGGGTCATCGCAGGGGAGAGCGACGTCGCGCCGGGCGAGGTCTCGGTCATCCCGTAGCCCTGCGAGAACGACAGCCCGCGCTCCTCGTACGCGTTGAGGATGCGGGTGGGCACCGCCGATCCGCCGCACGTGAGCTTGCGCAGGCTCGACAGGTCGGTGGACGCCCACGACGGGTGGTCGGCCATCAGCTGATAGGTGGTGGGCACGCCGCTGAGCATCGTGATCCCGCGCTCCTGGATGAGCGCCAGCGCACGGCCCGGCTCGAACCCCTTCTCCAGCACGAGCGTCGCGCCTTTCAGAATCACCGGCAGCGCGCCCATGCCGAGCGAGGCGACGTGGAAGAGCGGCGAGATCATGAGCGACACGTCGGTCGACACCACGTCGTAGTCCACGATGCAGTTGAGCGCGACCCACGTCAGGTTGCCGTGGGTGAGGACCGCGCCCTTCGGGCGCCCCGTGGTGCCCGAGGTGTAGACGATCGCGGCTGGGTCGTCGAGGTCGACGTCGGCGACGGTGTGCCCGCCGGGTGCGGCGGCGGTGAGCCGTGCGAGGCCGGGGTGCTCGGGAAGGCCGTCACCGGTGACGATGACGTGCGCGACCCGGCCGGCCTCGACACCGGGCATCGCCCGCTCGAGGAACTCCGGGTCGAGCACGACGGCCCGCGCCCCGGAGTCGACGAGCAGGTGCTGCACCTCGGGGGCGGCAAGACGGGTGTTGACCGGCACGAAGACCGCCCCGAGCTGCGCGGCCCCGAACATGACCTCCAGGAACTGCGGGCTGTTCTCGCCGATGTACGCCACGGCGTCGCCGCGGCGGATGCCGCGGTGCCAGAGCACGGCGGCCACCCGGTCGGCGGCGTCGGCCAGCTCGCGGTACGTGAGCTCGTCGTCGCCGAAGACGACGGCGGTCCTGTCGGGGTCCTTCAGGCGCCGCTTGGCGAGCCAGAACCCGATCCCCTCGTGCATCGTTGCGGTGTCCTCTCCCTCGAGGCGTTTTCGTCTCGGTCGCTGCGCTCCCTCGCGCGGCGACCGGGGGTGTCAGGCGTAGAAGCGGTACAGGCCGCGCGCGACGACGGCGGGCTTTCCGCCGCCCTCGATCTCGATGGTCTGGTCGACGGCGAACTGGTAGCCGCCCGGCACCTCGGTGACCTCGGCGATCACCGCGCCGCCGCGCACGCGCGCGCCCACCTTGACCGGCGACACGAACCTCACCTTGTCGAGACCGTAGTTGACCCGCGTGGTCACGCCCGTGACGTCGAACAGCTCGGACCAGAACTTCACGGTCAGCGACAGCGACAGGAAGCCATGCGCGATGGCGCCGCCGAACGGACCTTCGGCCGCGCGCTCCGGGTCGACGTGGATCCACTGGTGGTCGTCGGTGGCGTCGGCGAAGAGGTTCACGCGCTCCTGCGTGACCTCGAGCCATTCGGTGAAGCCGAGGTCGGTGCCGGTGAGTCCTGCGACGTCGGCGTAGTCGACGGTGGTGGTCATGGGGTTCTCCTTCGGTGGGACGGTTCAGGTGAAGGCCGAAGCGCCGGTGAGGGCGCGGCCGACGATGAGGGCGTTGATCTCGTGCGTGCCCTCGTACGAGTACACGGCTTCCGTGTCGGCGAAGAACCGGGCCACGTCGTGCTCGAGCAGGATGCCGTTGCCGCCGAGCACCTCACGGCCGAGGGCGACGGTCTCCCGCGCGAGGCGGGCGGTCTGCATCTTGGCCAGCGCGGAGTTCTCGTCGGCGTACTCGCCCGCATCCTGCCGGGCCGACAGCTGCGCGACGAGCGCCAGCGATGCCACGGCGTTGCCGAGCATGCGGGCGAGCTTCTCCTGGACGAGCTGGAAGCCGCCGATGGGCCGTTCGAACTGATGCCGCTCGCGCACGTAGCGCACGGTGGCGTCGAGCGCGCCCGCCTGGAGTCCCGCGGCGATCCACGCCACGTCCGAGCGCATGGCGCGCAGGATCCGCGCGACGTCGCGCCAGCCGTTCACCTTCGCCAGACGGGAGGCGTCGGTCACCCGCACGCCGTCGAGCGTGATCACCGCGTTCTGCATGGGGCGCAGGGCGATTTTTCCGCCGATCGCGTCGACCCGCACGCCGGCCGCGTCGGTGGGCACGAGGAACGCCTTGACCGCATGGTCGTCGACGTCGCGGGCGAACACGACGAGCACATCGGATGCCGCCGCCCCGCCGATCCACTTCTTGCGGCCGTCGAGCACCCACGTGTCGCCCTCGCGGCGCGCGGTGGTGGCGAGCCCGCCGGCGATGTCGGAGCCGTGCTCGGGCTCGGTGAGCGCGAAGACGCCCTTCAGCTCGAAGCTGCGCACGCGCGGATCGAGCTCCGCCGCCTGCGCGGGCGATCCGCCGAGCGCGATCGCGGTGCGGAAGAGCCCCGACTGCGCGTTGTACAGCGTCGCCACCGACACGTCGGTGCGCGCGAGCACATAGTTGCGGAAGCCCGAGAACACACTCGACGCCGCCTCCGCGGCATCCACACCGTCCGGCTGCATGAGGTCGAGCGGGATGAGGGCCTCCAGCACCTCGGCCGGCATGGTCGCGGTCTCCCACGCCTCGGCGAGGAGGGGACGGATGCTGCGCTCCAGTTTCTGCTGAAGACGCCCGAGTGCCGCCCGCGCGGCGGGGCTGAGATGCGCAGCCGCGATCGCGTACGGGTCGAACCCGAATGTCACATCCGCCTCGAGGGTGGGCATGTCAGCCGCCGAGTCCGAGCAGGCGGGCGGCGTTGTCCTTGAGGATGCCCGGCATCACCTCGGGCTTGAAGGAGCCGGCGGTGCGGGCATCCGTCATCCACCGGTCGGGCGTGAGCAGAGGGAAGTCCGAGCCGAAGAGCACGCGCTTCTTGAGGTACGAGTTCGCGGCCCGCACGAGCGACTCGGGGAAGTACTTCGGGCTCCAGCCCGACAGGTCGATCCACGTGTTGTGCTTGTGGGTCGCGACCGAGAGGGCTTCGTCCTGCCAGGGGACCGACGGGTGGGCCATGATGATCTGCAGGTCGGGGAACCGGGCCGCGACCGGATCGAGCAGCATCGGGTTCGACAGTCCGAGGAGCAGTCCACGGCCACCGGGCAGGCCCGCTCCGATGCCGGTCTGCCCGGTGTGGAAGAGGGCCACGACGCCCGCGTCCTGCAGCGTCTCGTACAGCGGGGAGTACGTCGGGTCGGACGGGTCGAAGCCCTGCACGGTGGGGTGGAACTTGAAGCCCCGCACGCCGTGGTCCTCGATGAGGCGCCGCGCGTCATCCACCGCGGTGGCGGCGAGCGGGTCGACCGAGCCGAACGGGATCAGCACGTCGTTGTTGCGCGCCGCGCCCTCGGCGATGTCGGCGCTCGAGATCGGCGCGTGGCCGAAGTTCGTGCGCGCGTCGACCGTGAACACGACGGCCGCCATGGAGCGTTCGCGATAGTACGCGGCGACGCCGTCGAGGTCGGGGTTGGGCCCGTCGGTGCTGAAGTACTTCGCCGCCGCGTCACGGAGATCGTCGGGCAGCGACGAGTGCCCGTGGTGGTCGACCTCGATGTGCACGTGCACATCGATCGCGGTGATCGCGTCGAGGTCGATCGCGGATTCGTAGCGGGTCATGGCACCTTCCGGTCGTTGAGCGAGCGAAGCGAGACGAAACGGATCAGCGGGTCACGAGCGCTGCAGCTCCTCGGGGAGCGGCGGGAACTTCTCGCCGACTGTCTGCAGCGGGCCCGCCGCCTCGGCGAAGCCGGTGGCGAGGTCGTCGTACGACCAGCCGCCCTCGCTGTAGGCGGTCGCAACGGCCTCGGGGTGCGACCACACCTGGAGCCGGTCGCCGCCGATGCCGATGGCCTGACCGGTGACGGCGGCGGCAGCATCCGATGCGAGATATGCGATGAGTCCCGCGACGTCGTCCGACGTGCCGAACCCGAGGTCGTGGCGGAAGAAGTCGGGCATGGGCTCGCCGGCGGCGTCGGCCTCGACGGCGGCGGCGAAGTACGGCACGGTCGCCGTCATCGCGGTCGCGGCGACGGGGATCACGGCGTTCGCGGTGATGCCGGCGCGCTTGAGCTCGAGCGCCCACGTGCGCACCATGCCGACGATGCCGGCCTTGGCGGCGGCGTAGTTGGTCTGGCCGAAGTTGCCGCGCTGGCCGGTCGGTGAGCCGATGCAGATGATGCGCCCGGCGACCTCGTTCTCGCGCATCCAGCTCGCGGCCTCGCGCACGCACGTGAACGTGCCGCGCAGGTGGACGTTGATGACGGTGTCGAAGTCGTCGTCGCTCATCTTCCAGAGCACGGTGTCGCGCAGCACACCGGCGTTGGTGACGAGGATGTCGAGCCGCCCGAAGGTGTCGACCGCGGTCTGCACGAGCTGCCGCGCCGTCTCGGTGGGGCCGACCGGCAGGGCCACGGCGACCGCGCGGCCGCCTTCTGCGGTGATCGTGGCGACCGCCTCGGCGGCGGTGGACTCGTCGACGTCGTTGATCACGACGGCGGCGCCCTGGCGGGCGAGCTCCTGGGCGTAGGCGAGGCCGAGGCCGCGGCCCGAGCCGGTGACGATGGCGACCTTGCCGTCGAGCGGTGCGTGCGAAGACATGCGTGAACTCCTTCGTGTCGGATCCATTGAAGTGCCAACTGTTGAGAAAGTCAATCATTACGTTCGTCCATGAATTGGGTTAGCATCGGGGACATGCCCAAGACCGCTGACATCGTCACCCCCGAGGGGCTGCGGGCGTCGGCGCTGACCGACGACGTGAGCTTCCTGCTCGCGCGTGCGAACGCCATCGCGCTCGCCGCGGGCAACGCCGCGCTCGCCGAGCACGGGCTGAAGGCGCGCTCGTACTCGGTGCTGGTCCTGACGTCAGGAGGGGCACGGCCGTCGCAGCGGGAGCTCGCCGAGTTCCTCCGGCTCGACCCGAGCCAGGTCGTGAGCCTCGTCGACGAGCTCCAGACCCGCGGCCTCGTCGAACGGCGGCCCGATCCCGCCGACCGGCGCGCGAACGTCGTCGTCGCGACGGACGCCGGCCGCGCGCTCGTCGGGGAGGCGCGGGAGTCGGCCCGGGCCGCCGAAGAGCGCGTACACGCCGAGCTGTCGGCGTCCGAGCGCGCGACGCTCGCCACGCTGCTGCGGACGCTCGCCTTTCCCGGGGAGTGAGCCCGGGCCGCAGCATCCGTCCGGCGTTCGAGGGTCACCCCGCGCCTCCGCCACCTGAACATGGACGCAGGCGTCAGGCCGAGGGCTCGCGGGTCACGGCACGCGGGGCGTGCGCGTCGATTCCGTGTGTTGCGCCACCGGATCGCGGCGCTGAGCTCAGCGGCGCTCGAGCACGAAGCGATCGCGGCCGGCGAACACGCCCACCACGGTGAGGGCCACGAGTACGGCGAGCACCAGTGCGAGCGACGCGGTCCAGCCGCCGGTGAGGCTGTGCAGGGCGCCGAAGGCGACCGGGCCGAGCGCGGCGATGACGTAGCCCACCGACTGCGACATGCCCGACAGTGCCGCGGAGGTGTCGTGGTCGCGGGCGCGCTGCGCCATGAGCGTGAGCGACATCGCGAGGGTCGCGCCTCCGGTGAGTCCGATGAGGGAACCCCACACCAGCACGGCGTCCGGCGCGAACATGAGACCGGCGACGCCGACGATCGCCAGCGACGGGATGAGCGCCGGCGCCCAGCGCTCGAGGCCGCCCCGCAGCGCGAGCGGCAGCAGCAGGCAGCCGGCGAGCGAGAACAGCTGGTAGACCATGACGTCGATGCCGGCGATGACCTCGGAACGCCCGATCGACATCGACAGCGGGGCGAGCCACGTCACGAACATGTAGAACATCGATGCCTGCAGGCCCATGTACGCGGCGACGAGCCACGCGATCGGGTCGCGCCAGATGCCGGTGCGGCCGCGCGGCGCCGAGGACCGGTCGTGCGCGCGCCCGGCGCCGCGGTGCGCCCACCACCACGCGGCGATCGCGAACGGCAGGAGCGCGGCGCCCGTGACGAGGAGCGCGAAGCGCCAGCCGGCCGGATCGCCGCCGAGCTCGAGGTGCGAGATCGGCACGACCACGCCCGACGAGACCGCGCCCAGGCCCGCGAGCAGCGCGGTGTAGGCCGCGGTCACGGCGGCGACGTGGCCCGGGAACTCGCGCTTGACCACGGCCGGCATGAGCACGTTGATGACGGCGATCCCGATGCCGATGATCGCCGTGCCGATCCACAGGCTCGCCACCGGGCCCGGGATCGAGCGCACGAGGGTGCCGACGAGCAGCACCAGCAGCGACCACCGCAGCACCCGCGGCTGCCCGAAGCGGCGGCTCAGGTCGTGCGCGAGCGGCGAGAACAGCGCCCACGCGACGAGCGGCACCGCCGCGAGCAGGCCCAGCGCCGAGACCGACATGCCGGTGTCGGCGCCGATCTGGTCGAGGAGCGGACCGAGCCCCGTGATCGCCGGCCGCATGTTCATCGCGACCAGGCACACGGCCGCGAGCAGCATCGCGACCGATCCCGTGCGCGACGGCTCGGAGGGTGCGGTCCGCGACGGTGAGGCCATAGGCACCGGACTATAGCCGAGGGCCGGGCCGCGGCATCCGTTCATTCCCGTTCAGCGGCAATGCCGGCGATTGTCGGGGCTTGGGGCGCGTCGCGTTCATTCGGGGCGCGCGGCGTGCGCCCCGCCTGCACGCGATGCGCCCCAAACCGGACTCACGCCGGGAACCGCCGCGTCAGGTGAGGCCCTCGAGCGGCCACCCCGTGTACGCCTCGGCGAGGAAGCGGCGACCGGCCTCGGACTCGACGACCGACTGCAGCTCGCCGAGCTGGCGGAGGCGGTCGAAGTCCGACGCGTCAGGCGCGACGTGGAGCATGCTGGTCATCCACCACGAGAAGTGCTGCGCCTTCCAGATGCGGTGGAGAGCCTTCTCGGGGAACGCTTCGATGAGGCGGTCGTCGTTCTCGAGGAGCAGGGCGCGGAGAGCCCGCTCGAGCACGAGCACGTCGGCGACGGCCAGGTTCATGCCCTTCGCGCCGGTCGGCGGCACGGTGTGTGCGGCGTCACCGATGAGCGCGACGCGGCCGTGCAGCAGCTCATGGGCGACGAAGCTGCGGAACCGCAGCACATCGCGCTGGAAGATCCGGCCCTCCTTGAGGGTCGTGCCGGGCACGCGCTTCTGCAGCTCCTCCCACAGCTGCTCCTCGCTGAGGGCGTTCGGGTCGGCGTCGGGGTCGCACTGGAAGTACATCCGCTGCACCGTGGCGCTGCGCTGGCTGATGAGCGCGAACCCGTCGGGCGAGTTGCTGTAGATGAGCTCGTCGGCGCTCGGCGGCGCCTCGCACAGGATGCCGAACCACGCGAACGGGTACTCGCGGAAGTACCCGCCGGTCGACGAGCCGGTGACCGCCTCGCGCGCGACGCTGCGCGAGCCGTCGGCGCCGACGACGAACTCGGCCTCGATCTCCAGGGGCGCGCCGTCGGCGTCGGTCGCGACGACGCGCGGACGATCGGATGCTGCGTCCTCGACGCGCAGCGCGGTCACGCCGAAGCGGAGGTCCTGGCCCTTGTCGAGGCGCACCGCGATGAGATCCTTGAGCGCCTCGTGCTGCGGGTACAGCCACACGCCCCGGCCGACGAGGTCGGCGAAGTCGATGCGGTGCCCGGCGCCGGCGAAGCGCAGCTCGATGCCGTCGTGGCGGTTGCCCACCGTGCGGACGCGGCTCGACGCGCCGGACGAGTCGAGCACCTCGACGGTGCCCTGCTCGAGGATGCCGGCGCGGATCGTCGTCTCGATCTCCTCGCGTGAGCGCTGGTCGATGACGACCGACTCGATGCCGGCGATCCCCAGCAGGTGCGAGAGCAGCAGACCGGCCGGGCCGGCGCCGATGATGGCAACGCGGGTGCGGATCGTGGACATGGACGTCTCCTTCGACGTTCGGGAACGGATGCCTCCGCCCAGTGTGACCCCGCCGTACTTCCGGACCGCGAGATTCCCGTTGAATGGGAGATGGTCGTTCCCTGTGTGCCGCCGCCTGGCGCCTCAGCCGAGAGGCAGAGCCGAGATGGGGAGCCGCGGCGGGATTCCGGACCTCAGCCCGGCCCGGCAACGCTCCTCGACTGAGGACTGGCGCAGACCGGGCGAAAGAGTCGCGGGCGTGCCCCGGCTCAGCGGCGGTCGGCCCGGAGAGTGGACTCGATCCCCGCCGAGGCCTCGCGCAGCGCCTGGATCGCGGCCGCCGGGTCGGTCTCGCGCGGCAGCACGATCGACAGCGCGGCGACGACCTCGCCGGCATCGCGGATCGGCACGGCCACGCCGGTCGACACGGCCTCGATCGAGCCGGGCGCCACCACCACTCCGGCGCGGCGCACCTCGGCGAGGAGGCGGCGGAGGCGCGCAGCATCCGTCACGGTCTCGGGAGCGAGGGCGCGCAGCGGCCCGGTGAGAACCCGTTCGCGCAGGGCGGACGGGGCATGCGCGAGCAGGATGAGGCCCGACGACGAGGCGTGCAGCGGGAGGCGGCCGGCGATGCGGGTGATGTTGGCGCCGGCGTCCGGATGGGAGAGACGCTCGAGGAAGAGGGCCTCGTCCTGCTCGAGCACGGCGAGCTGGGTGTGCTCGCGGATGCGCGCCTGCACGACCTCCATGTGGGGGAGCGCGGCCTGGCGGAGGCGCAGTGCCGTCGAGCCGCGGAGCGCGAGCTCCCACAGGCGCATGCCGAGGTGCACGCGGCGGTCCTCGTCGCGTTCGAGCAGGCCGGCGTCGACGAGCTCATCGACGATCCGGTGCGCAGTCGAGGACGGCAGCCCCGCGCGGCGGCCGATCTCCGCGGCCGACTGCATCGAGCGCTCGGCGGTGAACGTCTCGAGCACCCGCACGATGCGGTCGGTCATCGAGTCGCCGGAGGGCGAGTTGGCCATGCGCCCACTGTCCCACAGGCGTGAGGCTCAACTCCTCAGAATCGGGCGCACCCCGGCACGAGACGCGGGTCGGCGTGGGGATCCCGCATGACTCTGAGGACTTGCGAACACCCTGCACCGGTAACGTCGCACGGGGAGGACGCATGGTCGACGGCGAAGGGGTGCTCGAGCGCACGCTGCGCGTGCTCGGGTGCTTCACCGACGACGAGCCGGCGGTCACCGCCGCGACCCTCGCCGCTCGCACGGGCCTGGCGACGTCGACCCTCCACCGCCTGCTCGCGACGCTCGTGGCCGAAGGGCTCCTCACCCGAGGGCCCGGACACACGTACGCGATCGGGCCGCGGCTGTGGGAGCTCGGCGAGCTCTCGCCGCTCTCGCTGCGGCTGCGCGAGACGGCGCTGCCGCACATGGGGCGGCTCTACGAGGCGACGGGCGAGAACGTGCACCTCGCTGTGCTCGACGGCGCGACGCCCCAGACCTCGACGGCCCTCTACGTCGGGCGTCTCACCGGGCGCCAGTCCATCCCGACGCTGAGCCGCATGGGCGGACGTGGGCCGCTGCATACGACCGGTGTCGGCAAGGCCCTCCTCGCGACGCGCGACGAGGGGTGGCTGCGCGAGTACTTCGAGGCGCCGCTCGAGCGCGAGACGGTGAACTCGATCACGACGGAGCAGGAGCTCCGCGCCGACATCGCGCGCACCCGGGCGCTGGGGTACGCGACGACCCGCGAGGAGATGACCCTCGGCAACGTCTCGGTCGCCGCCGCGCTGCCGCGCGTGGAGGGCCTGCCGCCGGTCGCGCTCGGACTCGTCGTGCACCTCGCCCGCGCGGACGAGCGGCGGCTTGGCCCGCTGGTGGTGCAGGCCGCGAAGGACCTCCACCACGACCTCCGCGTGGCTTGAGGGGCGCGGGGCGCCATTTTCCTGTCGTGGCGCCACAGATGTGCACAGCCGCGACAGAGTTGTGGCGCCGCTGCGCTTCGGATGACGGATGCCGCGGGCCGCAGCATCCGTGATTCCCGCTGAGTGGGAATCCGGGGCGGGGAGGACACTCGAGGGTGCGACCCTGGGACGACCCGAGTCGTCGAAGGAGACCTTGATGAGTGCGACGCAGCCCGATCCGCGGAGCGAGGAGGCGTTCTCGTCGTCGGTGGTGCTCGAGCAGACGGCGGCGGCCCCCGAGTCGCTGCTGGCCTCGCCCGATCAGCTCACCCAGCGCGAGATCACGCAGGAGATCGTCGACTACCACGCCGCCGCCGCGCGGCGCGAGGCGGCCGGGGAGCGGCTCAACATGAGCCTGCACGACTTCCCGCCGTACCGCTCGAGCCTGCTGCGCCACCCCACCAAGAACCCGAAGCTCGTCGATCCCGAGACGATCGAACTGTGGTCGCCGGCCTTCGGCCAGCGCGACGTCGCGGCGATCGAGTCCGACCTGACGCTGCAGCACATCGGCGAGCCGCAGGGCGAGCGCATGACGGTCGAGGGCCGCGTGCTCGACTCCTGGGGGCGTCCGGTCCCCAATCAGCTCGTCGAGATCTGGCAGGCGAACGCCGCGGGGCGCTACATCCACCAGCGGGATCAGCATCCCGCCCCCCTCGACCCGAACTTCACCGGCGCCGGCCGCATCGTCACCGACGACGACGGGTACTACAAGTTCACGACGATCAAGCCCGGCGCCTACCCCTGGAAGAACCACGTCAACGCGTGGCGGCCGGCGCACATCCACTTCTCGATCTTCGGCTCGGGCTTCACGCAGCGCCTCGTGACGCAGATGTACTTCCCGGGCGACCCGCTGTTCCCGCTCGACCCGATCTACAACACCATCTGGCGTCAGAAGGACCGCGACCGCCTCATCGGCCTGTACGACCACGACCTGTCGGTGCCCGAGTTCTCGATGGGCTACCGCTTCGACATCGTCGTCGACGGCCCCGACGCGACCTGGTTCGAGCCCGAAGAAGGAGAGCACTGATGGCGCGCACGCCCCGGGATCTCGGCCCCAAGACCCACGAGGCCACCGGCGGGCAGACGGTCGGTCCGTTCTTCGCCTTCGGCCTGGACTACGAGAAGAAGCACCAGGTGGTGTTCCCGCACAGTCCGGGCTCGATCGTGCTCGGCGGCACCGTGTTCGACGGCGCCGGCAATCCGATCCCCGACGCGGTCATCGAGATCTGGAGCGCCGACGAGAACGGCCGCGTCCCGCGGGCGCACGGCGCCTTCCGCCGCGACGACCACTCGTTCACCGGCTTCGGCCGCGCGGCCACGACGGATGTCGGCCGCTACGAGTTCTGGACCCGCAACCCCGGGCCGATCGACGGGGGCGCGCCGTTCTACTCCGTGATCGTGTTCGCCCGCGGGCTTCCCGACAAGCTCGTGACGCGCATCTACCTGCCCGAGCACGAGGAGCTGTTCGCGGCCGACGCGCTGCTGTCCTCGCTCGACGCCGACGAGCGCGCTACGCTCATCGCGACGCGCCTGCCGGACGGCAACCTGCACCACGACCTCCACCTGCAGGGCGAGAAGGAGACCGTGTTCCTTGCCTTCTGACCGTGACCGGCCCGCACTCGACGGGGGCCTGCTCTCGCCCGTGACCGTCAGTCACGACGAGACGGTGACGGATGCCGCGTACCTCGACGCGCTCGTGACGGCCGAGGTCGCGCTGGCGCGGGCGTGGCGCGAGGTCGGCCTCGCGCCCGATGGGGCGGTCGACGAGATCGAGACGGAGTTCGGCTGGCAGGGCGCCCTCCGCGGATGCCGCGACCACGGCGTCGACGGCACGGCGCTGGCCGCCGCGGCCGTTGCGGGCGGGAACCCCGTGATCCCGCTCGTGGGGCTGCTCAAGGAGCGGGTCGGCGCCGACGCGCGCGTCTGGGTGCACCGGGGCGCGACGAGCCAGGACATCCTCGACACCGCCACGATGCTGGTGGCCCGGGCGGCGACGAGCCGCATCATCGCGGCGCTCGTGCACACCGAGGTGTCGCTGCGCTCTCTCGCACGCTCGCGACGCGACGAGGTCGCCGCAGCGCGCACCCTTACGCAGCACGCCGTGCCGACGACCGTCGGACTGCGCGCGGCCGGCTGGCTGCGCGCGGTCGAGCGTGCCGCGGAGCGGGTCGGAGAGGCGCAGCGCCGGCTCCCGGCACAGCTGGCCGGTGCCGCGGGCACGCTCGCGTCGTTCGCCGAGCTCGCGGGGCCGGAGCGGGCTGCCGCGCTTCCCGCGGCGTTCGCCCACGAACTCGGGCTCGCCGCGCCCGACGCCCCCTGGCACACCGCGCGCGGGCCGATCACCGAACTGGGCGACGCCCTGGTGCAGGCGATCGACGCCGTCGGCAAGATCGCCGCCGACGTCGCGACCCTCAGCCGCACCGAGATCGGCGAGCTCGCCGAGGGAGCGGGCGGCGGGTCGTCGGCGATGCCGCAGAAGCGCAACCCCGCAGCATCCGTCCTCATCCGCTCGGCCGCGCTGCGCGCACCGCAGCTGGGCGCGACCCTGCATCTCGCATCGGCGCTCGCCGTCGACGAGCGTCCCGACGGCGCCTGGCACGCGGAGTGGCCGACGCTCCGGGAACTGCTGCGCCTCGCGCTCGGTGCGACGGCCCACGCCGCGACGCTGGTCGCCGACCTGCACGTCGACACGGATGCCGTCGCCCGCAACCTCGCGGCCACCGGCGGGCTCATCGTCGCGGAGCGGCTGTCGATCGTGCTCGGGCCCGTGCTCGGTGCGTCACGCGTCTCGGAGCTCGTGACAGAGGCAGCGGCGGGCGGCGACCTCGCCGGGCTTCTCGCGGCGTCACCCGAGGTGGTCGCCGTCGCCGCCGAGCGCGACGCGACGCCCGAGGCGTTCGTCGCCGATCTGCTCGACCCCGCCCGCTACACCGGACTCGCGGGCCGCTTCGTCGACGAGGCGGTCGCGTCGACCGCAGAGGAGGACGCATGACCGTCCCCGCCATCGCACTCGGCACCACCGTCGGTCCCGCGGGTGCGCCGCTCGTCGTGCTCGGGCCGTCGCTCGGCACGTCGACGCTGCTGTGGGACCGCGTGGTCCCGGCGCTCGCCGAGCGCTACCGCGTCGCCCTGTGGGACCTGCCCGGCCACGGCGCCGCGCCCGCGTCGACGGAGGGGTTCACGATCGCCCAGCTCGCCGACGCGGTCGCGGCCGCGGTCGACGGGCCGTTCCTCTACGCCGGGGTCTCGCTCGGAGGCGCCGTCGGGCTCGAGCTGCTGCTGCGTCACGGCGAGCGCATCGACGCCGCGGTGATCCTGTGCTCGGGCGCGAAGATCGGCACGCCCGACGGCTGGCACGAGCGGGCGGCGCAGGTGCGCGCGCAGAGCACGTCGAGCCTCATCATCGGCTCGGCGCAGCGGTGGTTCGCGCCGGGCTCGATCGAGCGCGATCCCGACCTCACGGGGCGGCTCCTCCACGTGCTGCAGAACACACACGACGAGAGCTACGCCCGCTGCTGCGACGCGCTCGCCGTCTTCGATGTGCGCGAGCGGCTGGGCGAGATCGCCACGCCGGTGCTCGCGGTGTGGGGCGATCACGACGCGGTCACGCCCGAGGCATCCGCTCGGGAGATCGCCGCCGGTGTGCAGCACGGCGAGGCGATCGGGATCCCGGATGCCTCGCACCTGGCGCCCGCCGACTCGCCGGCGGCGACCGCCGCGGTGCTGCTCGACTTCTTCGACGCCGTTGCCGCGGAGCGTGCGGCGTGACCCGCCCGGAGGGCGAGGGCCTCACGGACGAGGAGCGCTACGACCAGGGCATGGCGGTGCGCCGCGACGTGCTCTCGGACGCGCACGTCGACCGCGCGATCGCCGGGACGACCGAGCTGACCGCCGACTTCCAGGACTTCATCACCCGCGTCGCGTGGGGTGACATCTGGTCGCGCCCCGGGCTCGATCGCCGGTCGCGGTCGGTCGCGGTGCTCACGGCGCTCATCGCACTCGGGCACCACGAGGAGCTCGCGATGCACCTGCGGGCGGCCCTTCGAAACGGTCTGACGGTCGACGAGATCAAGGAAGTGATCCTGCAGGCCGGTCTGTACTGCGGCGTTCCCGCGGCGAATACCGCGTTCCGCATCGCGAAGGACGTCTTCGCCCAGGACTCCTGAGAGGCGACACCCGGGAAAGACGCCGGATCTGCAGCATCCGATTCGCGCCCTCGTCCGTTCCATGTCGTGTCCTCAACCGGTCTTGGTGGGGTTTGGGGCGTGCAACGTGCGTTCGGGGCGCGTGCCGTGCGCCCCGACTGCGAACGCTGCGCCCCAAACCCGTGCGGACGACGGATGCTGCGGCTCAGGGCTTCCGAAATATCCGCGTCGCGCGTAGAATGGATCGCACAGCGTACATGTGTTCGCAGAGCGAACAGCAAGGAGGCGAGTACGTGATCGACAAGACCGTGGGCTCCGTCGAGGAGGCCGTGGCCGGCATCCGTGACGGGGCGACCATCATGATCGGCGGCTTCGGCCGAGCCGGACAGCCCGTGGAGCTCATCGACGCGCTCATCGCGCAGGGCGCGACGGACCTGACGATCATCAACAACAACGCAGGCAACGGCGACGTCGGGCTCGCTGCGCTGCTGGCGAAGAAGCGGGTGCGCAAGATCCTCTGCTCCTTCCCGCGTCAGCACGACTCCTGGGTGTTCGACGGACTGTACCGTGCCGGCGAGATCGAGCTCGAGCTCGTGCCGCAGGGCAACCTCGCCGAGCGCATCCGCGCGGCTGGCGCCGGCATCGGCGCCTTCTTCTCGCCCACGGGCGTGGGCACCGAGCTCGCCGAGGGCAAGGAGATCCGCGAGATCGACGGCCGCTCTTACGCGCTCGAGTACCCGATCAAGGCCGACTACGCCCTCGTGAGCGCGTACCGCGCCGATCGGTGGGGCAACCTCGTGTACCGCGAGACCGCGCGCAACTTCGGGCCGATCATGGCGGCGGCCGCGACCACCACGATCGTGCAGGTCGACGAGATCATGCCGCTCGGCTCGCTCGACCCCGAGGCGGTGGTGACGCCCGGCATCTTCGTCGACCGCGTCGTCGCCGTGGGCGAGCGCGCGTGGCTCGACGGCGGCGCGTTCGCCGGGGGAGTGGACATCGAGGGCCGCGCGCTCGCGGGCGCTTCGACAGGCTCAGCGACCGGCAAGGAGGTCGACCAGTGACCGAACCGACGACGGCGACGCGCATCTCCCGCGAGCAGCTGGCCGCGCGCATCGCGCAGGACATCCCCGAGGGCTCGTACGTCAACCTCGGGATCGGAGCCCCGACGCTCGTCGCCGACTATCTGCCGCAGGAGCAGGAGATCATCCTCCACACCGAGAACGGCATGCTCGGCATGGGCCCCTCGCCCGCGACGGGCCAGATCGACCCCGACCTCATCAACGCCGGCAAGCAGCCCGTGACCGCGCTCGCCGGGGCCGCGTACTTCCACCACGCCGACTCGTTCGGCATGATGCGCGGCGGGCACCTCGACGTGTGCGTGCTCGGCGCCTTCCAGGTGTCGCAGGGCGGCGACCTGGCGAACTGGTCCACGGGCGCGCCCGGGGCCATCCCCGCCGTCGGCGGCGCGATGGACCTCGCCATCGGCGCCAAGAACGTCTACGTCATGACCGACCTGCTCACCAAGACCGGCGAGTCGAAGCTCGTCGAGGCGTGCACCTACCCGCTCACCGGCGTCGGCTGCGTCACGCGGGTCTACACCGACCACGCCGTCTTCGACGTCACGCCCGACGGCTTCGCCGTGCGCGAGGCCTTCGGCGACAACACCGTCGAGCTCCTCGCCGAGCTCACGGGCCTGGAATTGACGGAAGCATCGAGATCTGCGGATGCCTCGGCCCGCGGCATCCGGGAAGGTGAATGACATGACGACCTACGTGTACGACGCCGTCCGCACGCCGTTCGGCCGCGCCGGCGGCGCCCTCTCGGGCGTGCGGCCCGACGACCTCGCCGCCGTCGTCATGAAGGCGACCCTCGAGCGGACCGGGCTCGATCCCGCCCGGATCGACGATGTGATCTTCGGCGACGCGAACCAGGCCGGGGAGGACAACCGCAACGTCGCGCGCATGGGCGCGCTGCTCGCCGGCCTCCCGACCACGGTGACGGGCGTCACGGTCAACCGGCTGTGCGCCTCGTCGGTCGAGGCGGTCGTGCAGGGCTCGCGTGCGATCGATGCCGGCGACGTCGACGTCGTGCTCGCGGGCGGTGTCGAGTCGATGAGCCGCGCCCCGTACGTGGTGGAGAAGTCGCCGCGGCCGTGGCCGAGCGTCGGGAACCAGACGCTGTGGAACACCGCGATCGGGTGGCGCATGACCAATCCGAGGCTGCCGAAGCAGTGGACGATCTCCAACGGGGAGTCCGCGGAGCTGATCGCCCGGGAGTGGGGCATCTCGCGCGACGCGCAGGACGAGTTCGCGGTGCGCTCGCACCGGCTCGCCGCCGAGGCGTGGGCGGCGGGCGTCTACGACGCCGAGACCGTGCAGGTGCCCGGCGCCGAGCTCGCGCGCGACGAGGGGATCCGCGACGACACGTCGGTGGAGAAGCTCGCCGGGCTGAAGGCGCTGTTCGCCGCCGACGGCGAGGGCACTGTCACGGCGGGCAACTCCTCGCCCATCAACGACGGCGCCTCCGCGGTGCTGCTCGGCCGCGAGGGCGTGCTTGCGACCGAGCCGCTCGCCCGCATCACCGGCCGCGCCGCGCACGGCGTGGACCCCGACCAGTTCCCCATCGCGCCGATCGAGGCCGCGAACAAGGCGCTCGCGCGCGCCGGCCGCACGTGGGCCGACGTGGACCTCGTGGAGCTCAACGAGGCGTTCGCGTCGCAGTCCCTCGCGTGCCTGGCCGGCTGGCCGGAGCTCGATCCCGACAAGCTCAACATCCACGGCGGCGCCCTCGCGATCGGCCACCCGCTCGGCGCCTCGGGCGGCCGCATCATCGGCCACGCCGCGCACGAGCTCGCCCGCCGCGGCGGCGGGGTCGCGGTCGCCGCGATCTGCATCGGCGTGGGCCAGGGGCTCGCCGTCGTGCTCGAGCGCTGAACCGGGGCTCCCTGGTGGCACGACTGCTGCAGATTCCGGCGAGCGCTGCGTCACGCGACGCAGCGGGTGCAGGGGACTGCAGCCGTTGCGCCACGCGCCGGCGGATGGGCGGCGGCGAGGCGGATAGGGTGAGCCGGTGACCGACGACGCGGCCCGCACCAACGACACCATCCAGTCCCTCGTGCGGGGGCTCGCGGTCATCCGGGCGTTCGATGCCGACCACTCCGAGCTCACCTTGAGCGAGGTCGCCCGGCGCGCCGACATCACGCGGGCCGCCGCGGGCCGCTTCCTCCGGACGCTCGAGGAGCTCGGCTACGTCCGCGGATCGGCCGGGTCGGGTGTGGGCAGGACCTTCGGGCTGACCCCGCGCGTGCTGGAGCTCGGGTTCAGCTACCTCTCCGCCCTTTCGATCCCCGAGATCGTGCAGCCGCACCTCGAGCGGCTGTCGCGCGAGGTCGACGAGAGCGTTTCGGCCGCCGTGCTCGACGGCGGCGACATCGTCTACATCGCGCGCGTTCCGACCCGGCGCATCATGAGCGTGCGCATCACGATCGGCACGCGGTTCCCCGCGTTCGCGACCTCGATGGGGCGCGTGCTGCTGGCGGGGATGCCGGATGCTGCGCTCGACGCGCTGCTCGCAGCATCCGTCCTCCCGTCGCTCACCGAGCGCACCGTGACCGATGCGGCCGAGCTGCGCGGCGAGCTCGACCGGGTGCGCGCGCAGGGCTGGGCCCTCGTCGACGGCGAGCTGGAGCCCGGCCTCCGGTCGGTCGCCGTGCCCTTGCACGATCGTCGTGGTGACGTGGTGGCCGCCGTCAACGTGTCGACGAGCGCGACGCGCGACAGCGTGGAGCACGTGCTCGAGCGCCACCTGCCCGCGCTGCGGGAGACCGCCGCCGCCATCGACGCCGAGCTGCGACTGGTCTGACGGGAGCGGATGCCGCGGGCCGCGGCATCCGTTTCAGAACACGATCGTGTGGTTGCCGTGGCGGATGACGCGGTCCTGGGCGTGCCACAGCACGGCGCGGGAGAGCACCTGGCGCTCGACGTCGGCGCCGCGGCGCGCGAGCTCGGCGGCCGAGTCGCCGTGGGTGACGCGGACGGTGTCCTGCTCGATGATCGGGCCCTCGTCGAGGTCGTCGGTGACGTAGTGCGAGGTTGCGCCGATGAGCTTCACGCCGCGCTCCTTCGCCTTCTTATAGGGCTCGGCCCCGATGAAGGCGGGCAGGAACGAGTGGTGGATGTTGATCACCGGCACTTCGAGTTCCTTGAGGAAGTCGCCCGACAGGATCTGCATGTAGCGGGCCAGCACCACGAAGTCCACGTTCCCGCGCAGCAGCTCGAGGATCTTCGCCTCGGACGCCGACTTGTCGGGCCCCGGGACGCCGGGCACATGGAAGAACGGCACACCGAACGAGCGCACGTCCTCGGCGGAGGTGGTGTGGTTCGAGATCACCATCGGCACGGTCACCGGGAGGTCGCCGCGGCGGTGGCGCCAGAGCAGGTCGAGCAGGCAGTGGTCCTGCTTCGACGACAGGATCGCCATGCGCTTGGGCACCGACTGGTCGGTGAGCGACCACTCCAGGTCGAACCCGTCGAGCGTCTCTGCGATCTCGTCCTCAATGTGCGGGCGGTCTGCCGCGAAGCCCGGCCGATGGAACACGACCCGCTGGAAGTACGCACCGCCTTCGGGGTTGTCGGAGTACTGGTCGAACGCGACGATGTTGCCGCCGATGCGCGTGATCATCGCCGAGACCGCCGCCACGATTCCGGGCCGGTCGCTGCCGTGGACGATGAGGCAGGCGTGGTCGGGGTTCAGGTGCAGGGAGGCGGCCATTGTTCGATTCTGCCCTGTGGGAAGGAACGCCGCTTCTTGGTGCCCGCCCGCGTGACATGCACGAGACAGACGGATGCTGCCGCCCGTACCCTGACGGCATGAGCACCGCTTCCGGGTCACGGGCTGCGGCCCGCGACGACCGCATCACCCTGCGGTTCATGGCGGTCCCCGCCGACACCGCCGCCGGAGGCCGCTCCGTCGCCGCCGGAAGCGTCATGGAGTGGATCGACAAGGCCGGGTACGCGTGCGCCGTCGGCTGGGCGGGCGCGTACTGCGTCACCGCCTACGTCGGGAACGTGCGCCACCGTCGGCCCATCGCACCGGGAAGCCTCATCGAGGTGCAGGCCCGCATCGTCTACACGGGCCGCACGAGCATGCACGTGGTCGTCACCGTCTCGTCGGCCGAGGTCAGCGAGCGGCTGTACACGCCGGCGACGACCTGCATGCTGATCTTCGTCGCCAAGGGCGCCGACGGGCGGCCCACCGAGGTGCCGGCATGGCGGCCGGTGACCCGTTCCGACCGCAAGCTGGCCGAGGGGGCGCTCGAGCGCATCGAGTCGCGCGCCGAGATCAAGCGCCTCATGCTGGCGGAGGACTACACGGATGCCTCGACCGCCCCGCGCACGACGCTCCGGTTCCTCGCGCCGCCGGGAGTGGTGAATTTCGGCGGCAAAGCGCACGGCGGCACGGTCATGCGCTGGATCGACGAGGCCGGCTACGCGGTCGCCGCGGCCTGGGCGAAGGACGGCGAGGACGCCAGCGCCGCGATCGGCGTCTACTCGGGCGGAATCCACTTCCTCGCGCCCGTCGTCATCGGGCACCTCGTCGACGTCGACGCGCGCATCGTCTACACGAGCCGGCACAGCATGCACGTCAGCACGCGCGTGTGGACCGCCGACCCGCGGACGCCCGACGACCGCACGCTCACGACGCAGTGCCTCAGCGTCTTCGTCGTCCCCGGGTCCGACGGGGTCGCCCGGCCCGTCCCGCCGTGGACGCCCGAGCTCGCCGAGGACGAGCGCCTGCAGCAGCACGTCCGCGAGATCATGGCGCTGCGCGAGGAGATCGTGCCGATCGCGGCCTCCCTCACGCTGGAGCCCTGACCTCGGACCTGCGGCCGGGCCGTGTCCCCGAGGACACGGCCCGGCTGTGTTGGTAGGTGCGGCCGGCGGATCCCGCCAAGGTAAGTTTCCGGCCGCACCTGGCCCATCGGCGAGGTGATCGCTACAGGTTCGCGATCACCGCCGCCACGTTGCGCAGCAGGATCGCGCGGGCGTCGAGGTTCTCGACCCGCTCGGGGAGCTGCCTCTGGACGAAGGTCAGCTCGCTGAGCACCTTCGCGCTGTCGCCTGCGGCCTGTGCGGCCAGGGCGCGGTCGAGGCGGAGGCCGAGCGACGTCACGGCGCCGTTGGTCACCCTCCCGTCGGCCTTCAGCGCGGCCAGGGCCGGCTTCAGGTCCTCCAGCTTCGTCGTGAAGGTGAACTTGTCGAGCTCGAGCCCGCCCGCCGACGTGACGACGATCCTGCCCGTGCCCTCCGGAGCCGCCAGGAGCGGAACTGCGACCGACGTCCATCCGGCCGAGTTCACCGAGAGCGTCGCGAACGGCGCGGCGCTCGCGTCGTTCCACCGCAGCTCGACCGTGCCCGTGCCGGCCGCGCGCAGCTCGATGCCGGTGATCCCGCCGAGGTTGATCGGGTCGTAGGTGATCGACTCACCGGCGACCAGCCCGTTCAGCTTGCCGTGCGCGGAGGCGCCTTCGTCCTCAGCGACGGACGTCCCGCCGGTGCGGGCGTCGGCGTGCTCGGCCTCGAGGTCGCGCGGGTTCAGCAGCACGGCGTCGTCACCCACGAGGGCCGGGGCGACCGCGCCCCCGCCGTCCGTGTACGAAGCGCCGATCTGACCGTAGATGTTCTCGGTCTCGCCGTGACCCGCCTCGAGTGCGGTCTCGATCACCGCGGTGCAGCCCGTGCCCGTGAACAGCGGGTGCGTGTGGGTGTTGTCGTGGCCCAGACCGTAGCTCCACAGCACGCGGCTGCAGTCGATCGTCTGGTCCTCGGCATCCGTCACCTGCACCTCGAACGCGACCTTGTCGCCCCAGTCGGTGAACGCGCCGTTGGCGGGCGTCACGATCTTGACCACCGGAGCGGTGTTGCCGACCGTGATCGTCACCGACGCGAGGCTCACGCGGCCCGCGGTGTCGGTCACCTGCACGCGGGCGGCGTACTGGCCGTCCTCCGTATAGGTGTGCGATGCGGTCGCCTCACCGGGGACGAAGGTCCCGTCGCCCTCGAGGTCCCACGCGAAGCTCAGCGCGAGCCCGTTGGGGTGCGTCGAGCCGGCGGCGGAGAAGTCGACCGAGAGCGGCCCCTGGCCCGACGTCCTCGAGGCGGTGAGGTCGACGCGCGGGCCCTTCGTGCCCTCGACGTAGTCGACGCGGTACAGGCCCGCGTCGGGGTTCGGGCGGAAGAAGCCGTCGCCGTAGTCGAGAACGTAGAGCGAGCCGTCGGGGCCGAACTCGATGTCGATCGGGTTGTCCCAGACGGGCATGCCGGCAGCCGTGAGCGCGGCGTTCGGCAGGAAGTCCTGGATGCGCGTCACCTCGCCGTCGGGGTCGTCCTGAGTGAAGGCGTAGATGCGGTCGCGCGAGAACTCGGCCATGAAGGTCTTGCCGTCCCAGTACGCCGGGAACTTGGTCGTCGCCTCGTTGTCCTCGTCGTAGCGGTACGTCGGTCCGCCCATGGGGCCCTGCCCGCCGGCGCCGAACTCCGGCCACGGCTGGTGCGTCGGCTGGTCGCCGTAGTACAGCTGGGGTGCGGTCGCGCTGGGGAGCGTCGACAGACCCGTGTTGTACGGGCTGTTGTTGACGAGGGTGCCTTCGCAGTCGTACCAGGGGCCCTGGACGAGCAGCTCGTAGTCCCAGTCGTTGTAGTTCGCGTTGGGACCGTGGCAGAACGGCCAGCCGCCGTTGAGCGGAACGGTCGTCGACTGCCACTCGACGTAGCCCATCGGGCCACGCTGCGGGTTCGCGGTGCCCGCGTCAGGGCCGTAGTCGCCCCACGTGATGGCGCCGGTCTCGGGGTCGGAGTCGATGCGGAACGGGTTGCGCAGGCCCATCGCGAAGATCTCGGCGCGCGCGTTCGCCGTGCCCGGCGCGAACAGGTTGCCCGCGGGGATCGCGTACGAGCCGTCGGCCTGCACGTCGATGCGGAGGATCTTTCCGCGGAGGTCGTTCGTGTTGCCCGAACCGCGGCGTGCGTCGAGGCCGGGGTTGTAGCCCACGCGGTCGTTCATGGGAGCGAACCCGTTGGCGCCCGGGGTGCCGGCCGGGGTGTTGTCACCCGTCGCCAGCAGCAGGTTGCCGTCCTTGTCGAACGCGACGTCGCCGGCGACGTGGCAGCACTGGCCGCGCTGGACCTCGACGCGGATGATGTCCTGCTGGGTCGACAGATCGAGTGCGCCGGCGGCGTCGTCCCATTTGAACCGGCTGAGCTGGTTGTAGCCGAGCCACTGGTTCCAGTACGAGACGTCGGCCCCGGCCGGGAGGGTGTTGGGCGCCGAGCCGGCGGCCGTCGTGGCCGGGTACGGGGCGACCATCTCGCGCGGGGCGTAGTACAGGTACACCCACTTGTTGTCCTCGAAGTCGGGGTCGAGGGTGACGGTCTGCAGGCCGTCCTCGGAGTTCGAGTACACGTCGATCGTGTTGACCACGGTCGTCGTGCCCTGTGCGGGGTCGGTCAGGCGCACCTGGCCGCCGCGAGTGGTGTGCAGCACCCGCTTGTCGGGCAGGACGGCGAGGTCGATGGCCTCGCCGACGTCCTTGGACAGCGTGGTCCGCTCGTAGTTCGCCCAGGTGGTGGCGGAGATCTCGTCTCCGTGGTCATGGCCTTCGTGGGCCGTCGCCGGCGAGGCGACGGCAAGAGATGCGGCGACGAGAAGTCCCGTCGCCAATGCCACGGCACGTGGCGCTGCGTTGCGCATGTACTGCTCCAGTCGGATGAGGGTGGCGGGATCCGTGTCTGGAGTGGCGGTCCTGGGGGGACCGGAGGGGCGGGCGGCCGGAGCCGCCCACCCCCTGCACGACGGCCGGGGTGATCAGCCGGCGCGCGGTCGGTGCTCAGCCGCGGAGCGACGCCATGTGGGCGTACGACGACGCGGCGTTGCGCAGCGACAGGTCGGGGGCGGCCGGAGCCGGCACCGATGACGCGTTGTCCTGCTCGTACATCGAGTTGTGGTAGCCCTTGGCGCCCACGCGCTGGAAGAACGTCGTGAAGTCGATGTTGCCCTGACCGAACGGCGTGATCGAGTACCCCTGCGGCGTGAACAGGCCGTCCTTGGCGTGGAAGAGCGGGAAGCGGTTCGACTGCTCCGCGACCAGGCCGGCCGGGTCGAAGATGTCCTCCACGACCTGCCCGTTCGCCGCGGTGAACGAGCGGAACCGGTACTGGGCGACGTGCGCCCAGTAGATGTCCATCTCGAGCCACACGTAGTTCGGGTCGGTGTTCTGGAGGAACCACTCCAGGCGACGGATGCCGCTCGACAGGGTGGGGTTGCCCTGCGCGTCGAGCGGACCGCTGTCGAGCAGGAAGTTGTACGCCGCGTCGTGGTTGTGGGTGTACAGCTTCAGGCCGTGGGTCGCGGCGCGCTCGCCGAGGATATTCCAGCGGTCGGCCGCGGCCTGCCACGCGGGGAGGCTCGCGCTGTTGGTCGGGTCGCTGCCGGTGCCGATGTGTCCGAACCCGAGGATGTTCGCGATCTCGCAGGCGGCGTCGAACTGTGCGAGCGTCGCGTCCGTGATCGTGGAGGGGATCGAACCGTGGTTGCCCTCGGCCTCGAGGCCGTTGTCGTCGAGCCACGTGCGCAGCAGCTGGGCGCCGGCGACGCTGTTCAGGTTGCCGCCCTCGGCGTTCGCGTGCTGGTTGAAGCCCGCGAATTCGATCTGCTTGTAGCCGATGCGCGCGAGCTCCTGCAGGACCTCCTTGAAGCCCGACGGCAGGTCGGTCGTGTTCGGGTCGCGGCTGATCGCGTCGCGGACGGTGTAGAGGATGATGCCGCGCTTGCCCGGGGGCACGAGCACGCCGTTTCCGCCCTTCGCCGCGACACCCGACGCTGCGGCAGGAGCCGCTGCGTGGGCGTGGCCGGTGCCGAGCCCGAACGCGGCGGCGGCGGCCATACCCGTCGTCGCCGCCAGCAGCTGCCGACGGCTCAGGCCGAGCTTGCCTCCGAGGACGCGGGCGTCCTCCTGGGCCTGATAGGTGATCTCGTCCATCATGCTCCCTTGCATTTTCCTGGGGTGAGTCGGGCGTCACGCCCGCGAACAGTGCGATTCGGAGCACTGTCCCTTGCCGCGGTCATCTGACGCGGCGAGGTCTTGTCGTCGGATCCGTGTCCGACCTTGTTGCTCAGTATGGCCAGATGATGCCTGCTGGGCAACAGGCAATTTCTAGTCACTCGAACAACTTTCGTCAAACTCATGGCAAAAGGTCCGCACCCACATCTTGGAGCTTCGGCGGCCGGCCGGCGTCCTCCGCCGGTTCGCGCGGGGGACGGCCGGCGCCGACGGCGGATCGGGGGTCAGGCGACGCCTCGTCATCCCAGAGCGCCTCGCGCACGATGCGCCGGGGGTCGTACCGGCGCGGATCGAGCGACCTCCAGTCGACCTCCGTGAGCTCGGGCCCGAGCTCGTCCTTGACTCGGCCGCTCATGTCGCGGGCGTACGCCTTGGCGCGACGCACCGCCCGGGCGAGGGCTGCGGCGTACACGGGCAGCCTCGCCGGTCCGATGAACATCGCCGCGATGAAGGCGATCAGGATCAGCTTCTCGAGCGTCAGTCCGAGCGTCATGCGAACTCACGCTCCCCGGCCGCCTGTCGCCGGCTCCTGCGATGGTCGAACAGGAGCGACAGCCCGGCCGCGGCGAAGAACAGCACGACGAGCGCACCCCCCAGCATCAGCATCGACGCGACGTCGGCCGCCGGAGTGGCGAGCGCCGCGAAGACGGCGGCGACGACGACGGCGAGCCGCCATCCCTTCACGATCGTCCGTCCTGACACCACGCCGGCCAGATTGAGGGCGACGAGGAACACGGGCAGCACGAACGAGATGCCCACGATGATCAGCAGTTTGAAGATGAAGTCGTAGTAGAAGCTCGCCGTGTAGAACTGGGCTCCCTGCTCGGGCACGAACGTCGCCATCATCTCGACGATGTGGGGCATGATCAGTAGGCCCGTGACGCAGCCGGCGAAGAACAGCGGTATCGCGGCCGAGAGGAAGCCGACGGTGTTGCGGATCTCGCGCCTGCTCAGCCCCGGCACCAGGAACGCCCACACCTGCCAGAGCCAGACCGGCGCCGAGATGAGGAGGCCGACCGAGAACGCGATCCGCAGCCGCAGATCGAAGGCGCTCGTGACCGTCTCGAAGTTCAGCACCGCGAACTCGTCTCCGCGAGACGCCGCGACGACGCGGATCGGCTCGGTGAGCACGAAGATGATCGGGTCCGTGAGGACGAACGCGACGACCATCCCCGCCACGAGCGCGACCGCCGCGATGAGAAGGCGGCGTCGCAGCTCCGCGAGGTGACCGCCGAGCGTCATCCGCTTGTCGTCCCGGGCGCGGCGCGCGACGGGACGGTCGATCGCGACCACGGCGGGCTCAGGAGGCGGTGGGGAGGGACCCTGGCGCCCCGGACGCGGTCTGCGCCCGGTCCGGCGCCGGCGCGGCGGGCGGCGCGTCGTCGGCGTTCTCGGCCTTCATCGCCTTCATCTCGCCTTTCAGGACCCGCGCCGACTGGCCGACGCTCTTCGCCAGCGCAGGAAGCTTGGCGGCCCCGAACAGCAGCAGGATGACGACGAGAAGGATGATCAGGTGCCAGCCACCGAGTCCATGGAGCATGATTGCCCTCCCTTGGGCGTCATGTCGGGGGCTCACCAGGCGGCGTGCGACCTCAGCGCACAACCTGTGACATTCCCCCAAAAGCCATTAGTTGTGCTCGGAGCCTAATGGCCCGCTTCCTCCGGAAACAAGATGCGCGACCCATTTCAATAATGTGAAAGCTCTAATGCGACTTTTGCTCGTGAATCGACAGAAGGGAGTAGGAGGCGAAGGCACGCCGAACGGGCACGCCGGTCGGCGTGCCCGTTCGGCGTTGCGGATCAGCTCAGGGCGAGGCCGGCGCTGAGCGCCTCGGGGGAGAGGGCGTGCTCGACGGCGAGCATGCTCGCCCCGATCACACCGGCCTTCTCACCGGCGATCGACTGGACGATCGAGAGGTGCTTGGTCGCGAGCGGCGTGGAGCGCGTGTACACGACCTCGCGGACTCCCGCGATGAGGTGCTCGCCGACCTGAGCCATCGAGCCGCCGATGGCGATGACCGAAGGGTTCATGAGGCTCACGCAGGCCGTGAGCACCTCGCCGATGTCTCGTCCGGCCTGCCTGACGGCCTGGATCGCGTCGATGTTCCCGCGTTTGACCAGGTCGACCACATCGCGGCCGGTGTACGCCTCGACGTCGTCTTCGCGCAGCGCCCTCGCGAGGGCCGGGCCGGAGGCGAGGGCCTCCAGGCAGCCGCGGTTGCCGCACTGGCACGGCACGTTGGTGCCTCTCGCCACCTGGACGTGCCCGATGTCGCCGGCGATGCCCTGGGCGCCCCGCTGCAGCAGACCACCGGAGATGATGCCCGAGCCGATGCCCGTCGCCACCTTGACGAACATCAGGTGCTCGACGTTCGGCCAGGCGACGGCCCGCTCGCCGAGCGCCATGATGTTCACGTCATTGTCGACGAGGACGGGCACCGGCAGGTGCTGCTGCACCCATCCCGGGATGTCGAAGTGGTCCCACCCGGGCATGATCGGAGGATTGACGGGCTGGCCCGTCTCGTGCTCGACCGGACCGGGGACCCCGATGCCGACCGCCGCGATGTCGGCGACGGCGCGATGGTTTCGGTCGAGAAGGTCCTTCGCGCCGGAGACGACCCACTCGAGGACGGGCTCCGGCCCGAGGCTGATGTCCAGCGCCTCGGAGTGCTCCGCGATGACGGCGCCGGTGAGATCGGTGATCGCGACCGTCGCGTGGGAGGCGCCGATGTCGACCGCGACCGCGACCTTGGCCGCCGGGTTCAGCGCGAACTGCGACGGAGGGCGCCCGCCGGTCGAGACGCCGTCCGCGACGGGGGTGATCAGGCCGATGCGCATGAGTTCGTCGACGCGCGCGGCGATGGTCGATCGCGCGAGACCCGTCGACTTGGCGAGTTCGGCTCTCGTGCGGGGCACGCCGTCTCGCAGCAGCTGGAACAGCTGGCTCACACCCATCGCCGATCCCGGCGAATCAATGGTCATTCGGGTCACCCTCTCAGTACATCATGTCGTCGTCCGGCAGAAGTCCGCCGACTTCTGCCGGACCCGGCGGCTTTCCTCGCCTAGCTCGATCGTCCGGTGGGCTTGGCGAACCGCTGCTGGAGCAGAACGGCGACCACGATGATGATGCCCTTCACGACCGCCTGCGCAGACGAGTTGAGGTTGTTCTGAACGAAGACGTTCGTGAGGGTGGCGAAGATGAGCACGCCGAACACGGTGCCGGTGATGGTGCCGCGCCCGCCGACGAGCAGCGTGCCGCCCACGACGACGGCCGCGATGGCGTCCAGCTCGAGGAGCGTGCCGTGGGTGGAGGTGCCCGCGGTGGTGCGTCCGAGGTACATGACGGCCGCGATGCCGGCGCACAGACCCGCGATCGCGTACAGCCACATGGTGTGGCGCTTGACGTTGATGCCCGCCAGGCGCGCGGCCTCGCGGTTGCCGCCGATCGCGACGGTGCGACGGCCCAAGGTCGTGCGGTTGAGGATCACCCAGCCGAGGGTGGCCACGATCGCGAAGATCCAGATGAGTATGTCGACGCCGATGACGTCGGCGTTGAGGAAGTTGATCAGGTCGCGGTTGCCGACCTGCAGTGTGCGGCGCTCGGCGAGGATCTCGGCGAGGCCTCGCGCGGCGACAAGCATCGCCAGGGTCGCCATGAAGGCGACGACTTTGCCGTAGGCGATGATCACGCCGTTGATGAGGCCGGCACCCAGGCCGACCAGCAGAGCGAGCACGATCATCAGGACCCAGTGGATCTGGTCGGCGAGGTCCTGCACGGCGGCGAGGGTCGCGACGACCGATGCGAGGCCGATCACCGATCCGACCGAGAGGTCGATGCCTCCGGAGATGATCACGAGCGTCATGCCGATGCTCACGACGCCGATGATCGACGCCTGCCGGAGGATCGTGAGGGTGTTGCTGACGCTGAGGAAGGTGTCCGGCGCGGTGACGGCGCCGACGATGACGAGCAGCAGCAGAGCGGCCACCAGACCGAGGTTGCGGCCGACCGAGCCGGACATGATGCGCTGGAAGGCGGACTTGCCGGAGGTGCCCGGAGCGCCGGCGGGAGGCGGCGCCTCCGAGGCTGTGGGAACGTCGGCGGTCCCCTGAGTGGTCTGCTCGCTCACGCGGCGGTTCCTTTCATGACGAGATCGAGCACACCGTGCTCGTCGATCTGGGAGGCGGGAAGGGTCTTGAGGACGCGGCCGTCCGCGACGACGAGGACGGTGTCGGCCAGGCCGAGGACCTCCTCGATCTCGCTGGAGACGATCACCACGGCGTTGCCGGCCGCGGCGAGCCGGCGGATCAGCGCGTAGATCTCGGCACGGGCGCCGACGTCGACGCCTCGGGTGGGCTCGTCCAGCAGGAGCACCCGGGTGCCGTGGACGAGCCAGCGTGCGAGGAGGATCTTCTGCTGGTTGCCGCCCGACAGGGTCATCGCTGCCCGATCGGGGTCTGCGGGGCGCAGTTCGAGCGCGTCGATCTGCTCGCGCGTGATCTTGCGCTCGGTGCGCTCGTCGAGGAACCCGGCCTTGGCGAACCGCGACATCGACGAGAGCGTGACGTTGACGAAGATGGGCTCGTCCAGCACGAGCCCCTGGCTCTTGCGCTCTTCGGGCGAGAGGCCGACGCCCGCGCGGACGGCGTGCACGACCGAGCCGCGGCGCAGCGCCTTGCCGGCGATCTTCACGGTGCCGGCCGTGGCGCGATGTGCGCCGTACACGGTCTCGAGGATCTCCGAGCGGCCCGACCCGACCAGGCCGGCGAGTCCGACGATCTCGCCGGCGCGGACGGTGAACGAGACGTCCTCGAAGGCGCCCGCGAGGGCGAGACCCTCGACCTCGAGCACCGTGGGCGAGTCGGCGGGAACCGGAACCGGGGCGGGGAAGACGTTCTCGACCTCGCGGCCGGTCATCAGGCGGATGAGCTCCGACGTCGGGGTGTCGGCGACGGGGAGTCCGACCGCGGTCGTGCGGCCGTCCTTCAGGACCGTGATGCGGTCGCCGATCTGGCGGATCTCCTCGAGGCGGTGGGTGATGTAGACGACCGCGATGCCCTCGGAGGTGAGCTCGTTCACGACATGGAAGAGGTTCTTCACCTCCTCGGTGTCGAGCACCGCGGAGGGCTCGTCCATGATGATGAGCTTGATGTCGTGCGACAGTGCGCGCGCCATGCTGACGATCTGCTTGTTCGCGGCGCTCAGGCTCCCGACTTCCGCGTGCGGCGACAGGCCGGGGTGCCCGAGGCGGCGCAGGAGCTCTCGCGTCTGCTTCGCGGCTTCGGAGCGCTTGGTGAACCCGCCGCGGGCGAGCTCGTGCCCGAGGAAGATGTTCTCGGCGATCGTCAGGCCGTCGACCACGTCGAGCTCCTGGTACATCGTCGCGATGCCCAGCTCGATGGCGGACTGCGGATCGGGGATCTCGACGGACTCGCCCAGCCAGGCGATCTCGCCGCTGTCGGGCCGATGCACACCGGCGAGGGTCTTGATGAGCGTCGACTTGCCGGCGCCGTTCTGGCCGAGCACGCAGTGGACCTCTCCGGGGAGGACCTGCAGGTCGACGCCGCGCAGCGCGTGAACCCCCGCGAAGGACTTCGTCACGCCTCGTACGTCGAGTAATGCCGATTGTTGGTCAACTTTGATCACTCGCTGAACATAACACGGACGCGACTCGCCCGCGAGGGCCGAAGCGAAAACCCGGCTCGTGGGTGTCACGGGCCCGCCCTCTCTGAATAGCCGCGATCTTCCGCCGGACCAGGGACTGCAGGACACTTCTGACGAGCAAAAAACAAAAGATGGTAAATCCCTGAACACTTCTGTTATCGTGATCCTCGTCAGCGTGGACCCCCTCGGATGCGGACAGCCAGCCCGGCGGATCCACGCGGCCAAGCTGCATCACATTCAAGGAGGAAACATGCGCACACACCTGAAGGCGCGTACTCGGCTCGCACTCACCGGAACCGCCGTCATCGCAGCCATCGGACTTCTCGCAGGTTGCACGGGCTCCGGCGCCGACGAGGAGAACGTCGTCGACCAGGGCACGACCACTGAGGAGAACGCCGAGTCGGGCGACACGGTCGTCATCGGCTTCTCGGGCCCCGCCGCCGACCACGGCTGGCTCGGCGCGATCAACTCGGGCGCTCAGGCCGCGGCCGACAGCTTCGACGACGTCGAGCTGCGCGTCGCTGAGGGTACGAACGACCCCATCGCCCAGATCGCCGCCGTCGAGACGTTCGTCAACGACGGCGTGGACGCGATCGTCCTCCTGCCGACCGACGGAGCCGCCCTCACCGAGGCCGCCATCGCCGCGATGGAGGCGGGCATCCCCGTCATCAACGTCGACCGCGAGTTCTCCAGCCCGTTCGCGGCGCGCGCCACCATCCTCGGCGACAACTACGGCATGGGCGTCAGCGCCGGCACGTACATCTGCGAGGAGCTCGGCGACAACCCGGACGCCGTCGTCGCCGAGATCGCCGGCATCGACTCGCTGCCGCTGACGCAGGACCGCTCGCAGGGCTTCGCCGACGCGCTCGAGGACTGCGGCCTGGAGGTCTCGGCCCGTGTGGCCGCCGACTTCACGGTCGCCGGCGGTGAGGCCGCCGCCTCGCAGCTGCTCGCGGCCAACCCGCAGATCGATGCGCTGTGGAACCACGACGACGACCAGGGCGTCGGCGTCCTGGCGGCGATCGACTCCGCCGGCCGTGACGAGTTCTTCATGGTCGGTGGCGCCGGCAGCCGCAGCGCGATGGAGGCCATCGAGGCGGATGACACCGTCCTGAAGGCCACGGTCATCTACCCGTCGACGCAGGCGGCCGATGGTGTGGCGCTGGCCCGCCTGGTCGCGCAGAGCAAGACCATGAGCGACCTGATCACGCCCAGCATCCCGAACCGGATCGTGCTCGACGCACCCGTCGTCACGAAGGACAACGTCGACGAGTACATCGGCCTCTCCTTCGAGTAAGCCAGACGACAGACCTGCGGGGGGCCCCCCCCCCCGGGGGCGCCCCCCCCCGGCGCGCCCCCGCCCGCGCCGCGCAGCAGCGAAGGCGTTCGCTGATCCTTCTGGGCGTCATCATCGCCCTCGTTGTCGCGCTCGCCGTGG
>NZ_JBHTUV010000023.1:0-44719 GCF_042793475.1 Microbacterium sp. NPDC056569 | reverse complement strand
GTCGCGGTGTACGTCTGCGGCAGGATCGCCCACGCCGCCGCACCGATCCCGACGAACGCGACCACGGTGGCCGCGAGCACCCACCACGACTTCACAACCCCCGTGTACAGGTCTTCGAGCGTCCAGTGATCCGACACGAACGTCCCCCGATCCCCCATCGGCACCGCCCTGGCCTCGGCCGTTACAGCATTCCCCGATTCCCGCCTACTCAAGAGACGGTCCTGGCTGGGTTCTATTACGGCGTCAGGGCTGACAGCGCTCGACGCGTGGCTCGATCCGGCTTCTTGCCCTCGCACGCCAGGAAGGCACGGACAAACGGAGGACCCCCTGGCGGAATCGGGCAACGAGGCGTTTACGGCCGCGGCCTGTCTCCGACGATGTGCGGTGTCCGGTCCCGGCGCGCCGAACTGGAGTCCAGGGCCCACTCGGCCGCAGTTCCTGCGCGAAGCGGACCATGTCCGCGCCCGGCGCGGACGGAATGAAGGCTGCCGTGGTGAGCGGGCCGACCGTCGAGGATCCGTCGGTGACGACAGTCCCCGTGATGCTGTCGTCGGTGGTGTCCGCCGCGGGTTGTCCCGCACATGCGCTCAGGCCCGACGTGGCGAGGACCGCCGCCGACGCGACCAGCGCCGCGCTACGCCGCCCGCTCCGGGAGCAGATCGGCGATCAGAGCCTCGATCCGGCGGCGGATCTCGTCACGAATCGGACGCACCGCGTCGATCCCCTGTCCGGCGGGGTCGTCGAGCTCCCAGTCCTCGTAGCGCTTGCCCGGGAAGATGGGACATGCGTCGCCGCAGCCCATCGTGATGACGACATCCGATTCCTTCACGGCGTCGACCGTCAGCACCTTCGGGGTGTTGCCCGCGATGTCGATGCCGTCCTCGGCCATCGCCTCGACGGCTACGGGATTGATGACGTCCTTGGGTGCGGACCCTGCGGAGAGCACCTCGACATCGTCGCCTCCGAGGGTGCGAAGGTAGCCTGCGGCCATCTGCGAACGGCCCGCGTTGTGCACGCAGACGAACAAGACGCTGGGCTTGTCACTCATGGCGGTCTCGCTTTCTCTCAAGAGGAAGCATAGACCGTGATCTATCTATTCAACGAGCCGGCGAGGATGAACCTTCAGGGAACAGCTCACGGAGCAGGCCGCGTACGCGGACCTCGATGTCATCCCTGATCGCACGAATTCGTTCGGGCGACTTGCCCACCGGGTCTTCCAGTTCCCAGTCCAGATACCGACGGCCGGGATAGACCGGGCATGCGTCACCGCAACCCATCGTGACGACGACGTCGGCCGCGCGTACCACCTCGTCGGTGAGCGGCTTGGGAAACTCCCCAGCGAGGGAAACGCCGATCTCTTCAAGTGCTGCCGCTATTCTGTGACGCACGTCGCTCACCGGCTCAGAACCCGCCGTCCTCACGGTGACACGGTCGCCCGCGAGCTGTCGGAGGATGCCCGCCGCGATCTGCGAGCGACCCGCGTTCTGCACGCAGACGAAGAGCACCGCGGGAACCGGGGGCGCGATCGGGGTTTCGTCACTGAGGGCGCCGAGGCGTTCGGCGGCGAATGTCGCCGTACGGCTGGCCAGCATCGGAGACTGCGAGCTGCCGGCCAGGAGCCTATAGCTCTCCTGAACCGTCGCATGGACGGTCTCTGGGCTGAACACCCCGCGGAAGCGCACTGTCAGGTCGCGAGCGATACGCTCCAGGTCCGGCTGCCCGGGGAGCTCCGCGGCGGCTCCGATGAGCGCGTCGACGCGATCTGCGTGTTCGTCCGCGATCGAGTACCAGACCCGCCGCCCTTCCGGTTCGCGCACGACGATGCCATCGTCGTGCAATGCCTTCACGTGATGACTGACGGTCGGCTGCCGAAGCTCCAGCACCTCCGCGAGTCGGCCGACGAGAGCGCGTCCGTCCTCCGCATCGCGCATCAGCCGGAGAATGCGGAGACGGGTCGGATCCCCCAGAGAGGTGAAGCTCGTCGCGAGATCCATAGATACCAGTCTATCTACCCGAACGCACACGACCGGGTTGCGATAGCGCGGCCGCCAGGCCCCGCGCGGATCACCCCGGAGTCTTCACTGCCCGGCGACCGTCGACGCACTGGCGTGCACGGTGTTGCTGCGTCGCTCGATCAGGAGCGTGTCGCGCCATTGGCCTGCGTGCGGACCGGTGCCTGACCGCGCGATGCGCTCCCGCCGACCTACCACACGGAACCCCGCCGCCTCGTGGAGCCTGCGGCTCGCCGCGTTCTCGGGGAAGATGCTCGACTGGACCGTCCAGATCCCCGCGTCTTCGGCGGCGGCGATGAAGACGTCGAGGAGGCGGCGACCGACGCCTCGTCCGCGCGCGCTCCGATCGATGTAGACCGAATGCTCGATGACGCCACGGTACGCCGGGCGGGAGGACACCGGCGAGGCGGCGATCCAGCCGAGGAGACCGCCGTTGGCGTCGGCGGCGACGAATCGCAGTGCGGGCAGCTTCCCGGCATCGAACGTCTGCCAGGTGGGGGTGGCGACCTCGAAGGTCGCCTCCCCGTCTTCGATGCCCTGCGCGTAGATCTGCTCGACCGCAGGCCAATCCGCCGCGACCATCCTTCGCACTTCCATCATCAGCAGCATCCGCCGCCACTGCCGGCGTCGGTGGAGCACACGCCCGTCGCAGGAAGCGCGAGTTCCACGTTCGACGCGGATGCGGTGTCGCCGGCAAGCCAGGCCGTCACTGAGCGCACCTGCTCGTAGCCGGTGGCGAGCAGGAATGTCGGCGCGCGTCCGTACGACTTCATGCCGACGATGAAGAAGCCCGGCTCGGGGTGGGTGAGTTCACGGAAGCCGTGCGGCTCGACGGTGCCACACGAGTGCACGTTCGGGTCGATGAGCGGCGCGAGGCGCTTGGGCGCCTCGACGATCTCGTCGAGCTCGAGGCGGATCTCCCGCAGGATGTCGAGATTCGGGCGGAACCCGGTGGCGTTCACGACGATGTCGGTCTCGTGGGCGACGACTTCCCCGGTGCGATGTCCAACCAGCTCGACGGCTTCGCCCGACCGCCGGGCACGGATGATCTCGAAGCCGTCGACGAGAGCGATGTCGCCGCGCTCCACAGCGCCATCCACGCGGCTGCCGAGGTTCGCGCGACCGATCAGCTCGTCGTCGGGTGAGGACGAGACCCGCACGGCCTTCGCGTTGCGAATCAGCCACGTGACCGTGGTGCCGGCCTCCTCGCGGGCCAGCTGCACGAGGGCGAGCAAGGTGTTGGCCGCGGAGTGCCCGGCGCCCACGACCGTCACTCGCCGACCCGCGAAATCGGCACGATCCCGGCCGAGCACATCGGGAAGAGCGGGGGTGACACGGCCGGCGATGTCGGCCATCCCCAGCAGCTCGAGCCCGCTGGAGGAGAGCGAATTGGGCGACAGGTACGTGCCTGAGGCATCGATCACGGCGCGAGCAGGAAAGTCCTCCACGTCGCCGCTCGCCATCCGGATACGCACCGCGAAGGGAGTCGCCGCGCGCCGCGCGGAGCGCGTTCGATCCATCCCCTCACGCGTAACGCCGACGACTTCCACGCCGGTGCGGACGCGGGGCGCGATCTCTTCGAGTGAGGCGAGCGGTGCGACGTACTTCTCGACGAGTTCCGTCCCGGTGGGTGCACGCTCGGGGTCGGGCAGCTCCCACCCGCGCTCCTCGAGGAGGCGGCGCGACGCCGGATCCACGAGGTGCTTCCAGGGGGAGAACAAGCGGGTATGCCCCCACGCCCGGACACTCGCGGCAATCTCATCGCCCGCCTCGAAGACGACGAAGTCGATCCCTCGTTCGACCAGGTTGGACGCGGCGGCGAGCCCGATCGGACCAGCGCCGATGATTGCGACGGGGAGGGTCGACAGCGGGCCGGAGTCAGCGACGCGGGGGGTCAGATCGAGCAGGGTCACAACGTCCTCCAACGGATATCGATGAACTTCGATACCTGATTCTGAACCCATCTATCGACGTCTGTCAATATCGACTAGTCTCGATATATGACCACGATGCTCGACGTGACGGACATCACCGCCGGCGTGTGCTGCACCCCGCTCGTTCGCGAGCCGCTCACCGCCGAAGAAGCCGATCAGCTCGCCGCCACGATGAAGGCTCTCGCCGATCCGACTCGCCTGCGGCTGCTGTCCATCGTCGCAGCTTCCGAGGATTCCGAGGCGTGTGTCTGTGATCTCATCGAACCGGTCGGGCTCAGCCAGCCGACGGTCTCCCACCACCTGAAGATCCTCACCACAGCCGGATTTCTGACGCGCAGCAAGCGTGGGACGTGGGCCTATTTCAAGCTGGTGCCGGGCGCGCTCGACCGCGTCTCGCAGCTCCTTGTCGCCTCGTGAGCCACACCGCTCGCGCCGCCGCCGGTGAATTCCTCGGCAGCGCCGGCCTCGCGGCCGTCGTGGTCGGATCCGGTATCGCCGCACAGCGCCTGTCCCCTGGCGACGTCGGGCTCCAGCTCTTCGAGAACGCCTTCGCCACTGCACTCGGCCTCGCAGTGCTGATCCTCGTCTTCGCGACCGTCTCGGGCTCGCACTTCAACCCCGTCGTCACCATCGTCGACATCGGTCTCCACCGACGGACCTGGGCGACCGCGGCGGTCTACCTGCCTGTGCAAGTGCTCGGCTGCGTAGCCGGCGCGGTGCTCGCGAACCTCATGTTCGACGCTCCCGCGATCTCATGGAGCACCACCGACCGCTCGGGCTGGCCGCTGTTGCTGTCGGAGGTGGTGGCGACCGCTGGGCTCGTCCTTTTGATCTTCGCTCTGGTGCGCACCGGACGATCGCATCTCGCACCGCCCGCTGTCGGCGCCTACATCGGCGCCGCCTACTTCTTCACCTCATCGACGAGCTTCGCCAACCCTGCCATCACCCTCGGCCGCATGTTCAGCGACACTTTCGCGGGAATCGCCCCCGCTTCCGCCTTGCCGTTCATCGCCGCGCAGCTCATCGGCGCAGCGCTCGGGTACGCGGTGGTGCGAGCGCTGTTCCCGGTGGCCGCGCCCGAGCCCGCTGTCGCCCGAGGCTGATGGAAGAAGCTCCGCGCCGCACGCGCTTGGCAGCGCTCGCGTTCGCACAGGTCGTCGCGTGGGGCGTGCTGTACTACGCAGTCCTGGTCGCCGCCCCCGAGGTCGCCGACGACACCGGGTGGGATGACGGCTGGATCTTCATCGCCATCACCCTGGGGCTGCTGGCTTCCGCCGCCTGCGCGATCCCCGTCGGGCACTGGCTGGATCGACATCCGCGACGCGTCATGCTGACCGGTGCCCTGGTCGCGATCCTCGCGCTGGTCGGCGCCGCCGCCTCCCCGACGATCGGGATCTTCACCGCGGCGTGGATCGTGTGCGGCGCAGCGCAGTCCGCCGTGCTCTACCAGGCGGCCTTCACCGTGATCACCCACCGCTACCGGTCCGCGCGACGTGGTCCCCTGACGCTGGTGACGCTCGCGGGGGGCCTCGCATCGACGATCTTCGCACCGGTCACCGGGTGGCTTGTTGTGGCGATCGGCTGGAGAGCGGCGTTCCTCGTGCTCGCCGCGACTCTGCTCGCGGTGTCAGTTCCCGTCTACGCGCTCACGATCGAGGGCCGCTGGGCTCACCTCGATGCTCACGCGGTCGGCAACGGCGAGGCGCGACGGGTGCTGCGCTCCCCGCGATTCTGGATCGTCGCCGGCGCGTTCGGCCTCATGTCCTTCTCGCTCTACGCCGTGACGCTGTCAGCCGTCCCCGCGTCCGTCGAGAAAGGTCTGGATCTGCAGGCCGCGGCGTGGGTGCTCGGACTCATCGGCGCCGGCCAGGTGATCGGCCGCCTCGTGTACCTGGCCGTCCCCCACACCGCTGCACCTTGGATTGCGCCCGCATCCGTGGGTGCTCTCGGCGCGGCGGCCCTGGCGGCCTACGGATTCGCTTCGGGCCCGCCGGGGATCGTCGTCGCCGGAGTCGTCGCCGGCGCGATCCGCGGCGCGCTCACGCTCGTCCAGGCGTCGGCGGTCGCCGACCGGTGGGGCGCACATTCCTACGGCAGGCTCAACGGCGTCCTTGCGGCACCCGTCACGGCGCTCACCGCCCTCGCACCGGGACTTGCGGCGCTCGTCGCCGGTGCGCTCGGGTCGTACGCATCGATGGCGTTCGCGATGGCCGCGGTGTGCGCACTAGGGGGCGTCCTCGTCATCCGTCGATGACCGTCGTCCGGGCGACGGCACCGGAAGCGCCCGGACCGGGGAATCTCTAGAGTCGAAGCACGGCGATGCCTGAAAAAGCGGACCGTCCCGGATCGCGCTGGGCGCCCTCCACACCGATCAGCACCCGCCCGAGCACTCGCGAGCCTCCACTCGCGGCCCGACACCGAGGAGACGAGCGTGGGCCGGATGACGGCTGAGGTCTGGTGGGCGGATCCTGGATGGCTGCAGTCCTGGCATCATGAGCTGCTCGACCCGACGGAGCGCGCGCGGGCGGCGCGCCACCGGCTCGAGACGGATCGGGCCAACTTCGTCGTCGCTGCGGCACTGCTGCGACTGGTCGCCGGCAGGCGGCTCGGCCTGCCGCCGGAACGGGTGACGGTGGACCGTCGCTGCCCCCGGTGCGGCGAGCCGCACGGTCGACCGACCATCGTCGGCGCCCGGTTCAGCGTGTCGATCGCGCACTCGGCTCGACGAGTGATGCTCGGCCTGAGCACCGACGGCACGGTGGGAGTCGACGTCGAGCGGGTGAGCCCGATCGACCTCAGCGGACTATGGCCCCTCGTGCACTCTCCGGAAGAAGCACCATCCGCCCAGACCCACGAGGGGTTCTTCCGGACCTGGGTGCGAAAGGAAGCCGTCCTCAAGTCGCTGGGAACAGGACTGGCGACGCCCATGACCTCGGTCGTCCTCGGCCAGTCCGGCGCCCCACCATCCGTCCTCTCGGTCGGGAATCGCCCGGCTCTCGACCTGGTGCTCGCTGATGTCGACGCGGACACGGGGTATTCCGCGGCGATCGCAAACCTCCCAGCGGGAGATCGCGGGGCCTTCGAGGCGAGCGGTGGTGCGACGCCATTGGCCGTCGAGGTGCACCGGGACGCGGCTGCGGCGCTGCTCGGGGCGCCGGCTCCCCCGTCGACCTCGTCGCCCCCACACGCCCGCTGAGCCCTCATGGGTGGATCCGGCCGATTCCTCGCAAATGACGATGTCGCGCTTCATGGGTGCGAACTCAGAGCCAATACGCCTCCTGCGTGCGATTCGCCAGGGGGTCGCCGGATCTCCGAAGCGGCTCCTAGCGTGGGCACCGGAGCGACCATCCGGTCGACCCCGAAACCCCTCGCATGAAGACAAGGAGCACTCATGTCCTCGAGTTGGGACGCCTGGGACTACCGTCAGTCGGCCGAGCGCGGGCCTGGTTCGCGCGATGTCGTGGGTTACCACGTGGAGGCCACCGACGGAGGAATCGGCAAGATCGATGAGGCGAGCAACGATGCCGGCGCCAGCCGGCTCGTCGTGGACACCGGGCCGTGGATCTTCGGGCGGAAGGTGATCCTCCCGGCCGGTACGGTCCAACGCGTCGACGACGACGAAGAGAAGGTGTACGTCGACCTGACGAAGGACCAGATCAAGAACTCTCCGGAGTGGGACGAGTCGACAACCGGGCAGGATGACGCGTACCGCGGTCAGCTCGACACCTACTACGGCGACTTCTATCGGTGATCGCCATCGCCGAGCGGGTGAACGTCACCCTCCCGGATGCGGCTCGCGGGGCGCACCACGGCGGTGCGCCCCGCGTCTCAGTGCCCGCGGCGTCTGCGATCGACGCGCGCGACGGCCGCGCAGCCGGCAGCGACGGGGGTCAGCCATCACGTTCAGCGGCTCGGAGTCATCCCCGATTCGGGACCCGATTCTCCGCGCTGACCATCCATGCGTACTGCTCAAGCTTCTCCAGTATCTGGTGCAGCAGATCCGCACTGGTGGGATCCTCCTCGTCGACCGCGTCGTGCACATCCCGGCACGTCGCAACCGTGTTCTCGAGCCGTTCAGTGATGAGGTCGATCACGTCGCTGGTGGCGATCTCGCCCTGCGGGAACTCGGGGAGACTAGTCGACTCGGCGACGGTGTCGCTGCGACCGTCCGGAAGGGCGTGCAGCGCCCGCATCCGCTCGGCGACGGCATCACTGAACTCGCGGGCCGACTCGATGATCTCGTCGAGCTGGCGGTGAGTGTCGCGGAAGTTCTTGCCGACGACATTCCAATGGGCCTGCTTGCCCTGCGAGGCGAGTTCGATCAGGTCGACCAGCACCTTCTGGAGGTTGTCGCTGAGCGTGGCCGAGGCGGTGAACCCGCTCTCGGCGTTCTGCTCCTCGGTGAGCTGCGCTCCGCGAGCGGGGCGCCGCTTATTGCGGGTGGCGGACGCAGTGGAGGCCTTCGTCGATGAGTTCTTCGTCGTGGTGGTCATGACGACGACCGTACGGACTGACGCCGTGGCCTGGGCAGGGATTGTGCGTGCCGGGCGGCCGTGCTACCCGGTCGCCCCTCCCCCGTTCGCATGACGATCAGGTCAAGGCTTCGGACGCGACGTCCTCGTCGATCGGCGTCGGTGCACTCGCCTGCGCCTGACGGAACATCTCGGTCCAACGTACGCCGTCCCAGTAGCGCTCCGTCGCGGGCACGGGCGTGGGGTACCAGCCGGCCTTCGCCGTGCCGGGGGCCGAGTCGAGCATGTGTGGTTTCCTTTCGTCTCGCCGGCCGGGCCGACTCGCCCCTGGACGTCCTGCGTCCAGAGGCGAGCCGCCGCAGTGCTGTGGACCGGGTTCCCCCGCGTATCGAGTACGCCCCCAACCCGCACCGGCTAGAGGACGCTGGGCCGCGCCGCGTCTCACCAGCCCCACACACTGGCGAGAAACGTGACCGTTCGGGTTCGGCCACGACACGATGAACGCGCAGTTCGTCCTCTATGACGACTTTAAGTGGCACTTATCCATGCTGTAAATAGACTCTAACCGGTCTCTCAGCCACTTCCCTGGGCGTGCTAAGGTGCCCGCATGGCGCGCCCCTACGGAGACCCCGTCGAGATCATCACCGCACCCGTTCCGGCTCAGTCGCCCTTCATCCCGGCGGATGCCAAGATCGTGGTCGGCGCCGTCGCCCCGGCGTCCCCCGACCCCATCCCGATCGTGCTGCTGCCGGGATTCGAATACCGGATGCACGAGTGGCGGCACCCCGACACACACGAGATCCACTGGCGGCTCGAACGCCGCAGGGCATCCCGCACCTCCGAGGACCAGTAGCGTCCCGCCGACCCTCGAGTGTCGTCCTCTACTCGTCGCGGCTCTGGCCGTCGTCCTCGAGGAGCATGCCGACCGACGTCGCGCAGGCCTCGCCGCGGCAGGCCTCCCGCCCCTCACGGACGGCGAAGACGGCGATCACGAGCCCGGCAACGGCATCGGCCCACCACCAGCCGAACAGGCTGTTGACGACCAGTCCCCCGAGCACCGCGGCCGAGAGGTACGCGCAGATGAGCGTCTGCTTCGAGTCGGCGACGGCTGTCGCCGACCCGAGCTCCCTGCCCGCGCGCCGCTCGGCGAGCGAGAGGACGGGCATGATCACGACGCTCAGCGCGGTGATCGCGATGCCTGCCGGGCTGTGCTCGACCTCGACCCGCGCGACGAGCGCCAGAACCGAGGTCGCCGTCACGTACGCGGCCAGCGCGAAGAACGCCACAGCGATCACTCTCAGCGTGGGCCGCTCCCACCGCTCCGGGTCGCGGCGCGTGAATTGCCACGCCACCGCGGCCGCCGACAGAACCTCGATGGTCGAATCCAGCCCGAAGGCGATGAGCGCGGCCGATGAGGCGATCGTGCCGGCCGTGATCGCAACGAGCGCCTCGACGAGGTTGTAGGCGATCGTGGCCGCGACGATCCAGCGGATACGGCGCTCGAGGGTGCGCCGCCGCTCGTGGGTGAGGACGCCGGCGCTCATGCGCACCCGCAGGTCTCGCCGGTGCAGCACGACGGGTCGACCGACAGGACGACCTGCAGCAGCTCGTCGAGCGCGGGCGCGAGGTGACGGTCGGCGAGCCGGCAGGACGAGCGTCGCCCCTCGGGCGTCGCCTCGACAAGGCCGCAGCCGCGCAGGCAGGCGAGCTGGTTCGACATCACCTGACGCGACACCCCCACGGCGTCGGCCAGGTCGGAGGGGTACGACGGCCCGCTTCTCAGGGCCAGGAGGACGGCGCTGCGTGTCGGGTCGGCGAGCGCGTAGCCTAGCCGCGCGAGGGCCGCGGTGTGGGACACGGTGGCGGTCGCCGAGGTCATGGCCGCAATAGTACAGCGATTGCTGTATCGAGCCGACGCCTACCGGAACGGCCCCGACCGCCGTGTCAGGCGCCGAGCCCGCGGCGGAGCGCCGCAAGCCCGTAGTCGAACGCCCCGTCGACGTCGCCGCCGAGCCGGAAGGCGCCTGCCAGCTCCATATGGATGAATCCCGTCGCCCACGCCGTGACGAGACGCGCGGCGTCGAGGGCGTGCTCCTCGCCCGCGATCGCCGCCGCACTGCCGACGATCGTCAGCCCTGCGCGATCGAGCAGCTCCTGCGGTGCTGCCGCGGCGAACATCAGCCGGAACCCCTCCGGGCGCTCGAGCGCAAGCGCCCGGTAGGCGCGCACGAGGCCGTCCAGAGATCGATCGGATGCCTCCAGCCTGCCGATCAGGTCATCCACGGTCGCGGTCGCCACGGCCTCGATCAGGGCGTCGCGATCCCGCACACGCTTGTAGAGAGACGGTGCGCGCACCCCGACACGGTGGGCGATCGCTTGCATCGTCAGGCCCGCGAGGCCCGAATCCTCGAGGAGGTCTCGCCCGGCGGCGACGATCTCGGCGTACGACGTGCGCTCCGGCGTCGGCATGAGACATCCTCCAAGAAGCCTGCGATGGCTATTGACAGTAGCCATGATAGCTACGTATCGTAGCCATGCCAAGTTCGGAGACACCGACGGCTCCCGCGAAGGATCCCCCATGAAGCTCGCACCGCACCTGCACCGCATCGGCAATGACATCGTCGCCGCCTACCTCGTGGTCGCCGACGACGGCGTGACCGTCGTCGACGCCGGCCTGCCCGGCCATTGGAAGGACCTCCTGCGCGAGCTCGAGACCCTGGGCCTCTCCCCCGCCGACGTCAAGGGCGTCGTGCTCACGCACGGCGACAGCGACCACATCGGATTCGCCGAACGGCTGCGCCGCGACCACGGCGTGCCGGTCTACGTGCACGCGGCCGACGCCGAGCGCGCCCGCACGGGAGAGAAGCCGAAGGTCTCCACCGGGCCGATGAAGCTCGGGCCGACCCTCGGCTTCTTCGGGTACGCCCTGCGCAAGCGCGCGATGCCCACGACGTACGTCTCCGAGGTCGTCGAGGTGCACGACGGCGACGTGCTCGACCTTCCGGGCTCCCCCGTGATCGTGGGCATGCCCGGCCACTCGCCGGGCAGCATCGCGGTGCACATCCCCCTCGCCGACGCCGTGTTCGTGGGTGACGCGCTGACCACACGTCACGTGCTCACCGGCCGTGAGGGCATGCAGCCCGCACCCTTCACCGACGACCCTGCCGAGGCATCCGCGTCCCTCGAACGGCTCGCCGGCCTGCAGGCGTCGTGGGTGCTGCCCGGCCACGGCGCCCCGTGGAAGGGGTCGCCCGCGGATGTCGCGGCCGCCGTCCGCGGTGCCGCCTGAGCAGCACGCGTCCGAACACGACGAGGACGACTCAGACCGGTCGGGCCGCTGCGAAGAGATTCGCCGGGTCGTACGCGAGCTTCAGCTGACGCAGTCGCGTCCATGAGGCACCGAACGCCACCCCGCGATCGGCTCCGGGCGCGTCGACGAACGTCAGCGCGAGCGCATCGACCCGCCATGCCACGAGCGCAGCGACACCGGCGCGCACTGCCGCGGTCGCCGCCGGCGCGGCATCGGGCGCCGGCACCATCGCGACCGAGTGCACGAGGTACTCGCCGGCGAGCGACGCGATCGCGCCGCCGTCCTCCGGCCGCCGGTTCACGGACCCACCGAGGTGGCGGAGCTCCTGCACGAAGAGCCCCGGCGTCTTCGCGGCGGCGACGAACGCCTCCACCGCACGAGCCGGCAGCTCGCCCAGGACGGCGTGGCACGTCACCGACGGCGACGGCTCGGGCGGGTCCATGTGCACACCGACGAGGGCGGGCGCCGGGATCCGGTCGAACGTGTCGACCTCGGGCTGAAGCGCGCGCAGCGGTTCGAGCAGAGCGACTGCCGCAGCATCCGTCTCCTCGATCGCGCCGTCGATCACGACCACCGCGCGGCCCGACAGGAACGGCGGAAGCTCGGGCAGCGGCGGGAGGTTGAGGATGCGCAGTGTCGTCGTGGCCGTCTCGGGAGCCGAGCGCGTCCACTCCGCCCACGCCTGCGACACCTCGGACGCGCGCGACGCATCCCACAGCAGCATGCCCGCGTAGACGTCGGCGAGCGGGAGCAGATCGATCTCGATCGCGACGACGACGCCGAACGAGCCCGCGCCACCGCGCAGCGCCCAGAACAGGTCCGGGTGCTCGTCGGCCGTCGCGCGGACCAACGAGCCGTCGGCCGTGACGACCTCGACCGCGCGCACCGCGTTCACGGCGAGGCCGTGCGCGCGGGCGTAGAACGACAGCCCCCCGCTGAGCGAGTACCCCACGACCGACACGTCGCCGGCACTGCCGTGCAGCGCGGTGAGCCCGTGCGGGGCCGCCGCCTCGAGCAGGTCGTTCCAGAGCGAGCCGCCGAGCACCCGCGCGGTGCGCGCCTCGGGGTCGACGGTGGCTCCGCGCAGAGCCCGCAGCGACACGAGCACGGTGTGCGTGAGATCCGTGTCGCTGAGCGCCCCCGCGGCGTGGCCGGTCGACTGCGGCGCGATGCGCAGTCCCGAGCGCGTGGCGGCGCGGACGACGTCGACGACGTCCTGCGCGGTCCGCGGGATCACGACGGCGAACGGATGCTGCGCCACGGCCAGGTTCCATGGCGTCCGGGCGTCGTCGTAGCCGGCGTCGCCGCGCAGCAGCACGCGGTCGCCGAGGGTGGCGCGCAGCTCCGACGCGGCGGCGGCCACGGCGGCGCGCGGCACGTCGATGGCGAGGTCGTTGAGGGACATGGGGATGCCTTTCGGTGATCGCGTGCGACGGAGCGCCCGGCGGGCGCCGTCGGTGCGGCCGCGCCACACGTGGCGGCCACCCCGGGGAAGAGCGTTCTCCGCCGCGCCAGATACATGGACGGCGCAGATGCGCGCTCAACTCTCGAAGTCCTCCGGCTCGACGTCGTCGAGGAACCGCTTGAACTCGTCGAGCCGCTCGGCGGCATCGGTCTCGGTGAGCACATCGGGCACTCCCGCCTCCGCCAGCACCGCGTCGGCCACCCAGATCGGCGCTCCGACGCGGCAGGCGAGGGCGACGGCGTCGGAGGGGCGGGCGTCGACAACGCGGTCCCCGAGCGCGGTCGACAGCGTGATCTCGGCGTAGAACGTGCCGTCCTCGATGCGCGTCACCTCGACCCTCGTCGCCACCGCGTCGAGCGCGGTCAGGATGAGACCCATGAGGTCGTGCGCGAGCGGGCGAGGCACGTCGGCGTTCTCGACGGCGACCAGGATGGAGGTGGCTTCGAGCTGGCCGATCCAGATCGGGAGCACGAAGCCGTCACCGGGGATCTGGTCGACCGGCTTGAGCAGCAGCACGTGCTGGCCCGACGCGTCGAGGGCCACGCCGGCCACGCGGACCTGGACCATCGTGCACCCCCTCACCTCGCGGCATCCGTCTCCGCCATCGTGGCACGGCGGACTGGCATCGGACAGAGGGTCACACGCGGCGGATGAAGTCCCGCAGCAGGAGGTTCACCTTCACCGGATCGCGCGCCTGCGGCAGATGGCCCGCGCCGTCGATGATGACGAGATCGCCGCCGGTCAGGTCGGCCACGATCGGGCCTCTCAGCGGATTCTGGCACTGGTCGAGAGAGCCCGTGATGACGAGCACGGGGCAGCGGACCGCCTCGCACACGGCGGTCGCGGTGCCCGACGCGTTGGCGAGATACGGCGGCGAGTCGTGCTCGAGCAGCATCGTGTCAGGTCCGGCGCCGAGCGACCACTCGACGCAGTCCTCGCGCTGCTTCGTGGAGTGCGGCTCGGGGAACATCTCGGCGAAGAAGAATCGGGAGAACGCCGGCCAGTCCTCGCGCCAGAAGTGGCGGTTCTGCTGCTGCCACCCCTCGTACGACGTCCGCGGTTCGTCGAAGTCGAAGGCGATCCGGTGCGGCAGCGGCTCGGTGAGGAGCAGCCCGGGGTTGATGGCGCAGACTCCGAGGACGCGCTCGGGCGCTTCGGCCGCCATCATCAGGGCGTGTCCCGCGCCCGTGCAGACCCCGACGAGCACCGCCTGCTCGGCGCCGACGGCATCCAGGACCGCCCACTGGTCGTCCAGGAGCAGGCGGTCGCCGAGCTGGTCCGGCGATTCGGGGCGGCCGCTGCGACCGTTGCCTCGGGGATCGCTCACCACGACGCGGAAGGAGCGCGCGAGAAACGGGATCTGCGCCTTCCACGCTCGGCTGTGCACGATCACGTCGGGCATGAGCAGGTAGACGGTCGGCGACCCGGAGCCATAGACCTCGTAGTGCACGGACACACCGTCCCGATCGAGGTCGCCGGCCGTGGTCGGCTCGAGCGCGCGCATCAGATCAGCTCCGCGAGCATGGCCGCCGCGCGAGCCGCGCCATCGGTCTCGACGGGACGGTACTCGACCTCGCGCGACAGCTCCGCCACAAGCGCCTCGGTGAGCACCGCCGGATCGCACGCCTCCGCGTAGCGCAGGCAGCGGCCCGCGCCGTAGCGATCCAGCCGGTGGCGGACGTGGAAGTTCTGCTCGAAGTGGTTCTCCAGCGGGACATACAGAAACGGCCTGCGGGCAGCCGTCAGCTCCATGCACGTCGTGAGGCCGCCCTGCACCACGGCGACATCGCACGCGGCCAGGGCGCGATAGAGATCCGGCACGAACCCGCGCACCCGCGCCCCCTGCCGCCGCGGCAGCGACGACGGATCGATGCGGGGCCCGGTCACCACGAGGAAGCGAAGGCTCGGCAGCATCCGTCGCGCCAGGGGCACGGCATCCATGACTCGGCGAAGGAGGGCGTCGCCGACGCCCGAGCCGCCGACGGTGACGATGCACAGCACCTCGTCGGGCCGGTAACCCAGCTGCATGCGCGTCCGCCGGCGTTCCTCCTCGGTCGGCGACGTGAAGCCGGTGACGTAGCCCGCGAAGTCGTAGTGCGCCTCCGTCCACTCCCGGATGCGCGGCATCCCCGGTCCGAAGCCGGCATCCACGATGTCATCGGGGTTCCCGACGAAGATCGAGCGATCCCGCAGCCGGCGGTATCGCGCCCGCTGCTCGAGCATCTCGGCGTTGTGATCCGCCGTGAGGGCCGCCTCGGCCTCCCCGCCGCTCGGCATCGGCAACCACCCGACGAAGTCGGTCATCCAGGCGAACGCGAACCTCTTGAGCTCGGGGTTCTCGTGGAGGAAGTAGTCCACGTCCCACGCCTCGTCGCCGATCACGAGGTCGTAGTAGGTCTCCTCGACGACGTCGTTGAAGACCATGAAGTTGTTCACGAGGATCTCGTCCATGCGCCGGATGGCCTGGAAGGCGTGCAGATCGTGGTCGGCCGACTCATCCTCGATGTGCGCGGATTCGTTCGCGAGGAGAGCGGATGCCGGGTGCACGGGCTCCCCCGCATCCTCGAGCACTCGCGTCACCGGGTGCTGCGCCAGCCAGTCGATCTGCAGGTCGGGGTGGATCCGGCGCAGCTCCTGTGCGATCGCGACGTCACGGCGCGCGTGACCGAGTCCGATCGGGGACGAGAGGAACAGCGCCCTCCGCGGGCGACGCTGCGCCCGGACCCAGGTGTGACGGATGCCCATGGCTGCCCTCTCCTCGTGCTCGGGCCCAGTGTGCTCCTCCCGTCCCCTCCCCGTCAGGGCCTTGCCTCGATGACCCGGTTGAACGGCGTCTCGGCGACGGTGCGGAACCGCGTGAAGCCGGCCGCCGCCGTCACATCGCGGATGCGCGCAGGCCCCGCCTGGGTGCCGAGCGCCAGGCCGACGTCCTGTGAGAGCGAGGACGGCGTGCACAGCAGCGTCGAGAAGCCGTAGTACGCGCGACCCACGGGATTGAGGTTTTCCTCGACGCTGTCGCCGGCCATCGGCTCGACGATCATCCATGTGCCGTCGTCGGCGATCGCCTCGCGCACGCGGCGTGCGGCGCCCACCGGGTCGCCCATGTCGTGCAGGCAGTCGAACATCGCGATCAGGTCGTAGCCGCTGCCGCCGAACTCCTGGGCCGAGGCGACCTCGAAGCGGACGTTCGCAACGCCGGCCTCGGCCGCGCGGGCACGCGCCGTCGCGATCGAGTCGGCGTGATAGTCCGAACCCACGAAGGTCGTGTTCGGGAACGCCTGCGCGAGGAGGATCGTGGATGCCCCGTGCCCGCAGCCGACGTCGGCGACGAGCGCGCCGGCCTCCAGCTTCTCGCGGACACCGTCGAGGGCGGGGATCCACGAGTCGACGAGGTTCGCGTGATAGCTCGGCCGGAAGAACCGCTCGCAGCCGACGTGCACGTCCTCGCCGTGCTGATGCCAGCCGTAGCCGGCGCCGCTGCGCGCGGCCGCCACGATGTGCTCGGTGTCGTGCACCGTCCCGAGGGCGATCTGGAAGAAGCCGGGGAGGAAGGCAGCGCTCTCGGGATCGGTCATCGCGAGCGCGTGCTCGGCCGGGAGGGTGTACCGCTTCACGACCGGGTCGTAGGTGACGTAGCCGCCCGCCGCCTGGGCGTTCAGCCACTCGCGGGCGTACGGCTCGGCCGTCTGCGTGCGCTCCGCCAGCTGCGCGGGCGTGCTGGGGCCGTGCTCGGCGAGATCCCGGTAGTACCCGAGTTTGTCGCCCATCACGACGAGGGCGGCGTTGAGGGTCGCGCCGACCTCGTCGACGGCGCGGAAGACGAAGCTCATCAGCTTGTCGGTGTCGATCTGCGTGGCGGGGGCGGCGAGAGACATCAGCGGCTCCTTCGGTCGGTTGCCCACGGCTGCGGTCAGCCGCTGTCTCGACGGTAGGAAGACGCCGGCCGGCACCGCATCCGGGCACCCCCCTAGTCCGTGGCACGGTCGTAGACTCGGGCCATGCTGGCGGGTCGGCAGGCCGAGCAGCAGATGCTGGAGCGGCTCGGCGCGGCCGCCCGTCTCGGGACGAGCGGCGTGCTCGCCGTGCGCGGTGAGGCCGGCGTCGGCAAGACGGCGCTCCTCGAGGATGCGGTGTCGCGGCTCGAAGGCATGCGGGTGCTCCGGGCGACCGGGCTCGAGTCGGAGCGCGAGATCCCCTTCGCGACGCTGCTCCAGCTGCTGCGCCCGGCACTGACCGCACTCGACGGCATCCCCTCGATGCAGGCCGAGGCGATCGCCGCGGCCCTCGCTCTGCCCGGGGCGTCTCGGGTCGCCGACGGGCGGGATCGGTTCACGATCGGCGCCGCTGTGCTGAGCCTCGTCTGTCGCTACGCGGAGGATGGCCCGGTCGCCGTCGTCGTCGACGACCTGCACCTGGCCGACGCGCCCTCGTCGAATGCCCTGGTCTTCGCGGCGCGGCGACTCGCGGCGGACCCGGTGGTCGCCCTGTTCGGCGTGCGGAGCCCCGAGGGCGACGACGTCGTCACCGGCCTGCCGTCGCTGTCGCTCGGCGGGGTGGATCTCGAGTCCGCGCGCGTGATCCTCGACCGCGCGGCCGGCGAGGCCGTCTCCGATGACAGGGTGCAGGCGCTGCATCGCGCCACAGACGGCAATCCGCTCGCGATGCTCGAGTTGCGCGCCGCCGACCTCGACGTGGTCGAGAGCATCGAGACCGGCCTGCCGCTGCGGGTGCCGCGCGCGGTCATCGACGCGTTCGGCCGACGTCTCGCGGAGCTGGATGCCGACTGCCGCGCGGCGCTGCTCGTCGCGGCGGTGTGCGGTTCCGACCTGCGCTTCGTCAGCGCGGCGTGCGCGACGTACGGCGTCGACGTGGCAAGGCTCGATGCCGCCGAGGATCTCGGCCTGGTCAGCGTGCGCGACGGACAGGTCGCCTTCCGGCATCCGCTCCTGCGCGCAGCCGTGTACTCGGGCGCATCCGCACACGCGCGACGCTCCGCGCATCGTGCTGCTGCCGACGCCTCGCCTTCGGGAGACGTCGACCGGCGCGCCTGGCACCTGTCGGAGGCGACACCCCACCCGGACGAGGCGGTTGCCGACCTCCTCTCGAAAGCCGGCGACCACGCGGTGGGACGCGCCGCGTATGCGGTGGCGTCCGGGGCGTTCGAGCGTTCTGCGCGCCTGACCTCGGAAGCGGCGGTGCGCTCCGCCCGCCTGCTGCGGGCCGCGGACGCGGCGTGGGAGGCCGGCGACGGCGACCGCGCGGTCACGCTCCTCGACCGCCGAGCGGGCGAAGCAGAGGCCGCCGCGCCGGAAGCGGCGACCGACGCGATCCGCGAGGTCGAGCTGCGCGCGTCCGTCGCCGCCCGCACAGGCTCCCTGCGGAAGGCCCTCGACATCCTGCTGGGTGCCGCCGATCGTGCGACATCACCGGATGCTGCGACGGTCGCACTCGCGGACGCCGTGCACGCCACGTACTACCTGGGCGACGCCCGGACGGCGATCACCCTGGCCGAGCGGATCGCCGCCCTTCGGCCCGAGGTGCGGACCACGCGAGCCCACGCACTGGGACTGATGGCATCGGGGATGGCGAAGACGCTCGCGGGGCATGGGGGTGCCGGTGAGATCCGCGCCGCCGTGCCGCTCCTCGAGACCGACCCCGAACTGGGCGCGGATCCGCGTCGCCTCTCGTGGCTGATGCTCGCACCGCTGTACCTGCGCGACGCGACCAGCGGCGTGCGCCTTCGGGAGCTCGTCGACGAGGTGCGCGGCGCCGCCGGGATCGGCGCCCTGCCCGCTCTGCTCTTCCACGTCGCGGTCGACCAGGCGACGACAGCCGCCACGTGGGTGCGCGCCGAGGCGAACTTCACCGAGGCCATCCGGCTCGCCGGAGAAACCGGCCAGACCACCGAGCTGGCGATGTCGCTGGCCGGGCTCGCCCGGCTCGATTCACGAGCCGGGCGAGCCGACGCCTGCCGCGCCCACGGCGACGCGGCGCGCTCGCAGTGCGCCGAGCGCGACATCCACGTCGGTGAAGCCTGGGTCGGCCAGGCGCTCGGCGATCTCGAACTGTCGCTGGGACGCCCTGAGGCCGCGGCCGAGATCTTCGCCGAGCTCACCGGCCTGCTCGCGCGCCTCGGCCTCGATGACGTCGACCTCGCCCCGGGGCCGGAGTACACCGACGCCCTCATGCGCGTCGGGCGCCGTGCGGAGGCGGGCGCCAGTGCCTCGTCGTATCGTGAGCGCGCGGTGACGAAGGGGCAGCCGTGGGCGCGCGCCCGCGGCGATCGGGCGATGGGCATCGCCGGCGAGGACGGCGACCCGGACACATGGTTCGAGTCCGCGCTCGACTGGCATGAGCAGACGCTCGATCGGTTCGAGGCGGCTCGCACGCGTCTCGCCTACGGCGAGCGGCTGCGCCGGTCGGGTCGGCGGATCGACGCGCGCGTGCAGCTGCGACGAGCGCTCGACGACTTCACCGAGCTGGGCGCCGCGATGTGGCGGGACCGCGCGGCGACGGAGCTCACCGCGACCGGCGAGCACGTCGGGGCCGCCGCGGGGAGCGCGGTCTCCGCCCTCACCCCGCAGGAGCTCCAGGTCAGCGTGCTCCTCGCCGAGGGGCGGACGACCCGGGAGGCTGCGGCCGCGCTGTTCCTCAGCCCGAAGACGGTCGAGTACCACCTGCGCAAGGTCTACACGAAGCTGGGGATCGGCTCGCGCTCCGAGCTCTCGGACGCTCTCGCCGGGGCGGAGGTCCGTCACGAGGATCGGGCACGGCGGGAGTGAGGGGCAAGCCGGCCTCGCGCCGCAGGGAAAGACCCGACGCCGCTCCGCGCGACGGGATGCATTCACCGGAATGGATGCTGCGCGCGTACCGTTGCAGACGACATGCAGCGATTCGGAACCCTCTCCTTCGGACACTACGGCCCGCTCGGCGGCGGCCGGCAGCTCACCGCCGCCGACTCGATGCTGCAGGCGATCGACCTCGCCCAGGGCATGGACGAACTCGGCGTGGACGGCGCGTACTTCCGCGTTCACCACTTCGCACGCCAGCAGTCCTCCCCCATGCCGCTGCTCGCCGCGATCGCCGCACGCACCGAGAACATCGAGGTCGGCACCGGCGTCATCGACATGCGCTACGAGAATCCCCTCTATCTCGCCGAGGAAGCAGCATCCGTCGACCTGATCTCCGGCGGCAGACTCGCGCTCGGAGTCAGCCGCGGCTCACCCGAGACCGTCGTGCGCGGCTACGAGGCGTTCGGCTACACCGGCTCGGACGACCCGCGCGGCGCCGACATCGCGCGGGAGCACTTCGATCTGTTCCTGCGGGCCATCGAGGGCGAAGGACTCGCGGAACGGGATGCTTCGTCCCCGTTCGGCACCGGAGCCGCCGGCCTGCAGCGCGTCGAGCCGCACTCCCCCGGTCTGCGATCGCGCGTGTGGTGGGGCGCAGGCAACCGCGACTCGGCGGAGTGGGCCGGCCGCACGGGCGTGAATCTCATGTCGTCGACCCTCCTCACCGAGGCGGACGGCACCCCGTTCGATCTGCTGCAGGCGCAGCAGATCGACGCCTTCCGCGCCGCGTGGCGCGAGGCGGGCCACGCCGGCGAGCCGCGCGTGTCGGTGAGCCGCTCGATCTTCCCCATCACGACCGGCGAGGAGCGCATGTACTTCGGCGGTCGCCAGGACGGCGACCAGATCGGCGTGATCGACGGCATCCGGTCGACGTTCGGGAAGACCTACGCGGCGGAGCCCGACGAGCTCGTCGAGCAGCTCAAAGAGGACGCGGCGATCGCGTCCGCGGACACGCTCATGCTCACGATTCCGAGCCAGCTCGGCGTCGAGTTCAACCTGCGGGTGGTCGAATCGTTCGCGAAGCTCGTCGCGCCGGAGCTGGGCTGGCGGCCGACGCGCGCCTGACCGCCGTCGTTCCCTCGCGGCGGTTCCGCCGGGTCGCCTTTCCTCGTGTCGGCGGGTTCTTGACCGGCCGGTCAGTCAGGCGTACCGTTCGAATCGACCCCCGATCGGGAGCCATCACGTGTCGAAAGGAGGAGATCCGAATGAAGAAGTGGACTCGCTGGGAGGACTGGGTCGCAGCCGGTGTCGGCCTCGTCGCCGCGGTCTGCGCGTTCGTCTTGCCGCAGATGGGCGCTTCGATGCCGTGGATGCTGATCGTCGGCGTCCTGCTGATCGCCGCGGGCGTCGCGAACCTGGCCATGCCGGGGATGGTGGCGATGGAGTACGTGCAGCTCGCGCTGGGCGCGGTGCTGTTCGTCGCTCCTTGGCTGGGCGGATACGCCGACATGCAGTCCGGCGCCGCCTGGGTCAGCTGGATCGGCGGAGCGGTCGCGGTGATCGTCGCCGCCCTCGCCGTGAGACCCGCCATGCACATGCACGACCAGGCCCTCCCGCACTGAGGTGCGAGCCGAGACGGGGGCGCCGGATGACACCGACGCCCCCGCCGACTTTCTCCAGGACCCGAGATGACCCGCAGTCGCGAGAGCCGCACACTCATCCTCGACGCCGCCGAGCGCCTCTTCGCAGAGCGCGGCTTCGATGCCACGCCGACGATGGCGATCGCCGACCTCGCCGGCGTACCGAAGGGGCTGCTGTTCTACTACTTCCCCACCAAGACCGATCTGCTGCGCGCCCTGGTGGGTGAGCGTCTGGACCTCGATCCGATCGACACCTCCGGGCTGATCGCGCGGGGGGATCCGGCACGCACCCTGCTGAACGTCACCGGCCGGCTGCGCGAGCTGCAGTCCGAGTCGGCAGTACGCCGAGTCATCGTGTGGCGCGAGCACCGCACGCACCCGGAGGTGCGCGACAGGCTCCGCGACTATCGCGCCGAGCTGCAGGCGATCGTCGAGCGCGTGCTGGGCGCGAGCATCCTCCATCCGATCGCGGCGCGCCGGGTGCGCACCGCCGCCGCCGCCTGGGTGGCGATCATCACCACCCCGACGCTCCTCGACCACGTCGGTGGCGACGAGCCCGAAGGCGACGGCGCCGAGGACGCGGTGACGGGTCCCGCTGAGACTGCCGACCTGCCCGCGCTCGCGGACCTGATCACGGCAGGCCTGCGCGAGTCCGCGGCCTAGCGACGCGGCAGCCTCCGAGCGCGTGCCGCGAGGACGGCGATGCGACCCGGCCGCCCGCACGGGTTAGAGTGTGCGGACCGGACACGATGTTCTGTCTCCGGGATGCCGGGAGGGGCAGTTTGGGCGAGGTATTGACGCTCGCGTCGCGCGACGTCGGCGACGTCGAAGAGACGTGGCGCCAGTTCGTGCCCTCTGCGGCATTGCAGCGCGTTGATCCCCGCACGTTCGGCTTCTCGTGGACATCGGCCGCGCTGCCCGGCTTCTCGGTCGTCAGCTACCGCCTGAGCGCGTCGGTCCAGTCCGCCATCCAACCGGACGATCAGCTGATGGCCTGCCGCGTCGCTTCTCGCGGTGCCTGGGTGGGCACGCCGCGCGGCGATCTCAACGCCGGCCTGCCATGGCTGGCGCTGGACGGTCCGACGACCGCCCGCTGGCAGCAGCAGGCCGACGTGCGCGCCTTGGTGTTCGACCGGTCGGAAGCCGAGGACGGAGCGCGCCGCATGACGGGCGACGACCGGTTCTCGCTCCGGTCGGCGACCGTCGGGGCGTCCCCGGTCGATCGCGACCTCGGCGCGCACTGGGAGCGTGTCTTCCAGCACATCGCCGGCACGCTCTTCGTCCCCGGGCGCAGCTCCGCGATCGTCGAGGCGGAGCTGCGCCGGCACGCGCTGCACACCACGCTCGCCGTCTTCTCCCCGGCCTTCGTGGCCGCCCTGGAGCGCTCGGCGCAGCGCGGCGCGGCACCCAGGACGGTGCGCCGCGCGATCGCCTACATGGAGCGGCACGCGCACGAGCCGATCACGATCGACGACGTCGCGCTCGCCGCCGACATCTCGCCGCGCGGGCTGCAGTATGCGTTCCGGCGGGCGCTGGACCAGACGCCGATGGAGTATCTGCGGGGGCAGCGGCTCGCCGGGGCGCACGCAGACCTGCAGGAAGCGACGGGCGTGTCCGTCTCCGAGATCGCGCAGCGTTGGGGATTCGCCAGCGCGTCGCGGTTCGCGCGCCACTACCGCGACGCGTACGGACGATCCCCGCGTCAGACGATGCGAGGCCGCTGAGTCGTTTCGTTTCGGGTGCCGCGCTTTCGCCCGGCGGTCAGCGACGCCGGGCTCGGAATCGATCTGGCTGAGAGTCTCCCTATGGGCATGGCGCCCGTCGAGGGAGGCACGTGGGCAGGTTCATCTACGAGGGCGGCGTCCGAGCCGAGTTCGATGATCGGGTGCTCTCGCACCTGCAGGTCGCGATCGGCACCAAGCTCCGCCGCAACGAGCCGTTCTTCTTCACGTGGCAGGGCGATGTCAGCACCGGAGGCGGCCGCACCACCGTGTGGGTGCACTCCGGCGCCAGTCTCGTGTTCTCGTTCTACGGCGGCCGGACCGCGAAGACGAATCGCACGTGGCTCGAGGCGCTGATGCGCACCGCGAACTCCCCGGCCGGCCTCCACGTCGTCGCGGAACCGCCCGACGACGGGGGCTCAGCGGAAACGCTCGCCTGAGCGCGGCCGGCGCAAGATCTGTCTCCGCGACGACCCACGCGGGTAGACTCCGGCCTGTCGAGGCGATGGAGGCGACGCGGATGGACAGCACGGACCTGGCCGACCTGATCGACGACCTGACGGCGAAGGCGCGCGACGCGTCCAGCGGCCGCGCGGCGCGCACCATCCGCGGCGGTCACGAGCACGCTCTGCGCGAGACGGTGATCGCGCTGTGCGCCGGGCACGAGCTCGCCGAGCACGAGAGCCCGCACGAGGCGACGCTGCAGGTCCTGCGGGGGCGCGTGCGACTCATCGCCGGCGACGACGCGTGGGACGGGGCATCCGGTGACCACCTCACCGTCCCGCCGCAGCGCCACAGCCTCGCGGCGCTCGAGGACTCGGTCGTGCTGCTGACCGTCTCGAACCGCGTGCCTTGACTCGGCCGCGGTCGCTCAGTCGCCGAGCGCCGCAGCGACCGCGCCGAGCGCCCCGCCGGTGAGGCGCTGCGTGGTCCACTCGCTCATGGGCTCGGCGCCGATCGCACGATAGAAGCCGATCGCGGGCTCGTTCCAGTCCAGTACCGACCACTCGAGACGTGAGTAGCCGCGCGCCACGCACACGGCCGCGAGGGAGGCGAGCAGGGCTTTGCCGTAGCCGAAGGCGCGCTGGGACTCGTCGACGAAGAGGTCCTCGAGCCAGATGCCGTGGCGACCGGTCCACGTCGAGTAGGTCACGAACCAGATCGCGATGCCGACGATCTCGCCATCGCGCTCGACCACGTGGGCGAAGACCTTCGGCTCGGCGCCGAACAGCGACGCCCGCAACGCCTCGACGGTGTTCTCGACGGCGTCCGGCTCCTTCTCGTAGATCGCGAGCTCACGGATCAGGCTCAGGATCCCCGGCTCGTCTCCCGGGCGGGCTTCACGGAGGGTCGCGTCGGCCGAGAGCGTGCGAGACATCATGCGCTCGAGCGTACCGAGCGTGCCGATGCCCGGGAGCGTCCGTGGCCGTCAGGGCAGACCGGTGACGGAGACCCCGAGCCACTCTGCAAGGTCGGCGATCTCGGCGCGGACCATCTCGGACTCCTCCGGCTCGAACGGCAGGAACTCGTGCACGGCGGTGACCTTGAGCACGTCGCGGTCGCGGTCGACCTCGGCGTCGAGCATCCCCACGAACCGGTCGCCCATCAGGATGGGATGCGCGAAGAAGCCGTAGCGGCGCTGGGCCTTCGGCTTGAACTGCTCGAGCACGTAGGTGAACTCGAACAGCTCCTCGAGGCGCTTGCGGTCGAACAGCAGGCTGTCGTACGGGTTCAGGAACGCGACGCGACCGCCGGAGTCCTCCTCGTCGAGCGCGGCGAGCGCCTCGGGGTCGACCCGGTACTTCGTGGCGCTCCCCTCGACGACGGCGAGCTCACCGGTGTCCTTCGCGACCCCGCTCCAGTACCAATGCGGCTTCGTGAGGCCCGCGGACTGGAGGCGGCGTGCCGCGAGCAGTTCGGCGGCCTCGTCATCGGCGTACTCCGGCAGGTCCTGCGGGTACACCCGCTCGGCGAGATCCCACACCCGATGCCGTCCCTCACGGCCCGTCACCGCGACCTCGCCCTGGCGCAGCAGGAAGTCGAGCATGTGGGGCACCTGGTTCGACCCCGACCAGCCGTCGGGGGCTCGGCTCACCTGCGCGGTGTCGGGTATGCCGCTCGCGAGCAGAGGCCCCTCGGCCCGCAGCCGCGCGAGCACGTCCGCGCGGAAGCCGGCGTTCGCCTCGAGCCACTGCCTGCTGCTCTCGCGCTGCGGCCAGCGACGCATCGCCGGCAGCATGAGCGGCAGCAGGCTCATCGGCCGGAACGTGCCGTCGAACTCGAAGAGAAGCCGGTCGTCCTCGACGACCTTGCGGAGCTGCCCCGGCTCGTACGACCAGCCGATCCGGGACCACAGCACGGTGTGCTCGCACGGCGCGATCGTCGCGGTCGGGTCGATCTTGATGTAGCCCAGCTGCTCGGCGACCTCCACCACGTCACCGGGCCGCTCCGCGTCGAGGAGCTGCGCGCGCACGACGATGCGCCGCGCCTGATCCCGCGTGAGCCGATGCGCCGTCACGCGATGATCCTCTCGATCACGCGAGCGGATGCTGCGGCCCCGTCCTCGCCCGCATAGGCGGCGCGCACGCGCTCGGCGGCGGCGCGCATCCGGTCGTCGGCCAGCAGTCGCCGCACCGCGGCCGCGAGCGCCGGCGTCCCCGCCTGCTTCGGCGTCAGCGCGAGCGCGTTGCCCTGCCGGACGCACTGGTCGACGTTCCAGACCTGTTCGGGCTGCAGACCCATGCCGACGAACGGGATGCCCGTCGCACACGCCGTCTGCACGGTGCCCTGCCCGCCGTGCAGCACAGCCGCATCGACGAGCCCGCCGAGCCGGTGCGCCGGCAGCAGATCGGTGGCGAACACGTTCGCGGGCAGCACGTCGCCGGCCGCGAGGTAGTGCCGCACCGGCGCGACGACGTTCACCGGCAGCGTGCCGAGCTGCGACGCCGCGGCGAGCACCATCTCGCGGTTCGCCGACGATCCGAGTCCGAGATAGACGAGCGGCTCCGGCCGCTCGGCGAGCTCCGCCACGATCGGCGGCATCGGTGCGTCGATGTGCGCGAAGATCGGCCCGACGCGCTGGTAGGAGCCCGGGAGCGTGTACCCCTCGAGCTCCCACGCCATGACGGTCAGCAGGTTGCGGTCGGCCTCGAGCAGCGACACCACCGTCTTGAGCGGCGGCACCCCGTTCGCCTGCGCGACCCGGCCGAAGGCCCGTGGCGCGAGCGGCAGGCGGTTGTACGCGAGGCGCAGCAGGCTGGTCGCCACACGGTCGAGCGCGTGCGCGACGCGTCCGTTCCCCCGCACCATCCCGAGCCGCGCGGTCTGCGCGACCTGGGGGCGGGTGAGGGCGAACGGCACCGCGTAGAACAGCGGCACCTTCTCTGCCCGCGCCGAGATCATCGACGTCACGTTCGAGCCGATGACGACGGCTGCGGCATCCGTCTCCCGGATCAGTGCGCGCTCAGCATCGACCCGCGCGGAGACCAGGTCATCGGTGAGCGGGCTGCGCAGCGTCCTGCCCTGATCGAACCGCATCAGCTGCTCGCGCTGTACAGCGCTCATCGCCGGCTCACCCGCGCGGTAGTCGAAGCCCGCGTCGGTGATCAGGTGCGCGAAGTCCGGCTCGTACCCCAGGAACACGACCCGGTGCCGTGGATCGAGGGCGCGCGCCACCTCGATCATGCGCGTGACCTCGGCGAGGTTGAACGTCACGGGGCAGAACAGGACGGTCGCCATGCCGTCATCCTGGCAGGCGCGTCGGCCGGGCGCCTCAGCGGTCCACGATGTCGCCGGCGTTGACGCCGATCCACGCCATCAGCGGCATCATGCGCTCCATCAGCTCATCGCCGAGTGGCGTCAGGGAGTACTCGACCCGCGGCGGCACCTCGGGGTACGACGTGCGGGCGACGAAGCCGTCCTTCTCGAGCGTGCGGAGGGTCGACGCGAGCATCTTCTCGCTGATGCCCTCGACGGCGCGGCGGAGTTCGCCCCACCGGATCGTGCCCTCGGTGAGAGCCATGAGCACCAGGACGCCCCACTTGCTCATAACGTGGTCGAGGACCACGCGCGTCGGGCATGCCTCGTCGAAGACGCCGGGGATCTCGGCCCGGATTTCCGCAAAACTCACCACCACGTGGGTACCTTACCTCAAAGTGGGTACCCTCCGGCTGGAATGCAGGCGATCGCAGTCGGCGTTGGCGTCCGGTGAGCGCGCCCGGAGCGCCTCCCCACCGAAAGGACACCCATGACCATCCTCGTGACCGCCGCCGGCGGACAGCTCGGCCACCTCGTCATCGACGCCCTCCTCGACCGCGGCGTCGCGCCGGGCGACATCGTCGCGGGCGCCCGCACGACCTCGAAGGTCGCCGAGCTGGTGGACCGCGGCATCCGTGTCGTCCCGCTCGACTACAACGCGCCCGAGTCCGTCGCCGCGGCACTCGAGGGCGTCGACGCCGTGCTGCTCATCTCGGGGTCGGAGCCCGGCAGGCGATACGAGGGCCACGTGAACGTGATCGAGGCTGCCAAGGCGGCCGGTATCGCGAAGGTCGTCTACACGAGCCTCGCCCACGCCGACTCGGTCGACTTCGTGCTCGCCCCCGAGCACAAGGCCACGGAGGAGCACCTCACCGCCAGCGGCGTGCCCGCGGTCGTGCTGCGCAACAACTGGTACACCGAGAACTACACGCCCGACGTGCTGCGCGCCGCCGAGACCGGCATGATCGCGGCGTCGGTGGGCGACGCGAAGGTCGCCGCCGCGAGCCGCGCCGACTACGCCGAGGCCGCTGCCGTCGTACTCACCGAGGACGGCCACCTCGGTCGCACCTACGAGCTGTCGGGCGACGCCGCCGTCTCGTACGCCGATCTCGCGGCGGCTGCCGCCGAGGTCGTCGGCCGCGACGTCGCCTACGTGCCGGTCTCGCGCGAGCAGCTCGAGGCCGCGCTCACCGAGGCAGGACTGGATGCCGGCACCGTCGGCTTCGTCGCCGAGATGGAGGCAGGCATCGCTCGCGGCGTCCTCGCCGACGCCGACCCGACGCTCGCACGCCTGCTCGGGCGCCCGACCACTCCGGTCACCGAGGGGCTGCGCGCCGCCGTGGAGGCCGCGCGCGTCGACGCCTGACGACAGGGGACGCATCCGCCACGCTCGCTGAGCGTGGCGGATGCTCTTCCCCGAGGTGGGCCCACGCGCCCCGAGGCTCCGCGCAGCGCGAAGCGATGCGTGGAGAGGGCGTGGGGAGGATGCTGCGGCTGCAGCATCCGTCCCCTTCTCCGTCTGCGAGCTCTACTGCCGGGTCGCGCGGTCGATCGACATGACGAGGATCACGCGGTCCTCCTTGTCGCGCGGCGGCGTGGAGCTCGGGTTGCCGTAGCGGTTCTGCAGGCGGACATAGAACGCACCCTCGGGGTCGGGGACGACGTCGACGAGCTTGCCGGCCACCTCGAGGTAGCGGAACGGCGAGTCGGGGTCGAGTATCGACAGCGACATCGACGGGTTGTGCTGCAGGTTGCGGTACTTCTGCCGGTAGTTCGTGTGCGTGAACCGGACGTGCTCGCCGTCGAACTCGAACCACATCGGGTTGACCTGCACGGTGTCGTTCGGCCGGATGGTCCCGAGGTGCGCGTACACCGGGAGGTCGAGCAGGTGGCGGCGGTCAGCGGGGACGATGTCGTCGACGTGAGGCATGTCACCAGTCTGCCGTGGCTGCGCAGCGCGAGGGCCCAAAGGCGTCACACGCGCACTCCGAGGTCGATGCGGTCCCACTCGTCGATGTCCCGGAGCAGCTGCCGATCGTGGGTCGACACGACCACCGCGGCGTCCGTCGCCTGCAGCGCGACGGTGAGCTCGTCCACGAGCGTGAACGAGAGGTGGTTCGTGGGCTCGTCGAGCAGCAGGACGTGCGGACGCCCTGCGAGGGCCAGGGCCAGATCGAGCCGGCGGACCTGTCCCATCGACAGCTCGCCGATGCGCTTCCCGGTCTCGCGTGACGTGAGCAGGCCGAGCGCGCTGAGGCCCACCGCCTGCGAGGCCCCGACGCGCTCGTCGAACAGCTCCGACGCGCGCCGGGCGGGATCGAGCAGCGATTCCTGGCGGAGGAAGGACAGACGGATGCCGCCGCCCCGGCGCACCGCGCCGGTCACAGCGAGGGGGTCGAGGCCTTCGACGTCGCCCGCGAGCACCGCCAGCAGCGTCGACTTGCCGGTGCCGTTCGGGCCCGTGACCACGACCCGCGCACCGCTGTGCAGCACCAGCGACACGGGCTGCAGCAGACGTCCGTCCACATGCACATCCTCCGCGACCAGCAGCGCCGTGCCACCGCGTGACGGCAACGCCGGGAACGCGAACCGCATGGGCGGTGGCGGCACGGTGACCGCGTGCGCCTCGAGGGCTGCCCGCCGGCGGTGCACCGTCTGCGCGATGCCTGCGGCGCGGGTGGCGCGACCGTGCCTCGGAGACCCCTTCTCGGGGCGCCACCCCGTCACGAGCCGATTCTGCGCGGCGCTCAGGTCGTCGTGCAACCGCGAACGCTCGGCCTGCTCGCGCTCGTACAGCTGCTCCCAGCGCTCGCGCTCGGCTGCGCGGCCCTCGCGGTAGGCGTCGAACCCGCCGTACACGCGAGCGCGGTCGTCCGGCGTCGGGTCGAGGTCGACGAACGTGTCGGCGACGTCCGCGAGCAGCGCACGGTCGTGGCTGACCACGACGACGCCGCCCTTACGGGCGCGCAACTGGGCCGCGAGGAAGTCGAGGCTCCTCCGGTCGAGATGGTTCGTCGGCTCGTCGAGCAGCAGGAAGTCGTGGTCCCCGCCCAGCAGGCACGCGAGACGCACACGGTAGCGCTGCCCGACCGAGAGCTCACCGAGCGGTCTCGAGCGATCGGTCTCGGCATCGAGCGCCTCGAGGGCGACCTCGACCCGCCGCTCGGCATCCCAGGCATCCAGCGCGACGGCGCGGTCGAGGGCCTCGGCGTACGTGGCGGAGGCGGCGTCGGACGCGGTGGCCGCGCTGAGAGCGAGGGATGCCGCATCCAGCGCCGCGAGCGCCGCGAGGGCGTCCGCGATGGCCTCGGCCACGGCATCTCCGACCGTGCGCCGATCATGCGCCGGCATCTCCTGCTCGGCCAGCGCGAGGGTGCCCACGCGTGCGACCTCGCCGGCATCCGGGAGCAGCGTGCCCGCGAGCAGGTGCAGGAGCGTGGACTTGCCGCGACCGTTCTCGCCGACGATCGCGATGCGGGAGCCTGCGGTGACGACGAGGTCGACGTCGTTCAGCATCCGGTGACCCGCGCGCGCGAACGAGACGCGGGCGGCGGTGAGCTGCGCGCGATCGCGCGCAGGGGTGTGCGTGAGGGAGGGCATGAGCTTCCACTTCCGAGGCCGGGGCCTCTGCGGCGCACGGCGCCGGTCCGGCGCGCGCGTGCGCGGTGATCTGACGGAAGGGCCCGCGGAGGGCCCGGATGCCGCGGACACGCGTCGCTCGGATGACTCGACGAGCGACGTGCGGGCGTGGCCGCGCCGTCGGATCAGATGAAGAAGTAGAAATGCACGGGTCGAGGATAGCCGACCTCGCTGGACACCGGCCAGTCACGAACTACCCTCGGATCATGGCGACGCAGCCCGCACCGGGGTGGTACGACGACGGCTCCGGCAAGCAGCGCTGGTGGGACGGCGCGCACTGGACCGACCAGTACATCGACCTGCGCGAGCGCGACACCGAGCTCCGGACGGATGCCGGACCCGCCGCGTCCGGCCCCGCCCAGCCCGGCTGGTACGACGACCAGCGCGGTCGCACCCGCTGGTGGGACGGCCGGCGCTGGACGAGCGAGGTGCGCTACAGCGGCCAGGAGCAGGACTTCGCGGGGATCGTGATCGACGGCCGGTGGATCCACTTCGGCGACCTGAGCCAGCCGGTGAGCGAGGTGGCGGCATCCGCCGACTCGGGAGATGCGCTGCTGCGACGGCCGGAGTTCACGAAGGCGGCGGTGGAGCGGCGCATGTTCGGCCCCGCCGGCCCGATCACTCCGCGCACGATCAACCGGGTGATCAACCGCGCCGCACCGCACCTCGTGATCGCCGGCTCGCACCTGTGGGTCGCGCCGTTCCCGCCCGCGCGGGACGCCGAGGCCCGGCGCTTCATCAGCTGGGTGAACAGCAGCGCCGACCACTATCGCTACCGCTGACGGCCCCCTCCCGGCTCGGGCAGCACGAGGGGCAGCTCCCGGGTGCCGTCCCACGGCTCCGTCCAGCCGAGCCGGTCGAACAGCGCCTCGAGCACCATGCCGGTGAAGCCCCACACGAGGTGCTCGCCGGTCGCATGCCGCACGAGGAACGCGGGTCCGCGCCACTCCTGGCCGTCGCGGCGGATCACCGTGACACCGCGGTTCAGGGGGTTCAGCAGGTCTGCGACGGGCGCCCGGAACACGGCCGCGGACTCGGCCTCGTCGACGACGCGGACGGGGGACGGATGCTGCCACCACGCCAGCACCGGAGTCACCAGGTGCTGCGAGAACGCGAGCGGGATGTCGGCGAGCTCGCCCAGCACCTCGACACCGCGGGGGTCGAGGCCGGTCTCCTCCTGCGCCTCACGCAGCGCCGCCGCCGCGGGGCCGCTGTCGCCGGGGTCGATCCTGCCGCCGGGGAACGCCACCTGCCCCGGGTGCGCGCGCAAGGTCGTCGCGCGGGCGAGGAGCAGCACATCGAGGTCGCGCGAGACCGCCTGCGCCTGCGCGTCGTGGTCGCTCGGGAGCGCGTCGAGCACGCCGAAGAGCATCAGCACCGCCGCCGGGCGCGGATCGGCCGGCGACGGCAGGGCGAGCAGCGGGCGCGTTCCGGCGCCATCGCCCTCGGCCAGCGCGGCGAGCTGGGCGCGCGCTCCGAGGGCTTGACCCGGAGGCGCCTCGCCCGTAGGCGGAGGCGGGGGCTGCAGCATCCGTTCAGGCTACGCCGCTCCGTCGACATGCGGCCCCGCGGGCGGGCTCAGCCTGCGGGGCCCTGGTACCCGAGGCCGGAGCTGATGCGGTCGGCAGCCTCGATGACGATCCGGCCGAGCTCGGCCTCGCGGGTCTCCAGATCGATGGTGGACCGCGGGCCGGAGATCGAGACAGCGGCGACGATCCGACCGGACTGGTCGAGGATCGGCGCGGCGACCGATGCGCGTCCGAGCACGAACTCCTCCACCTCCGTGGCGTATCCGCGGCGGGCGATCAGGGCCACCTCGCGGTCGAGCACCTCGTGCGTCGTGATGGTCGCCTCGGTGTACCCCGCGAGTCGCGGCATCAGCGCGTACCGCGATTCGCGCGACGTGCCCACGAGGGTCGACTTCCCGATGCTCGTCGCGTGCAGCGGCACCCGCTGCCCCATCAGGGTGTGCGACTTCGGCGACTGGGGTCCCTCGAAGTTGCAGAGGTAGATGAGCTCGGCATCGCGCAGCAGCGCCAGGTTCACGCCGAGGCCGAGCTTGCCCGCCAGCCCCTGCGCGATCTGGCGGCCCACACGGTGCACGCGGTTCTGGTTGATGGCGATGCCCGCGAGTGTCAGCAGCTCCGAGCCGAGGAAGTACAGCGTCGTCTGCGCGTCGCGCTCGACGAGCCCCCCGGCCTCGAGGGTCGCCAGCAGGCGGGAGGCCGTCGACTGGCCGATGCCGGCGGCACGGGCGACGTCGCCCACGCGCATCGGCTCGCCCCCGGAGAAGCTCTCCAGAACGGCGATCGCCTTCTCGACGCTCTGGTTCGCGCCCTTGTCTGCAGCCATGTGTCCTCCGGTTCGTCATCGGCCCCGAGCGAACCCAGTAAAGCACACTCATGCACATAGTGCATGCCAGTTGCGGATATTGCGCAGCTCGTGCACTCTGTAGTCGGCATCACACGAAGATGCCACTCCGGTCGCTCAGCGATGACGCACCGGATCGACTTGCGAAGGACGACGATGACCACTTCCCGTGTGGCAGCACCCGCCGCCGCCCGGCGCACGCGCGGCACCGCGCTGAGCGACCGCGCGTTCCTGACGTTCCTGCTGCTGCCCGGCGTCGTGCTGCTGTGCACGATCGTGCTGTATCCGCTGATCCGTTCGCTGGTCTCGGGCTTCTTCGACGAGAGCCTGCTGTATCCCGGAATGACGTTCGTCGGCTTCGAGAACATCGCCCACGTCCTGACCACCGAATTCGGTCCGCTCCTGGTCCAGACCCTCATCTTCACCATCGGGGCGACGGTGGCGCCGTTCGTCATCGGACTGGCCCTCGCCCTCGTGCTCAACCAGAGCTTCCCCGGCCAGCGATTCCTCCGTGGCGCCTTCCTCATCCCGTGGCTGATCCCCGGCGTGGTGGTCTCGTTCCTCTGGATGTGGATCTTCGACGCCAACTACGGCGTGCTCAACGGCATCCTGCTCTCGCTCGGCGCCATCGACAGCCCCGTCGCCTGGCTTTTCCAGACCGACACCGCGCGCGTCGCGCTGATCGTCGCGAAGACGTGGAACACGTTCCCCTGGATCATGGTGATGCTCCTGGCGGCGCTGCAGACGGTCCCGAACGAACTGCACGAGGCAGCCGCGATGGACGGCGCCGGCACCGTGCGGCGGTTCTTCACGGTGACCTGGCCGCACATCCGCGGCGTCGCCGGGCTCGTGGTGCTGCTCGAGTTCATCTGGAACTTCCAGCACTTCGACACCATCTTCGTCCTCACCGGCGGAGGCCCCGCGGGCACGACGCAGACGTTCGCGACCGAGGTGTACGACACCGCGTTCAAGGGATACGACCTGGGGCAGGCCGGGGCGCTGGGCATCGTCTGGATGGCCCTGCTGACCGTCCTCGTCGTCGTCTACGTCTGGCTCTCCGAGCGCGGCGAGAAGGGAGCAACCCGGTGACCACCATCACGGCAACGCCCATCACGGTCCTCGCCGAGGACAACCCGCCCGCGCAGGCCCGGCGCCGTCGCCGGCGCGTGCGCTGGGGCACCTGGATCACCCTCGGGGTGATCACGTTCTTCGGGTTCGCCCCGGTCTACTGGCTGCTGGTCACCTCGCTGACCCCGAGCGACCTGGTCTTCACGTTCCCGCCCACGCTGTTCCCCCGCGAGGTGACGCTGGACCACTACGCGACGGTCTTCGGCAACGAGCTGATCTTCGTGTACTTCCGCAACAGCGTGATCGTGTCGGTGATCACGGCGGTGCTGTCGGTCATCGTCTCGATGTACATGGGTTACGCCTTCTCGAAGTACCGGTTCGCCGGGCGCAAGTCCCTCATGTACTTCGTGCTGTCGAGCCAGATGTTCCCGCAGGCGCTGCTGCTGGTGACGCTGTACCTGGTGTTCGCCCAGTTCGGACTGCTCAACACCTACCTCGCGCTCATCCTGTCGTTCACCACGTTCACGCTGCCGCTGTGCGTGTGGATGCTGAAGGGCTTCTTCGACGCCCTCCCGGATGACCTCATCGAGGCTGCGCGCATCGACGGTGCGGGCCCGTGGCGGATCTTCCACTCGATCGTGCTGCCGTTGGCGGCTCCGGGCCTGGTCGCCGCCGGACTCTTCGCGTTCGTCCGTGGCTGGAACGATTTCATCTTCGCGCTCACCCTCGCGGGCCCGGATCGGCAGACGCTGCCCCCGGGTCTCGTGAACACCTTCATCTCCGAAGCGAGCACGTCGTGGCCCGCTCTGATGGCGGCCTCGCTCGTGGTCTCGGTGCCCGTCTGCATCGCCTTCATCCTGCTCCAGCGGTTCCTCGTCGGCGGCATCACCGCCGGCGCTGTCAAGGGCTGAACCCTCTCGTCCTGCTTCCATCCACCACCCGATCGCACTGTTTCGAAGGAGAACTCATGGCAAACGACATCTCGCGGCGGTCCCTGCTGCGCTACTCCGTGTTCGGCCTCGGCGGAGCCGCGGTGCTCGGCCTCGTAGGCTGCTCGACGGGCGGCTCCACGACACCCGCCTCGACGCCCGGCGCGGCGGCGGCGACCGACTTCGCATTCGCTTCGTGGAGCCTCTCGGAGGAGGCGGCCAAGCCCGCGATCGAGTCGGCGCTGAAGACCTTCTCGAACGCCGAGGGCATCTCGATCGACACCAGCGCGTACCCGTACAACGAGTACCTCAATCAGCTCACCCTGCAGGTGCGCGGCGGCCAGTTCGCCGGTGCCGCGCAGCTCGACGTGGCGTGGCTGTCGGCCCTGGCCGCGCTGGGCAAGCTGGTCGACCTCTCTGCCTACACCGGCGGTCGCGGATACACCGAGGCGGCGCTGGGCGCCGGCACCTCCGCGGGCACGCAGCTGGGACTTCCGTGGACGATCGGGGCCATCGGTCTGATCGGCAACGCCGAGCTCTTCGACAAGGCGGGTGCGTCACTGACCCCAGGCACGATCGAGGAGTTCGAGGAGGGCCTGCGGGCGCTCAAGGGCATCGGGGTGATCCCCTACGCCGCGAGCACGAAGGCCGCGCAGCTGAAGGACATCGTCGTCTGGATGCAGACTTTCGGCTCGCCCATCATCGAGGACGGCAAGGCGACCATCGGCGACGACGCCTCGATCGAAGCGGTCGAGTGGTACAAGAAGCTCTACGACGACGGTCTCATCGCCGCCGACGTCGACCGTGCCGCTGCACGCACGCTCTTCGCGCAGGGTGCGACCGCACTGTACGACGACGCCCCGGTCGGCAAGTCGTCCGTCCTCTCGCAGTCGCCCGACGCGTCCCTCGGCGACAAGATGACCCCGATCGCACGCCCCGTCCTGAAGGCGGGCGCCCAGCCGCAGCACGTGCTGTGGGGGCACCTCGTCGTGGTCGTCGACGGGGAGGGCGCCGAGACCGCCGCCGACTTCGCACAGTGGCTCACGAGTGATACGACGCAGAGCGAGGAATACTTCACCGCGCTGGGACTCCCGCCCACGACGGAGGCAGCGCTGAGCTCCGACGCGGTCACGTCGAACGCGTTCGTCCAGGCGTTCACCGACACGATCACCGCCACCGCCAAGCCGAGCCCCCTCTGGCAGTACCCCGCCTACGCGCAGATGGAGACCGCCATCGCCGAGCAGGTTCAGGCCGTGCTCATCGGCCAGAGCTCGGCATCCGACGCGATGAAGGCCGCCGGCGAGACGATCAACGGCCTCATCTGATCCCCTCCTCCCCTACCGGCCCGGGGTCCGCCCCGGGCCGGTGACCGCCGCTGCCCCCACCACGACACGCCGAAGGAATCATGCGCACTCAGAACGTCGAAGCCGATATCACCGTCGTGGGAGGCGGCCTCGCCGGCGTCTGCGCTGCGATCAGCGCGGCCCGGCTCGGCAAGCAGGTCGCGCTGATCGGCAACCGGCCGGTGCTCGGCGGCAACTCGTCGTCTGAGGTGCGTGTGTGGGTCGTCGGCGCGACCGGGCACGGCGTGCAGCGCTTCGCGCGCGAGAGCGGCGTCATCGGCGAGCTGTACGTCGAGAACCAGTACCGCAATCCCGAGGGGAACCCGATCATCTGGGACGAGGTCGTGCACGACGCCGTCCGCGCCGAGCCGAACATCCGGCTGTTCCTCAACACCGACGTCCGGGAGGTGGATGCCGAGGACCGGGGCGGCGAGCGCGTCATCACCGCCGTCCACGGCTGGACGATGGGCTCCGAGACGCTCACCACGTTCCGCAGCCCGTACTTCCTCGACTGCACGGGCGACGGGCTGGTCGGGCATCTCGCCGGGGCGGAGTACCGCATCGGACGTGAGGCGGCGCACGAGCTCGGCGAGAGCTGGGCGCCCGACGAGGCCGACGCCGAGCTGCTCGGCTCGACGATCCTCTTCTACACGAAGGATCTCGGCCGTCCGGTGGACTTCGTCGCACCGGACTCCGCGAAGGACATCACGAAGACCCCGATCCCGACGTCCCGCATCCTGCGGTCGGGTGACTCGGGCGCGCATTACTGGTGGATCGAGTGGGGCGGGCACCTCGACACCGTCCACGACAACGAGGCGATCCGCAACGAGCTGCGCTCTGTGATCTTCGGCATCTGGGACTACATCAAGAACTCGGGGAAGTTCGACGCCGCGAACCTCGATCTGGAATGGATCGGCGCGCTCCCCGGCAAGCGGGAGTACCGCCGGTTCCTCGGCGACCACGTGCTGTCGCAGAACGACATCCTCGACCAGGTCGACCACGCGGATGCCGTCGCCTTCGGCGGCTGGTCGATCGACCTCCATCCCGTCGAGGGCATGTACGCGACCGAGGCCGGCGCGCACCAGCGCTACTCGAACGGCATCTACGGCATCCCGTTCCGCAGCTACTACTCGCGCAACGTCGCGAACCTGCTGCTGGCGGGCCGCGACATCTCGGCCAGCCACGTCGCCTTCGGGTCGACGCGCGTCATGGCCACCTGCGGCGCGGGCGGCGAGGCGGCCGGCACCGGTGCGGCTTTGGCGCTCGACCTGGGGGTGCGGCCCCGGGACCTCGCGGGCGCGCACGCCGACACGCTGCGCCAGACCCTGCTGCGACAGGATGCCGCGGTCTTCGGCATCCGCAATTCGGACCCCGACGACCTCGCCCGGCGGGCGCGCATCACGGCGTCGAGCACCGCGCGCACCCTCGACCCCCACGCGCTCGACCCGGCCGCCGACGCCGCGCCCTTCGCGCTCGAGCGCGACCTCGGGGTGCTCGTCCCCGTCGATCCGCGGATCGACCACGTCGAGCTGCTGCTCCACGTTCCGGCCGACACGCGGCTGGCGGCGTCGCTGTGGACCACCGGGCACCGGCAGAACGCCGTCCCCATCGACCAGCGCGCGCGCGTCGAGGTCGACGCGATCGGATCCGACGAGCCCCAGTGGGTGCGGTTCCCGCTCGCGTGGGCGCCGGACGAACCCGAGAACGCGGTCGTCGTGGTGGAGGCGGCCGAAGGCGTGTCGGCGGTGCTCGCGCACGCGCAGGTGCCCGGCATCCTCGCGCTCCCCCATCGCCCGCAGGCCGACGGCGACGCGAACGTCGCCGTGGACGAGTCCGAGAGCGTCATCGCCTGGCCCGCGATCCCGCTGCGAGGCCGCACGCCTCGAGTGCGGGTGAGCCCCGACACCGACGCGTTCGCCCCGTGCAAGGCCGTCGGTGGCTACCAGCGCTTCTACGGAGGCCCCAACCTCTGGATGTCCCTGCCGTCCGACGAAGAGCCGGCCCTCACGCTCACGTGGGACGAGCCGCAGAGCCTGCGCGAGATCCGCCTCGTGTTCGACGACGACACGGATGTGGAGCTCAACACACTCCACCACCACCGCACGCCCGACCGCGTCTTCCCGGAGCTCGTGCGCGACTACGTGCTCGAGGCGAGGGAGTGCGACGGCTGGCGCGAGCTGGTGCGCGTCGAGGCCAACCGCCGGCGCCAGCGCGTGCACGGCGTATCGGCCGCCACCGTGCAAGCGCTGCGGCTGAGGGTGCTCGCGACCAACGGCGCCCCGCAGGCCCACGTGGTGTCCATCCGCGTGTACTGACCGGCGCGGACCGCCGCGCGAGAACCGATCGAAGGAGATCCGGATGCCTCTTCCCGTCACTCGCGCGGTGCCACGACGCCTGCGCAGACGCGGCCGCGTCGTGGTCGCATCCCTTGCCGTCGCCGCCCTCACCGCCGCGGGAGCTCCTGCCGCCGCGGTCGCCGGGGCAGAACCCGCCGCGGCAGCCGTGACTGCGTCGGCGCCCGAGGTCACCGTGCAGGTGACCGACACGGCGGCGCGGCCGGACGGCTCTGTGCCGTTCTCGACCACCGGCTCGTGGCTTCGCAGCGCGGTAACCGGCCCCGATGGCGCGTCCTCGCTGTACGCCAACAGCCTGGGCGCCACCGCCATCTGGACGCTGCCCGTCGCGCGTGAGGGCACCTACCGGGTAGAGGCAGGCGTGCCGGATGCCGCCAACTCAGAGACCTCCGCGCGGTACACCGTGTCAGGCGGAGCCGGCCCCGCGACGACGACCGCCGTGGACCAGAATGCGCAGCGCGGCACCTGGACGCCGCTGGGGTCGATCCGGCTGGCGGCGGGCGAGATGGCGACCGTGGAGCTCGCGCGGCAGGCGACATCGAGCGCGACGAACACCCGCGCCGCGGGTGTTCGTCTCGTGGCCGTGGAGGACGCCCCGGAGCCCGGCATCTCCGGCCTGCCGTTCACCGAGACGTGGTCGGGCGGACTCGGTGGCTGGACGCCCCTGTCCGGCACGCTCGGCAGTTGGAGCGTGCAGAGCGGTGAAGTAGACGCAGCGGCGATCGCGAACCTGACCGCCACGTCCGGCAGCTATCTGCGTCCGACGTCGGAGATCGCGCTTCCCGATGCCTACACGCTGCGCACCTCGATCCGAGTCGACCAGCTGGCAGCGAACGGAACAGTGTCACTCCTGGTCGACGCGACCGCGCCCGTCAGCCACGTCGCGCGCAACACCGCCATCCAGCTCACAGCGACCGGCATCAAGCTCGCCCGGCCCAACGGCGGCACCGTGCTGTGCTCGGGCCGGGCGCCGTTCGAACTGGGCGATTGGTTCAACGTCGAGATCACCCGCGCGAACGGCATCATCGCGGTGTGGCTCGACAGCACCCTGGTCGCCGCCGTGCCCGCCGACAACGCGGGCGGCACGATCGGCATCGGCGCCTACCGCGCCGATGCACGAATCGGCGGCATCGGCATCGAGGAACTGACCTCCGCACCGGCCACCCACCCCACCAGCGCCACCGGCTGCGACTGGACGCCGTCCACCGGCACCGGCGCGCCGCAACCCGTCGTCATCAACCAGACGGGCTACGACCTGGGCGGACCCAAGCGCTTCACCGCTCCGAACGCGCAGGACGGCGAGAGCTTCCAGGTGGTCGACGCCTCCGACGCGATCGTCTACGAAGGGACGATCCAGGGCGGGATCGGCGACTTCACCGAGTTCGATCCGGCGGCGACCGGGCCCTATCGCATCCTCGTCCACGGCGTGGCGGGCGAAGGCGATTCGTACGAGTTCGGCATCGGCGCCGACTGGACGGAGCGCATCAGCTACGACAACGCCATCGCGTTCATGAGTGACGTGAGGTGCTTCTTCGGAGACGTGACCGCCAAGCCGCTCAACGGCACGCATCCGCAGTGCATGCGAGGGCTCGGCTGGCGGGATTCGCATCAGATGTCGTTCGAGCTGTCGAGCCTCGTGGACCTCTACACGGCGAATCCGTCGGCGATCGCCGCGATCCGGATGCCGGAGGCCGTGTACCAGGGCCTCGAGTACCCGACCGCGGAGGGCAGCCCCGAGATCGCCCGTCTGCTGGCGTGGGGAGCCGAGATCTACCTGCGCGGGCAGTACGACCACGTCCTCGTGAAGGAGCAGCTCGCCTCCTTCCTCTGGGCCTACCCCGAGTTCGAGGAGTGGATCCCCGAATCGCTCTACCAAGACGTCCGCGACTATCTGTTCCCGATCTGGGGCGAAGCCGAGTACAGCAGGTACTTCTGGCACGACTACACCTCCCACACGGCAGACCTGCTGCAGGTCTACACGCAGATCGGCACCGGCAAGGGCGAGTTCCCGCCCGGCCACTCGATCGTGCCGAACCTGCGGATGTGGGAGGTCGCCGTCCGCGAGGGCCGCGACGACGCGGAACAGTTCCGCGACGCCGCCATCGCCCAGGCCCAGTGGCTGGTGGCGAACCTCGACCTCGCCGATCCCGCCACCACGAAGGGGCAGCGCCAGGGCGAGTACCACCTGATGACCTCCCTGGCGACACTCGCGGCGACGGTGCCTGCGGATGCTCCCGACGGGCTCGGGGTGTTCGCCCGCGAGTGGGCCGACATCGCGATCGCCCGGTCGGCGAACATGTGGGACTTCCGCAAGTACAGCGACGACCGCTGGACCATCCCGAGTTTCACCGGCGGCTCGTCGGAGGATCCCAACGAATCCGGCAACGTACTCGGGTTCCCCGCGGCGGCGCTGGCCGCCTCAACGCTGATCGAAGACGACGGGATCGACGTCCGGCTCGCCGAAATCGCCCAGGCGCACGTGGACGACGTCTTCGGACGCAACCCCACCGGCCGGGCCGCGCAGTACCGGATCGCCGACCCGGCGCTCGCGTTCGAGGGCCTCGACCTCGGCTGGTTCTCCGAGTACCAGGGCGGCTACGGGCTGCTCCAGGGCGCGCGCGGCGTCTTCGACGGCAGCCCCAAGAACGGTCATTACCCGTTCAACACCGGAGTCGCGAACATCGGCCACACCGAGGGGTGGGTGACCTTCACGACCGCTTGGATCGAGTCCCTCGCCTGGCGCGCCTTCACCTCGAGCGCGATCGCGCTCGACGTCGACGAGGCGCCGGCCCACGCAATCGCCACGGTCACGCTGCGCGCGCCGCTCAACATGGACGCGTCCGGCGGCAACACCGGCGAGGTGCGGGTGTCGGTGGACGGCAGGCCGGCGGCGACGATCACGGTGTCGCAGACCGATGTCAACGCGCGCGACTATACGGGCCGGCTCGACCTGGGCGACCTCGGTGTTCACGAGGGCGACACGGTGACCGTGGCCCACGGCGTCGGCCCGTTCGCGCGGACCGCGTCGTTGCGCGTCACCGCCGTCGCGGAGCCGGATGTCACCGCGCCGGTGCTCACCGGCGCGCCGGCGGACGGCACGCTGCTGGCCGACAGTGAGACGCTGCACCTCGGTGTCGGCGCCTCCGACGCGGAGTCGGGGATCACAGAGCTCTACGTCTCATTCGACGGGGAGTTCGTCGACCCCGACGCGGCCATCGACCTCTCCGGAAAGGCCGGGGCCCGCACCGTCAGCGTGCGCGCCGTCAACGGCGCAGGCCTCGCCACCGAGGCGACCGCCACGATCCACGTGTACGCCGACACCGATCCGATCGCCGCACCCGGCCGAGGGACGCTGGCGAACACCAGCGGTCGCGCGTACGGCCTGCACGACGGCGTGTACGACGTGGTGATGAATCTGTGGTGGGGCATCCCGGGAGGAGCGATCCGTCTCTACGAGAACGGACTTCTGGTAGAGACCAGGGTGCTCGAGCCGACAGCCGGCATGTCTCAGGCGACGCGCATCGCGTTCACGGGCAAGCCGAACGGCACGTACGTCTACACCGCCGAGCTCATCAACGCCCGGGGCACGACGAGCACCACATCGACCACGGTCACGGTCGCCCACGCGGCGCCGGCCGCGCCCGTCGTCAGTCATGACAACTGGGATCGCGACAGCTCGTTCACGGTGACCGCGGACCTGTGGTGGGGCACCAACGCGACGTCGTACCGCTTCGAGCTCGACGGCGAGGTCGTCGGCTCGGGAGCGCTGCCCGCTCACACGCCGGACGCACAGCGCGCCACCGTACGGCTGGACGACATCCCACCGGGGGTGCGCACCCTCGTCGCCGTCTTCGCCAACGCACACGGCGAGACCGCCTCGAGGCCCATCACCGTGACCGTTCGATGACCACCGCCGGAAGACAGATCGAGGGAGAGGAAACAACATGATGAAGACGCGATGGAGAGCGGGGATCGCCGTCGTGGCGGCGCTCGTGCTCGTCGGGGCGGCGCAGCCCGCGCTGGCCCAGACGGGCGACGACGGCACGTTCCGTGACGATTTCGACACGCTCAGCAGTGCGTGGGCGGTCGCGGCAGGCGACTGGCGGGCCTCGGACGGCGCCGCGCGCGTCGTCACGCCGGGATCCACGCGGGGCTCCGTGCTCGCACTCACCGATCTCGGACTCGGTGCCACGAGCACGGCGACGGCGACCTTCCGCACCGAGGGCGGCGGCGCGAGCGCGTGGGCGGGATTCACCGTTCACCGCGCCGGCACGACCGACGACTACACGCAGTCGGGGTACACGGTCCTGGTCCGCAACAACGGCGAACTGGCCGTCATCAAGGCGGCGGGCGGTTCCGCGGTGACCTACCTCGGCGCCACTGCCACGTCGGCCCGGCCGGGCGTCGACTGGGTGACCCTCACCGCACGCCTCGACGGAGACCGGCTCGACGTCTCGCTGGGCGGCGCTGCCGAGCCCGCGCTCTCGGTGACGGATGCCACGTTCGACGCCGGCGGATTCTCGCTCGCCTCCCACCGCGACCTGCGCATGGTCGTCGACTCCGTGGTGCTGACGGGCGTGGTCGAACGCGACGAGCCGGCGCCGGCGGACTGCGTCGCGTGGTCGGGTGAGGCGGCCGTCACGAGCGAACGCGGCGTCGTCCTCAACAGCCCCGAGCGCATCGACGCGGTCGCGTCCCGTGTCGCTCGCGGAGTCGAGCCTCAGGCATCCGCGTTCGATCTGCTCATGACCGACGCCGCAGCCGGGATGGCGCGCACACCGGCGCCGCCCGAGGTGTTCTTCGTGCCGTTCTTCTACAACAACCCCACGGCCCATCGCGCGGCGCGCGACGGGCTGCAGAACGACGCGAACACCGCGTATCAGCTGGCCCTCGCCTACCGGCTGACCGGCGACGAGGCATACGGCGCACACGCCGCCGCGTTCATCGATGCATGGACGGGAACGGTCGAGTGCGTGCGCACCAGCGAGGATTCCGCGCTGGCGTTCAGCTATCACTTCCCCGCCTTCGTCTTCGCGGCGGAACTGCTGCGCGGCACTCCGGCGTGGACCGAGGACGGCGAGCGCCGGTTCGCCGGCTTCCTCTCCGAGACCGCGACGCCCGTGGCCGGTTCCATCCTGCACCGCACCAACAACTGGGGAAGCTGGGCGCTCGAGCTGACGGCGGCGACCGCGGCGTATCTCGCTGACGACGCGGGGATCGAGGCGGCGCACACGCGTGCCACCGAGCTGCTGGAGCACCAGATCGACGCCGACGGTCATCTGCCCGAGGAGGTCACGCGCAACAACGGCGTGGGCGACTACGGCATCTGGTACACGCACTTCTCGCTGCTGCCGCTCATGCTGACGGCGGAGACGCTCGGCGCACACGGATACGACCTGCATTCGTACGTGAACACCGCCGGCACCGGGCTCGGCGACGCCGTCGCCGCGGCGAGCTCGTGGGTGGCGGCGCCCGAGAGCTTCCCGTACTACACCGGGGACGTCGCGAAGCTCGCCAATGTCCGGACGATCGACTATCTGCGCGCCGTCGGAGTGATCGCGCACAGCATGAGCTACTTCGAGCTGGCGGCGAACCATCACCCGTCGGCGGCCCTCGACGCGCTGCTCGCCGAGGAGGGGCCGATGACCACCATCCACTCGGCGCCGCACCTCAGCCTCACGCACGGCGGGCTGGCCGATCCGGCCCAGCCCGGGGGCGGTCAGGGTCGCGCCCCCGCGCACGCCGGTGTGCCGGGCCCGCCCGCCCACGCCGGGGTGCCGGGCATGCCCGGCCACGCACAGGGCGCGGCGCGGCCGCAGGCGTTCTGACGTCAGGCCGGGCGGCGACGTCGCCGCCCCGCCTGACGAGGTTGACCCCCCGCCGCCCGGCCGCGACGGTCGCCCCCTGGCGCCCCG
>NZ_JBHTUV010000022.1:0-61341 GCF_042793475.1 Microbacterium sp. NPDC056569 | reverse complement strand
AAGGCGATCGGCGCCCGCGACGGCGGCTGCATCATCCCCGGCTGCACCGTGCCCGCCGCCTGGTGCGAAGTGCACCACGTCGTCGACTGGGCCAAGGGCGGCCCGACCTTCGTCGACAACGGCGTGTTGCTGTGCTGGCATCACCACCACGGCATCGAGACCAGCGGGTGGGAGATCCGCATGATCGACGGTATGCCGCAGGTGCGACCACCCGCCTGGATCGACCCGCACCGACCATGGCGCGGACCCAACCGGCTCCTGCTCCACCAACTCAGACGCGCCAGGTCCGCATAGACCACCCCGCACGCCCGAATCAGCCGCCGACCCAGCCGGGCGGCCACGCCGGGTTGCCGCCGGAACGACCGGAAGGCGGCCGGGCGGGTGTTGCGGGCCGGGTTTTGCGCTTTGATCCAGTGCGCCTCGCCGCGCTCGTTCCTCGCTCGCTCAACGACCGGAGCCCAGAGCGGGGAAGCCGGGGCGGCTCAGTGGTCGCCGGTCTGGCGCGAGAGACGGGTCTCTTCGAGATCGAGCATGGCCTGCGCCTCGGCCAGCACGCGTGAGGAGTAGAGGCCCTGCGACCGCAGTTCCAGCAGACGTTCGCGCTCCGCGTCGACCACCGCGAGGCGGATCTCGCGATACTGCTGATGCGGCATCTCGCCCGGCTTGCGCACCACGCGCGCCCGCTCCCACGCGGCCTCGGTGCTCAGGAAGGAGGCCCTCCTCACGCGTTCGATGACATCGGGGTCGATCGGGGCGGTGGTGGCAGCATCCGTCTCGATCTCATCCAGGGCCTGCAGGCCGACGTGGCTGATGTCTTCGAGGAGGGCTGCGAGCTCCCGGCGGTCCTCGTGGGCGTCGATGCCCTGCACGTGGAGCAGGCGGATGAGCCATGGCAGCGTGCCGCCCTGCACGACGATGCTCACCACCGCGACGGTGAACGCGATGAGGATCAGCTGCGGCCGGTACGGGGTGTCCTCAGGCAGCGACTGCGCGGCCGCGAGCGTCACCACGCCGCGCATTCCCGACCAGCCGAGCACGATTCCGCCGCGCCAGTCGATGTGCTCCTGGCGCTGCTGCTCGAGATCGGCGCGCCGGCGCTCGTAGTCGCGCTCGAGGCGATCCCGGGTGCGGGCCTGCCGCGCCGTGCTCACCGGGTGACTTCGGTAGTAGTACAAGGCGAGCAGCGCTTCGTACGTGCGCTTCTCTGTGCGCTCCTCGCGCTTGCCGAGGAAGTACACGAGCGGACCGATCCAGAGGAACCGGATCACGATGAGGGCGGCCAGGGCGATCAGGCCGATGACCACCGCGTCGCCCGCGCTGAGCACCGTCGGATCGACGTGATCCACGAGCGTTCGGATCTCGAGGCCGATGAGGAGGAACACGCCGTTCTCGAGCAGGAACTGGATCGTGCGCCAATTGATGCGGTCGCTGATCCTCGCCTGCGCGGAGAACTTCGTGGGAGCCGCGTGTCCGGTGTAGAGGCCGGCCACGACGACCGCCATCACGCCGGACGCGCCGAGCGCCTCCGCCGGCGCGAACGCGACGAACGGCACCGCGATCGACAGGGCGGTGTCGAGCACGGGATCGCTGAGCTTGGAGCGCACGAACACCGTGACGTAGCCGGCGACGAGGCCGATCGCGACCGCGACGACGACGGCGTAGACGAAGTCGACCACTCCGGCGAACGGCGTCGTGAGGCCGCCGACCGCGGCCGCGGCGACGGCCGAGCGCAGCAGCACCAGAGCCGTCGCGTCGTTGAGGAGACCCTCGCCCTCGAGCACCGTGAGCAGCCTCGGAGGCAGCCCCAGGCGCCGGCCGATGGAGGTCGCGGCCACCGCGTCGGGCGGGCTGATGATCGCCCCGAGCGCGATGGCCGCGGCGAGGTTGAGCTCCGGCAGCAGCGAGAAAAGCAGGAAGCCTGCGGCGAACGCGGTGACGATCACCAGCACGACCGACAGGCTCGCGATGGACCCCACGTTCCGGCGGAAGTCGGTGATCGGCACGCTGATCGCCGCGGCGTACAGGATCGGCGGCAGCACGCCGTCGAGGATGATCTCGTGCGGCACCTCGATGTCGGGCACGCCCGGCAGATACGAGAGGCCCACGCCCACGACCACGAGGATGATCGGCGCCGCAACTCCGAGCTTCTTGGAGAACGCGGCGACCGCCACGATGACCGCCACGGCGATGACCGCGTAGATCCCCAGCTCCATGGGCTCAGCCTATTGAGCGGCTGTCCGGTTGGAGGGGTGGTGTACCGATGGGTGAGATGGGGACGGATGCTGTGGGGCTACGCCGGAAGCTGACGCTCCCGCGCCAGCGCCCGCTCCGGCGGCACCGGAGGTGCCGGCGCGTCCAGGGCCCGCAGCATCCGTTCGAGCGTCTCTCGCAGCTCCTCCCGCGCGGGCGACGCGAGGTCCGTCGTGTACTCCACCCCCGCCGGGATCCAGGTCAGCCCGTACATCGTCTCTCGGAAATCCGCACCGCCCACGGGCCACCGCGTGTGCGTCGCGTCCTCCGCCGACGCGCCCTGGCCCCACTGGCCGAAGTGGTCGCGCATCTCGTCGAGCGGCAGCTCCATCACCGCATCCGCCTCGACGGACTGCCGCACCCACGAGCGCGCGACGAAGATGAACTCCTCGACCTGCTCCGGCGTCAGCGGCTTCGGGGTGAAGAGCACGCGCGTGTGCGCGACATCCGTCAGTCGATCCACCCGGAACGTGCGCCAGTCGTCCTTGTCGAGGTCCCAGCAGAGCAGGTACCAGTGCCGGTCGGCGGGCGCGAGCGCGTGCGGCTCGACTCGGCGGTGCGTGACCTCGCCCGACGCCGCCTCATACGTGAAGCGCACGCGCTCGTGGTCGCGGGTCGCGAGCGCCAGCTCGCCGAGCACCTCGCCCGACACGGCGGCGCCCGCGTTGAGCCCGGCGGGCTGCACCGTCTCGGCGAGGGCGGCGACACGGCGGCGCAGGGGAGCGGGCAGCACCTGCTCGAGCTTCGCGAGGGCGGTGAGGGTCGTCTCGGGACCGCTGACGAGCCGCTGGGATGCTGCCACCCGCAGCCCGATCGCCATCGCCACCGCCTCTTCATCGGTGAGCAGCAACGGCGGCACGGCGCTGCCGGCCTCGAGGCGGTAGCCGCCCGCCGAGCCCGGGATCGACTCGATGCGATAGCCGAGATCGCGCAGCCGCTCGACGTCGCGCCGGACCGTGCGCTCGGTGACGCCCAGCCGCTCTGCCAGCTCGGAACCCGGCCAGTGCCGGTGCGTCTGGAGCAGATTGAGCAGCGAGAGGGCTCGGGTGGTCGTATCGGACATGCGAAAAGAATCTCACGCATTGCGGACCGAAGCTGTCCGCATCAGCTCCTAGCTTGGGGGCATGGCGAACGAATCGATCATCCAAGCGCAGGGCCTGACCAAGCGCTTCACCGTGAAAGGCAAGACCGTCGAGGCCGTCACCGACCTCGCGTTCGAGGTGGCGCGCGGCGAGCTCGTCGCGTTCCTCGGACCCAACGGCGCCGGCAAATCGACCAGCCTGCGTATGCTCACGACCCTGATCCCACCGACGTCGGGCACGGCGCGGGTCGTCGGGTTCGACATCCTGAAGCAGCCCGCCGAAGTCCGCGCGCGCATCGGCTACGTCGGCCAGCTCACGAGCGGCAGCTTCTCGCAGCGCGCCCGCGACGAGCTGCTGAGCCAAGGCGCCTTCTACGGCATGTCGAAGGCGGCCGCCCGCACGCGGGCCGACGAGCTCATCGAGTCGCTCGACCTCGCGGGCTTCGCGACGCGGTCGGTGCAGCAGCTGTCGGGCGGCCAGAAGCGCCGGCTCGACGTCGCGCTCGGGCTCATGCACGCACCGCCGCTGCTGTTCCTCGACGAGCCGTCGACCGGGCTCGACCCGCAGAGCCGCGCCAACCTCTGGCAGCACATCATCGACCTGCGTGCGAAGTACGGCACCACGGTCTTCCTCACGACGCACTACCTCGAGGAGGCCGACCGCTACGCCGAGCGCGTCATGGTCATGGACAAGGGTCGCGTGATCGCCGACGACACCGCCGCGCGGCTGAAGGCCGAGCTCGCGGGCGACGTGCTCACGTTCGGCTTCGCCGACGAGACGGATGCTGCCGCCGCCGTCGCTGTGGTGCAGAGACTCACCGATCGCGAGGTGCGGCGGGTTGAGGCATCCGTCGTCCTCACGGTGCCGGAGGGCGACGCGCTGCTGCCCGCCGCGGTGCGGGCGCTCGACGCGGCCGGGCTCACCGTGCGGACTGCGACCGGAGTGCCGCCGACGCTCGACGACGTGTTCCTGGCACTCACCGGACGCACGCTGCGCGAAGCCGGCGAGGGCGAGGGCGAGCCCGAAGAAGAATCGGATGCTGCGACTGCGGCATCCGTCATCACGGAACCGGTGAGCGAGACGACAGGAGCGAAGCGATGAGCACCCAGATCGAGACCCGGCCCGACACCGCGGTGCGGGCGAACCCGGCGCGGGACACGTGGAACGTGCTCACCCGCGAGCTGAAGCCGGTGGTGCGCGACCCGTTCACGCTGATCTTCAGCCTCGTGCAGCCGCTGGTGTTCCTCGGGCTGTTCGCGCCGCTGCTCGTCGGCTCGTCGGGCGCACCCGTGGGGGAGACTCTGCAGTGGTTCGTGCCCGGCGTGCTCGTGATGATCGTGCTGTTCGGCACCGGCGCCACCGGGTCGAACCTGCAGTACGAGATGATGACGGGCTCGCACGAGCGCACGCTGGTGGCGCCCCTCGCGCGGTCGTCGCTGCTGGTCGGCCGCGCGCTCAAGGAGATCGCGCCGATCGTGGTGCAGGCGCTCATCATCGTGCTGATCGCGTGGCCGTTCGGCTTCACGATCAACGTGCCCGGACTCGTGATCGGGCTCGCGCTGCTCGCGGTGTTCGGCGTCGGCCTCGGGTCTCTGTCGTACACGCTGGCGCTGAAGACCAAGGACCGCGAGTGGCTCTTCTGGGGCGTGCAGCAGACGCTGATCTTCCCGCTGCTGATCCTCTCGGGCATGCTGCTGCCGCTCGATGAAGGGCCCGCCTGGATGAAGGCGGTCTCGACCGTGAACCCCGTCAACTGGGTCGTGCAGGCCGAGCGTGCCCTCTTCGCCGGCGACCTCGGCGCGATCGAGGTGCTGTGGGGCTGGGTCGCCGCGATCGTGCTCGCGGCGGTCGGGCTCGCGGTCGGCATCAGGGCGATGCGCAAGAGCAGCTGAGATCTGACGGATGCCCCGGACCGGCGTTGTGCGCTGGTCCGGGGCGTTTCGTCCCGCGTCGCTCGCTGAACGACCGGGGGTCTGGGACCGCTGCTCAGGCCGGGGTCGACGCGTGGTGGGCGACGGCGACGCGGTCTCCGCCGGCCATCTTCGCCTCGTACATGGCGTGGTCGGCGGCGCGGATGAGCTGGTCCATGACCGGGGCGCCGTCGTTCCCGACGGTGACCACGCCGACGCTCGCGGTGATGGACAGCACCGGGGGCAGCTCGTCATAGGGCTCCGCCACCGCGGCGCGGATGCGGTCGGCGAGCGCTGCGGCGTCACCGACGCTGTCCACCGCGGCGACCGCGATGAACTCGTCTCCGCCGAATCGTCCGAGCACATCCGATTCGCGGATGACCCCGCGCAGCCGCTGCCCGATCTCGCGGAGAAGCGCGTCTCCGGCGGCATGACCGAGCAGATCGTTCACGGCCTTGAAGCCGTCGAGATCGATGAAGATCACGGTCAGTGCCGAGTAGTCCTGGAAGAGGGTGCGCGTGACGTCTTCCTCGATCAGCCGCCGGTTCGGCAGCCCCGTCACCTCATCGTGCATGGCCGCGCGCCGGAGGGTGTCTTCGAGACGGATCCGCGCGATCGCCTGCGCCGCCTGATTGGACAGCGCCTCGGCGAGGGGAACGGCCTCTTCGTCGAACTCCCGCGGGTGGTCGAAGAAGCAGACCATCGAGCCGACCGCGTCGCCGTGGGACCGCATCGGCGAGGCGATCGCGGCGTGCACTCCGCCCGCCCGATAGATCTCGCTCATGTCGACCCCGGGGACGTAGGCGTTCGCGTCTTCGGGGGAGCGCACGATCAGCACCTGGCCGCCGAGCATGGTCACCGTTCCCGCCGGCCGGAGTCCCGGCGGCCAATGGTCGGCCAGAGGATTCACCCCGGCCACCTGGACCAGCCCATCGGGCCCGCCGATATGCACGCTCACCGCGCTCGCGGCGAAGGCGCGCTGCGCCACATCCACGAGAAGCTCGGCCGCGTCGACCTCGGTTCTGACGTTGCCGAAGCCGACCGCGGCGTTGAGGAGGATCTGCAGCCGCTGCCGGCCGCGTTCGGTCTTCGCCTCCGCGCCACGGAAGCCCAGGCTGAACGCCGACCGCGTCGACACGTCGTACACCGCGATGCGCTCGACGCCGGACTCGTCCTCACCGAGCGAGCCGACCACCACGGGGCGGACGACTCCTGACACGCCATGGAGGGTGGCGTCGGTGGGGCGCTGCCCGTCGGCATCGGCCAGTGGCATCCGCAGGGTCAGGAGGGTCTCGAGCGGCCTTCCGACCACGTCCTCGCGGTCGCAGCTCATCCAGTCCAGCACCTGCGCGTCCGCGTCGAGAATCGTCGACGCGCGATCGACGGCGATCAGCCCGCAGGCCGCGAGGCCTAGCACGGGATGTCCATGGGGTGCATGGTGGACGGGGTGCGGCCTACGATCGGAGCACTGCCGTTGGTCACGATGGCCTCCTAGCTTCTGCACGAGGCGGTGGGGGGTGGCGAGACGGCGTGCGACGTCACGTCGGCGGGTTCCTCCACCCTAGCCGATGTTTCGCAAACTTAGTTAGTTTTCTTAAATATCTGCCATCGAGCTATTCTGCTCGCGAGGCGGCTGAGGGAGAATGGCGGCATGGCGAACGACACCCCGGCGCTGACCCTCGGGCAGGCGCTGCGCCAATACCTCGACGCGCGCAATGCCGCGCTGGTGACGGCGCGCGCCAGCCTCGGCATCACCGACACCGATGCCCGTGCCCTGCTGTTCGTGGTGGGCAATCCCGGAACGCGGCCGACGGCACTGCGTGAGTATCTCGGCATCACCTCGGCCGGGGTGACGACCCTGATCGATCGGCTCGTCGGGCGCTCTCTCGTGCGACGCGATGTCGACCCGGCGGACAGGCGGGTCAACCGCATCACCGCCACGATCGACATCGCCGAAGATCCATGGTCCGCCCTCAACCGGTTCGACGACGACTTCGACGTCGCCATCGGCGCTGCCGATCAGACCCGGGTCGGCGACTCGGCCGCGCTGCTCGAGGCCTTGACCGCGGCGACGGTGAGCACGCGGCACTGACCCGCGGTTCAGGCGACGTCGATGCCCTGATACGCCTGCGACTTCGCCTCGAGGAACGCGCACAGATCGGAGACCGCGGCCAGCTCGGCAGACAGTTCGAGCAATCCCGGCGCGTCCAGGACGAGGTCGTCTTCGCGGGGCTCCATCGTCGCGACCCAGCTGGGGGCGTCCTGCGTGACCGGCTGTATGAACACGCCGGTCGGAGCGTGGCCGAGGCGGAAGACCACGAGGCCCGTATTCGCGCCGCCGTCGCCGTCCTGCACCATCACGCGTGCCGAATCGGCCAGGGGCTTGCCCAGCGCCCGATATTCGGCGAGCCAAGACTCCAACGTCTCCAGATTCCGAAACGCCATCGCGACCCCTCCTGGTACCTCTGCGACGAGAAAAGTATATGGACCGGCGGATCCGTCTTCGAAGAACGCCCACGAGCGTGACGGGGCGGACTGTAGTCGATCGTCGCTCCTCGTGCTGTCGCTTGCGATCGAGGTGCCCGGCAGGGCTGACTTGAGGGATGCCCACCACTGGAGACCTCGCGGACGATCTGACGGCCGCTGTCCGCGGTTCCGAGATCTTCGCCGTCTACCAGCCGCAGGTGTCGTTGGAGAGCGGGTCGATCGTGGCCGCCGAGGCGCTGTGCCGGTGGCGGCACCCGCGGCTCGGCGACATCGACCCCGTGACGATGATCGGCGTGGCCGAGCGCAGCGGCGCGATCCACGCGCTGGGGCGTCGCATGCTCGACGAGTGCCTCGAAACGCTCGACGGATGGCGCGAGACCGGTCGCGACTGGGCGGTCGCCGTCAACGTCTCGCCGCTGCAGTTCGCGGACGAGTCCTTCGCGGCTCACGTCGCCGGCGAGTTCTCTCGACGTCAGCTCGCTCCCGGCTCACTCGTCTTCGAGCTCCCCCGTGATCTGCCGCCGGTCGGCAACGGCGCGGTGCTGCCGCAGCTGCACATGCTTCGCGAGATCGGTGTGGAGTTCTCGCTGGCCGGCGCCGGCGAGGAATCCCCGTCGCCCGAGCTCCTCCGTGGCCTGCCGGTCGCCGAAGTGAAGCTGCCCGGCGAGCTGGTGCGCGCCGCGGAGCGACCCGCGACGGCGTCCTTGCGCGAGCAGGTCGAGGTCGCGCATGCCCACGGTCTGCGCGTGGTGGCCGAGGGGATCGAGACGCTCACCCATCTCGACATCGCGGTGGAGCTCGGCTGCGATCGCGCGCAGGGCTTCCTCATCCGGCAGCCGCACTCAGAGATCGTGTTCCCCTAGTTCTAGGATCAGAGGATGACGACGGCGCGACGGCGAGGCATCCTCGCTGTCGTCACCGGGATCGTGCTGCTGGCGCTCGGCGCCGGGGTCGCGTTCGCCGTCGGCGACGCGCTCGGCATCCGCACCGAGCCCTCTGCCCAGATGGAGCCGGCCGCGCCCGTCGTGCCCCAGGTCGCCGAGCCCGTCCTGCCCCCGGCCTTCACCTTCGACGCCCCCGACACCGAGCGCGTGTCGGTCGCACTGGAGGAGTTGACGGATGCTGTGACCGCAGCATCCGGAACCTCCGGCGAAGCCGTGCTCACGGTGCAGATCGTGCCCACCCTGATCGCGACCGACGACGCCTATGCGCTCGAGGGCGATGCCACGTCATGGCTCATCCGCGCCGGGAACGAGACCGGAGCCACGCGGGGCATCTACGACCTCGCGAACCAGGTCCGCGCGGCGGCCCCGCTCACGGATCTGCTGGGCGAGCACGAAGCCTCGCGCCTGCCCCTGCGCATGACCGACCTCGGCGCGGTCGGCGTGATCCCCGACCCGGCGGAGTGGGAGTCCGGCGACGACTATTCGCACGCGTCGAAGGCGTTCGCCGCGGTCATGCAGCCCGAACCGCGGTACGTCGACGAGACCGCGCTCGCCGCGGCGTTCGAGGACTTCGACGGGTTCCTCCGGCACTCCCTCGCCAACGGCTTCAACGCCGTCGCGTTCCCCGGTTTCGTCGAGTACGTCACGTTCGACGACGCGCCCGGCGGCCCGGTCTACGCCGACGGCGACGACCACCGCGACAAGGCGCTCGCGCTGCGCGACGCGTACGCGCCGTTCTGGGAGCGGGCCGACGAGCTCGGCATGAAGGTGTTCCTGCGCACCGACATGCTCGCGCTGACGGGGCCTCTCGAGCAGCACCTCACCGACGAGTTCGGCTCGCTCGACACCGAGAACCCCGGGCTGTGGAGCGTCTACACCGCCGGCCTCGACGAGCTCTACGAGGCCGTCCCCGCCCTCGCCGGGGTGCTGATCCGCATCGGCGAGGCCGGTCCGGTGTACGACGTGGGCGGCTGGGACTACTACTCCGCGCTCGCGGTGACGTCGGTGGACGCCGTGCGCACGATGCTCGAGGCGTTCACGGCGCAGGCCGAGGCATCCGATCGCGAAGTGATCTTCCGCACGTGGTCGGTGGGGGTCGGCGCCGTCGGCGACATGCACACCAACTCCGCGTCGTACGACGCGGTGCTCGGCGGCATCGACTCGCCCGCACTGATCGTGTCGACGAAGTACACGCTCGGCGACTTCTACACGTGGCTGCCCCTCAACGACACGCTCGAGCAAGGCGCGCAGCGGCGCCTCGTCGAGTTCCAGAGCCGGCGGGAGTTCGAGAACTTCGGCGCGTTCCCCAATGACCTCGGCCCGCAGTACCAGTGGGCGCTGCAGCAGCTGCTCGCCGCGAACGACCAGGTCGAGGGCGTCTGGGTGTGGACCCAGGACGGCGGGCCGTGGCGCGCCGGACCCATGTCGCTCTACCTGAAGTCGGGGTTCTGGCAGCTGTACGAGCTCAATACGCAGCTCGCGGCATCCCTCGCCCAGGATCCCGAGGCGGACGTCGCCGGCATCACCGCGGCGTGGGCCCGCGAGTACTTCTCCGACGACCCCGCCACCGTCGAGGCGATCGTCGCGGCGATGACGCACTCGCGCGACGCGATCGCGGAGGGCATGTACGTGCCGCAGTTCGCAGAGCAGCGTGTCTTCGCGATCGGGCTCGAGCCGCCGCCGATGATGTGGATCTTCGAGTGGGACATCCTCACCGGCGACTCCGCGGTGCTCGACGTGCTCTACTCGATCGTCCGCGACAGCGGCGCCGACGGCGTCGAGGCGGCGATCGCCTCCGGTGCCGACGCGGTGGCTTCCGTCGAGCAGATGCGCGAGCTGGTTTCGCAGACGGATGCTGCGACCTGGCGTTCGCCCGAGATCCGAGCCGCGTTCCTCGACACGCTCGACTACGAGCTCGACACGCTCCGGCTGCTCGAGGCGTACCGCGCGATGATCCTGCACCAGGGCCAGTGGCACGACACGCTCTCGGCCGAGGCGCACGCGCAATGGGACGCGGACCGCGTCGTCTACGAGGAGCGCGCGGCCGGGCACCTCGAGAGGTACGAGGGGAACATCGACTACCCCGCGTTCAACCTCACCGCCGCGCAGCTGGGCGTCGAGCGCGCGGAGCGCGACGCGGCCATGGCCTGGATCGCGCGCGTGCTGCTCGCGCTCGCCCTCGCCTGGGTCGTGATCGGCATGCTCGCCGCGCGCACGCGCCTGGTCGCGAAGCCCGGTGCTGCCGCGGCCCGCGCGACGTGGATCGCCTCCACCCGTCCTTGGCGGGCGCGCGAGTCGACGCTCGGCATGCTCGAGCTCGACCGCTGGCTGCTGCTGATCGTGCCCGCGGGGCTGCTCATCGCGACGCGGGCGGTGCAGACGTCGTTCCTGTCGTGGACGCACCTCGCCGTCATCATCGGCGCGTGGGTGGTGTTCGCGCTCATGCTGCGGGTGTTCGTCTGGGAGCGCTCGCCGTGGCCGGTCATCGCCGCCGTCGGCGGGGTCGTGATGCTGCGCTGCATCCTGACGCTGCTCGCCCTGTCGTTCACGGGCCCGGGCGGCTACTGGTTCGCGTTCTGGACCGATACCGTGCTGCGCACGGCGTACATCACCGTCGCCTTCGCGCTGTTCGTGTGGGTGTTCGTCGCTGCCGGCTGGGCGCTCGCAGCGCAGGTGCGCGCGCGGCGCGCGACCGGGTATGTGCTCGCTGCGATGGGCGCGGGGCTGCTCGTGCCCTCGGTCGTGGTCGGGGCGGTCGGCCTCGAGACCGCGCTCACGGTCTGGAACGACGAGATGGGCCTTCTGCCCTGGGGCCTCGCGCGCATCCTCGGCATCACCACGTATCTCGAGATCCCCTCGGTGACTCCTTGGGCCGCGGCCGCTTCCGGTGCGGCGCTGCTCGTCGTCGGCCTGCTGCTCGCTGTGCCGTGGCGACGACGGCGGGGGCCGGCATCCGTTCCCTCCTGAAGGAGGGGTCGCGCGGCGACCGTGGTCGGACCACACGTTTCGGAGGAGTAGCGTGGAAACATCCCCGAAACAATTCGAAGAGGTATTCACCATGCGCTCACGAAGCACAGCACTCCTGTCCATCGCCGCCGTCTCCGGCCTTCTGCTGGCCGGTTGCGCGTCGACCGCCGACTCCGAGCCGTCGTCCACGTCGGCCGCCGACTCGGTCGTCGAGTCGTCCGTGACCGAACCCGCCGCCGCCGGTGAGCGCGTCGGCGCCGACGGCACCGAGCTCGAGGTGTGGAGCAGCATCGTCCCCGACGAGAGCGCTGCCGCCACGCTCGACGAGCCCGCCGAGGGCAACCAGTGGGTCACCGTCAACGTCGCCCAGTGGGTGACCGACGAGGGCCAGTCCGACGTCGACGTCGCCCCCGTGCTGCGTTCGAGCGACGACGAGTCCTTCTCGGCCGAGGCCGTCTCGCAGCGCGCCGTCGAGGTGCCGATGACACCCGAGAAGTCCTACACCTTCGTGTGGAGCTTCGAGGTGCCCGAGGACCTCGTCGACGCGTCCACGCTCGTGCTCTGCGTGGGCGAGGGCGACGAGGGCTGCAGCAGCCTCGTCGCCGAGTGATCCCCGGCGCCGTCCGCCCCACGGACGGCGCCTGAGGTTGTGCGTGCGCGCCGCGTGCCTTCGGGCACGCGGCGCGTTCGCGTTCAGGCTGCGGGGGGAGTGGATGCTGCGGCCCGCGGGCCCCGCTGCAGGCGGCGGGCGAGGCCGGCCAGGCCGCCCACGAGCGCGATCGCGCCGGCGACGAGCAGGAGGTACGCGACGACCGCAGCCGGCGAGAGGGAGACGACCCAGTCCGCCACGGCGTCGCGACGGCCCGCGTCGAGCGTGACCCACAGCGCCGTTGCGGAGATCCCCGCGAACACCAAGCCCCAGATGATCGCCGCCCAGCGTGTGCGCGGCGACGCGTCAGCCGCGGAGCCGGGGATGGGCTGTTCGGCCGGCGTCCCGATGAGCGAGGGCGCCACCGGCGGCGGCGTGAGGTCGAGGGTGGGGTTCGTGTCGGTCATCGCGCTTCCTCCGGCTCGGAGACGGTCACGTACACGGAGCCGAGTCCCTGCTCCAGCACGATCTTCTGGCGGGTGGCGGGGTCCCCGGCCGCGGCGGTGTTGCGGGTGAACCACGTCCACTCCGACGTTCCGTCCTCGCCGGGACGCAGGGCGACGGGTTCGTCCTCGACCGCGTTCGACTGCGGGCCGACGCGCTGCACCTCCACTCGGCCGGCGCCCAGCCGCGCCTCGATCTCCACCGCGGTGCCCGGGTTCACCGTGATGTAGGTGACACCCGTGCTCTTGCGGATCGTGATCGTGCCGGCGTCGACGTTCTCCTCGTCCGAGAGGGGCAGCACGCTGATGTCGGTGCTGCCGAACGGCTGCACGATCGTGGTGGGAACGGTGCTCGTGCCGAGACCCACGTTGCCGAGCACGAAACTGCGCGGGCCCGAGGCGATGGCCGTCACGATGCCGACGGTCACCAGAACGATCGCGACCGCGGTGAGGAAGCCGCTGCGGCGACGCGCGATGCCGGCCACCACCATCGCGAGGCTCACCACCATCGCGGCGGACAGGATGCCGATCGCGGCCGCGAATCCGGTCAGCGCCGGGTCGCCGAGGGCGATCAGCACCGCCAGTGCGCCGGCGACGACCGCGCCGCCGAGGGCTGTGAGCACGAACACGAAGCTCGTGCGGGGGCGGGTCGCGCGCCGCACTCGGCGGCGCTCCTCGGCCTCGAGGGCGAACGCGGCGCCGTGCGCGTGCCGTTCGCGGCGGGCCTGCTCGCGGGCGGCGCGGGCCTCGTCCTGCTGGCTGCGGCGCCACGCGTCGTTCTGCACGCGCCACTCCTCCTGGCGCGCGCGCCAATCGGCGCGCCAGTCGGCGACCGGGGCATCGCCGGTGTCGGGAGCCGGCGCAGCGCCCGGGGGCGCAGCATCCGTGTCTGCTCCTGTCGCGGATCCGGCCGGCGCCCGACCTGCCGGATCCGCGAAGCCCGCGGCCTCGGCCGCGAGGGGAGAGACCGCGTCGCCCGAATCGGACGCGGCCGGGACGGGCTGCGCGGAAGCCATCGGCGCGCCCGTCCGGGAGGGCCGGCCGGCCTGAGCCGCCCGGACGATGAAGTACACGGCCGTGCCGATGAGCGCGAGGACGAGGAGCACGCCGACGCCACCGAGGGGAGCGCCGAGGTCCCAGATCGCCGAGGAGCCGTCCCACGCCCACGGCGCGAAGCCGGTGAGCGCCCACAGCGGCCACAGCAGGATGTTGCGCAGCCACGGCACGACCGGGACGAAGCCCACGGCCGCGAGGATGAAGACGCCGGTCATGGCGGCGTCGTAGCGGCCGTGGAAGAGCTCGCGCAGGTGGATGCGGCCGGTCGCGTCGGGCAGCAGCGCCCACGCGATCGCGTAGACGAGGAGCGCCGGGAACCCGAAGAGCGCCACCACGACGAAGATGCCGCGCACGATGATCGGGTCGATGCGCAGGCGCGCAGCGAGGCCGCCGCAGACACCGCCCAGCCAGCCGTCGGCCCGCACGACGCCGAGACCCTCCACCCAGGAGAAGAACCGGTCTGACCCCGTCGGCAGCCCTGGTGGGGCGGTCGGCGGTGGGCCTGGATCGGCGGGAGGAGCAGTGGTCGTGTCGGTCATGGTTCCACCCTGGTGGCCGCCGCGAGGGGTCCGCTATGGGGTGATCCCCTGACGCGTCCCTGATCTGCGCTCCGGATCGTGGTCCGGGGTCGGCGCGCGATGGTTGGATGGTCGGCATGCCCTCCTCGACGACTCCGGCCGGCGCGGTCGCGGGTGCGGAGCGGCATGCCTCGAGGCCGGAGCGGCCGGATCGGCCGCCGCTGCGCCGGCCGCGGGACTGTGCCGTCTCGGGGGTCTCGGCCGGACTCGCCCGTCACCTCGGCTGGCCGCTGTGGCTGGTGCGCACCGCATTCGCCGCGCTGACTCTGGTGTGGGGCGCGGGCGCGCTCCTGTACGCGTGGCTCTGGGTGTTCGTGCCGTGGGACGACCCGCACTCGCCAGGACCCGCATCTGGTGCTGATGCCGCGGAAAGCGACGCGAGCGACGCCGCGAAGACGGATGCTGCCGCCCAGGGCGTGCGCGGCGTCCCGACACGTCGCGTGCCGGTGGCCTGGCTCCTCACCGGCTCCGCGACCGCAGTCGTGCTGCTGACGATCGTCGCGATCGCCCTGACCGGGGCCGGCGGAGTCGGGTGGGCCTCGACGCCCGGCTGGTTCGGAGGCGTGGTCCTCGCGACTGTGCTCGCCGTCGCGGCCGGCGCGTGGGTGGCGCTCGTCGACCGGCACGATCCGGCGCGCGGCCCGCGCCACGAGAACGTCGTGCGGATCGTCCTGACCGCGGCACTGGTGGTGCTGCTGCTCGCGCAGCTCGCGGCGCTGCGTCAGACCGGGGTCGCGGGGTTCGCGATCGCGCTCGTGCCGATCGCCGGGATCCTGCTGGTGTACTCGTCGATCCTCGTGGACCGCTGGCGCGAGCTCTCGGGCGAACGGGTGCGACGCATCCGCGAGGAGCAGCGCGCCGAGATGGCCGCCCACCTCCACGACTCCGTGCTGCAGACGCTCGCGCTCATCCAGAACCGTGCCGGCGCCTCGAGCGAAGTCGCCCGCCTCGCACGTGCCCAGGAGCGCGAGCTGCGCGCGTGGCTCTACGACGGCGACGCTGCTGCGGACAGCGACCTGCCCACCGACCTGCGCGACTACGCCGCCGCGCTCGAACTCGACTACCCGGTGCGCATCGACGTGGTCTCGGCCGGGCTTCCCGCCGAGCGGGCGAGCGGAGAGGTCGCGGCTGCCTCGCGCGAGGCCATGCTGAACGCGGCCCGTCACGCCGGCGGGGACGTCTCGGTGTACATCGAGGGCAACGCCGACGCCGTCGACGTCTACGTGCGCGACCGCGGCCGAGGATTCGACCTCGACGACGTCCCGGACGACAGGCTCGGCATCCGTCAGTCGATCATCGGCCGCATGCGGCGCGCGGGCGGCTCGGCCACGATCAGGCGGGGAACGAGCGGCGGCACCGAGGTGCACCTTCGGTTCGTCACCGCAGCGGCGCCGTCGGCCGCCGGCGCGCCGCGACCGGTCTCGACCCCCGAGAACGACAAGGAGGCGCGCCGTGGCTGACACGACCGTGCGCGTGGTGATCGTCGACGACCACTCGATCTTCCGCTCGGGCCTGCGCGCCGACCTCGACGCGTCGATCGAGGTGGTCGGCGAGGCAGCCGACGCGGCCTCGGCCATCGCTGTCATCGAGGCGACGAGCCCCGACGTGGTGCTCCTCGACGTGCACCTGCCGGCGGGGGCGGTCGCGGCATCCGGTCCCGACGCAGCCGGAGGCGAGGCGGTGATCCGCGGGGCGGCTCCTCTGGCGCCGACGACCCGCTTCCTGGCGCTGAGCGTGTCGGATGCCGCCGAAGACGTGGTGCGGGTGATCCGCGCCGGCGCCCGCGGCTACATCACGAAGGGCTCGTCGGGCGCGGAGGTCAGCAGGGCGGTCCATGCGGTCGCCGACGGCGACGCGGTGTTCTCGCCGCGACTGGCGGGCTTCGTCCTCGACGCCTTCGGAGCCGCCGTCGGTGAGACGGCCACCACCACCGACGAGCTCGACCGCCTGTCGTCGCGCGAGCAGGAGGTGATGCGGCTCATCGCCCGCGGCTACGCGTACAAGGAGGTCGCCGCCGAGCTGTTCATCTCGATGAAGACCGTGGAATCGCACGTCTCGGCGGTGCTGCGCAAGCTGCAGCTGTCGTCTCGCTACGAGCTCACCGCGTGGGCGTCGGCGCGCCGACTTCTGTGATGCAACGGATGCTGCGGGCCGCAGCATCCGTGATCCCGATCAGACGGGCTGGAGGGTGCGGCTGTCGACGATGTCTTTGCCGAGGGGCATGAGCGAGATCGGCACGAGCTTGAAGCTCGCGATGCCGAGCGGGATGCCGATGATCGTGATGCACAGGGCGATGCCGGTGACGATGTGGCCGATCGCCAGCCACCAGCCGGCGAGGATCACCCACACGACGTTGCCGAGGAACGAGCCGACGCCCGAGGTGGGCTTGTCGACGATGGTGCGGCCGAACGGCCACAGGGCGTAGAGGCCGATGCGGAACGAGGCGATGCCCCACGGGATCGTGAGGATCAGGATGCAGAGCACCACCCCCGCCAGCATGTAGCCGAGGAACATCCAGAAGCCCGACAGCACGAGCCAGATGATGTTGAGGAGGGTGCGCATGAGGTCCATCCTGCCCACTTCCGGCTGAGAGCGCGCTCCGGCCAGCCCCCGGATTCACGGACGGATGCTGCGGCCCGTCGCGAACCGAAGCCCCGGGCCCTGGCTCTCGGCGCGGCGCCTGCCTAGGCTCGAGGGATGGGTACGTCGCCGAAGGACCCCACCGTCGGGAACGTGCTCGGAGAGATCCTTCGCCGCGCGGCGGCGGAGGTCGAAGACACCGGTCCCGGCGCCCTCGCGGACGAGCCGGACGGCGTGCACCAGCACCGCGTACGGGTGCGGCGGCTGCGCAGCGTGCTGGGCGGGTTTCGCGATGCGCTCGACACCCGCGCGGCCGAGCGCCTGCGGGTCGCATACGCCGAGTGGGGGCGCGAACTCGGCGTCGTGCGAGACATCGAGGTGCGGGCCGACGTCGCGGCGGAGATGCTGGAGCGCGCCGGGATCGACGATCCCGCCATCGTGCACCGGCTCATCGAGAGCGAGCGCGAGGCGTACCCCGACGCACACGCGCGACTCGTGGAGCTCGCGCGCTCGCCGCGGTCGGAGGAGCGGGCGCGGCTGCTGCGCGAGTTCGTCGATACCCCCGTCGTCGTCGAGCCCGATCGGCCCGCGGCCGATGTTCTCGCCGATGTGCTGGCCGCGCAGGCTCGCCGCGTCGAGAAGGCCGAGGGCCGACTCGACGGCTCCGACGAGGCCCTCCACGAGCTGCGCAAGGCAGCCCGCCGTACGCGGTACGTCGCGGAGGCGATCGCCGACGTCGCCCCGGAGCTGTTCCCGAAGCAGGTGGAGGCCATCGCGGACGCCGGCGATGACCTGCACGACGCGCTCGGCGCGCACCGCGACGCGATGCTTCTCGCGCACCGGGTGACGCACGAAGGCGCGCTCGCGGGACGCGCGGGGGAGCTGTCCGACGCCTACGAGACGATCGCCGCTCTGCTGCGCGACGAGGCGGAGGAACGGCTCGGAGAGGTGCGGCCGGCGCTGCGGCGACTGGAGGCGGCTGCCTCGCGGCTGCCGTGAGCGGGCGGAGGGGCGCAGCATCCGTCCCCCTCGAGGCCGCGGCGCCGGCGGCGTGGGTGTCGGCGCGCGCGCCTAGACTTGACGGGCAATGACGGACGCCAGCACCCCCCTCATCGTCGGCAGAGACATCGGCCCTCGGGCCGCCGGCGCACGCCCCGACGACGACCTGCTCGAAGGGCTCAACCCGCAGCAGCGGGAGGCCGTCACGTATCGTGGGCAGGCGCTGCTCATCGTGGCCGGCGCCGGTTCGGGCAAGACCAGCGTGCTGACGCGACGGATCGCGTCGCTGCTGCGCAATCGTGAGGCGTGGCCGAGCCAGATCCTCGCGATCACGTTCACCAACAAGGCCGCCGGCGAGATGCGCGAGCGCGTCGAGCACCTCGTGGGCGACTCGTCGCGCGGCATGTGGATATCGACGTTCCACTCGGCGTGCGTGCGGATCCTGCGGCGCGAGGCCGAGCAGTTCGGCTTCACCAAGTCCTTCACGATCTACGACTCGGGCGACTCGCGGGCGCTCATCAAACGCCTGGTCAAAGAGCACGAGGCCGATGCGTTCGGGCTCACGCCGGCGGCGACGCAGTCGAAGATCTCCCGGCTCAAGAACGAGCTGGCGGATGCTGAGTCCTACGCCCGCTCGGCCAACATGAGCGATCCCGCCGAGCGTGTGTTCGTCGAGCTGTTCGCCGCGTACCAGCGTGAGCTGCAGAAGGCGAACGCGTTCGACTTCGACGACCTCATCGCGCAGACGGTGTTCCTGTTCCGCGCGTTCCCGCAGGTCGCCGACGTCTACCGGCGGCGGTTCCGGCACGTGCTGGTGGACGAGTACCAAGACACCAATCACGCGCAGTACGCGCTGATCCACGAGCTGACCAGGCCCCCCGGATCGGATGCCGCACCCCTCGCCGCGTCGGGCGGCATGATGATCTTCGAACCGGAGCCTGCCGCCGAGGACGGCGCGTCGCTGACGGTCGTCGGCGACTCCGACCAGTCGATCTACGCGTTCCGCGGCGCCGACATCCGCAACATCAGCGAGTTCGAGAAGGACTACCCGGGCGCCAAGGTCGTGCTGCTCGAGCAGAACTACCGATCGACGCAGAACATCCTGTCGGCCGCGAACGCGGTCATCAGCAACAACTTCGACCGCAAAGACAAGAAGCTGTGGACCGACGTCGGCGCGGGCGAGCAGATCGTCGGCTTCACCGGCTACTCACAGCACGACGAGGCCCAGTTCGTCGCCGACGAGATCGAGGTGCTGCGCCGCGCCGGCGTCGACTACTCGCAGATGGCCGTCTTCTACCGCACCAACTCTCAGTCGCGTGCGCTGGAAGAGATCTTCATCCGCTCGGCGCTGCCCTACAAGATCATGGGCGGCACCAAGTTCTACGAGCGCGCCGAGATCAAGGACGCCCTCGCGTACCTCGTCGCCGTCGCGAACCCGGCCGACGAGATGGCGATGCGGCGCATCATCAACCGGCCGCGCCGCGGCATCGGCGATGTGACGATCGAGACCATCTCGCGCTACGCGGCCGACCAGCAGATCACGTTCCGCGACGCGCTCGCGAACTCGTCGGCGCTGGGCGTCGGACCCAAGATCCAGGCGGCCATCGCGCATCTCGACGCGGTGCTGGCCGAGGCATCCGCCCTCATGCTCCCGGAGACGGGCGAGCTCGCCCCGCCCACCGCGGTCGCCGAGGGTCTCACGCTGCTGCTCAACAAGAGCGGCTACTACGACGCGCTGCGCGCCAGCAAGGACGCGCAGGACGAGGCGCGCATCGAGAACCTCGACGAGATGGTAGCCGTCGCCCGCGAGTTCGCGCGCAACAACCCCGAGGGGACGCTGCTGGACTTCCTCACCGAGGTCGCCCTGGTGTCGGATGCCGACGACCTCGAGGACGCATCGGGCTCCGTGTCGCTCATGACCCTGCACACGGCCAAGGGCCTCGAGTACGACGCCGTGTTCGTCACGGGTGTCGAGGAGGACCTCATCCCGCACCGCATCTCCGCGGGCGAGCCGGGCGGCCCGCAGGAGGAGCGGCGGCTGTTCTACGTCGGCATCACGCGTGCCCGCAAGCGGCTGTACCTGTCGCTCGCGATGACCCGCGCGCAGTTCGGCGAGGTGACGGTGGCCATGCCGAGCCGGTTCCTGCAGGAGATCCCGCACGAGCTGCTGCACTGGCGCCAGTCGCCGGGGGACGTGAACTCGCGCGGCGGCACGCAGTCGCGGGCCCTGAACGCGCGGCGCGGTTCGGGATCGGGCTCCGGGTTCGGCGGTTCCGGCGGGGGCCGGCGCTACGGCGACGACCTCGTGCCGCTCGCGCGGCGCGAGCCGTCAGGCAACCTCGAGCGCTTCGCGAACAAGATCCCCGCCAAGGTGCGCGACAACGGCGACCTGGAGCTGGCGCCGGGCGACCGCATCCGTCACGACGACTTCGGCGAAGGCCGCGTCGACGCCGTCACCGGCGAGGGCGCGAAGCGCGTCGCGCACGTCCGCTTCGACTCCGCGGGCCCGAAGAAGCTCCTGATCAAGATCGCGCCGATCTCGAAGCTCTGACCTTCGTCGGCGCGGCGTGTGCGCCGGGTTCGCGCGTTTCATCTCGCTCGTTCCCCGATCGCTCAACGACCGGGGGCTTCAGAGGCGTCGGCGCCCGCCACGAGCAGGTGGTGGTGCGCCAGGCGCCGCAGCGCCAGCATCACCGGCTCGTAGAGCGCGGTGCCGAGCACCGCGTACGGCACGGCCTCGGTCCGCGACATTGCGGCCATCGGCGCGATCTCTTCCGCCGCGACCTGTCGCATCGCGTCGCTGTAGCGGCGCAGCGCGGCGGGCGCAGCATCCAATCCCGCCGCGTCCAGGGCGCGCAGCGCCTCGTCGAGCTGGGCGACCGCGGTGAAGTCGGGGTCGTACGTCAGGCCGAGCTCCGCGATGGCCTCACGGGCTCGCGGGTAGTCGTCCCGGTCCGACTCGACGTAGGGCGGAAGGGCGCCCACCGCTCGGCCGAGGGTGGCGATCGGGTCGTCGTCGGGGGCGTCGACGAGCGCGAGGATGTCGCGCACGCGCGCCAGGGGGAGCCCGCGCACATCGGCCAGCGCGGCGATGAGCGTGAGCCGCGCGAGATGCTCGTCGCCGTACTCCGCCCGGGTGGTGGAGATCGACTCGCCGCGGGGGAGCATGCCCTCGCGGATATAGAACTTCACGCTCGCCACGGGGACTCCGCTGCGTTCCGACAGCTCCGAGATCTTCATCCTGCCCCCTTGCCCTTGACGTTGGATACTATAGCTATCCAATATTGGAGAGCGGCACTATCCAACGGAGGTCACGATGGACCCGATCCTCACGATCGTCGCCGGCGCGACGATCCTCACCGTCATCGGCATCATGTCGGGCGGTACATTCCTGCTGCGCATCGCGACGCACGGCTCGCCGTTCAACGCGCTGCAGAAGACGTTCTTCCGCGCCGGGCATGCCCACGCGGGCGTGCTCGTGATGCTCGGGCTCGTGAGCCTGCTGCTGGTGGCGGCGGTCGGCGTGCCCGTTCCGTGGCAATGGGCGGCGGTCGGCGTGCTCGCGAGCGCGATCCTCATCCCCGGCGGGTTCTTCCTGTCGGTGCTGGGGCACGACCCGCAGCGCCCAGGTCGCGCGATCGCCCTGTTGTGGACCGGAGTCGTCGTGCTCGCAGCATCCCTCCTCGCCGTCGGCGTCGGGGTGATCGTCGCCGGGGTCGCCGCGCTCGGCTGACGTCGGCGGGTTAGGCTCGGGCAATGGCCTTGTTCTCGCGCCGTCCGAAGAAGCCCGCCGAGCAGCCGCCGACCTCCCCCGAATCCTCGCAGGCCGACGAGGTCGCGGCGAGTGTGGAGACGGATGCTGCCGCCGCGACCGCGTCGTCAGATCCGGCGCCCGATGCACCCGCTGAGGAAGCCGCGGCGGATGCAGCCGGCGTGTCCATCTCCGTGTCTTCGTTCGGTGGGCTCGGTGTCTCACCGCCGTCTCAGCCGGCGGTTCCGCGCGAGCCGAAGGCCGGGGAGGCCGTGCCGCCGGGGCCGAAGCCCCGCGTCGGCGTACGCGAGTGGACGCGCACCGCGCCCGAGCAGACCGAGACCGTGCCGGGGCTCCGCGACAACGTGCTCCTGCGCGCGGCGCTCGGCCGCATCGGCGACGCCCCGCCGTCGCAGGCGCTGCTCGACGTCGCGCGACAGCTGCTGCAAGGTCATGTGTTCCTGCGGGTCAAGGGCGACGCGCGCACGCTTCTCGCGGAGGGCAAGGGGCTGCCGCTGGCGATCGTGAACGCGGGCGAGAAGACGTTCGCGCTGGTCTATTCGGGCGGCGCCGCGCTGCAGGCGAGCGTCAAGGCCGACGGCGACACCGACACGTCAGCGATGGGCCAGCCTGTACTGACCGTGTTGCGGCATGTGTTCGCCAACTCGTACGACGGGATCATCATCGACCCCGCATCGTCGCCGTCGCGTGCGGTGATGCCCACGGAGCTCCTGCAGCGCGCCGTCGACCAGGCGGACCCGCAGCTCACCGTGAAGACGCTCCTCGCGGCGGAGCGCACGCCCGAGATCGACGCCAAGGTTGCCGAGGCGCTCGCCCGCGTGCCGCTCTGGGTGGCCGTGGGCAAGACGGAGAGCGGCGCGCCGGGCCTCGCCGAGGGGCGTGACGCCGAGGGCGCTCGCTACCTCGAGGTGTACTCTCACCCGCTCGAGGTGGCGGTGATGGGCCGCGGCGACAACGCGGCGCCGATCACCGGCGCGCAGCTCGCGCGGGCCCTGCGCACCGACGAGGGGATCAGGGGTCTCGTGGTGGACCCCGCGGGTCCGTGGATCCGCCTCGGCCGCGACGACCTCGCGCCGGTGCTCGCCCTCGCGGACTGAGCCTCGCCACCGCTGGGTGAAGCCGCGTTTCGCGCGGCGGCCCTGAGGCTCGCGGCTCCGCGCACTCCGCGTCGGCTTCAACAGGTCAACCGGGCTTCTGCCGGACCGATCGGCGGATTCGATCCTGTGGAAGCGCGGTTGACCTGTCGAAGAGCTGGCGCAGGGTTGACACCGACTCGATCGCGCGTACCCTATTCAACATAAACGTTGATAAAGGGATGCGTTGAGCAATGGACGATGACCGGCTCGATCGAGCGTTCGTCGCACTGGGCGACCCCGTGCGGCGGGCGATCATCGCGCGCCTGAGCCGCGGGCCGGCGACAGTGGGGGAGCTCGCTGAGCCGTTCCCGATCACGATGCAGGCCGTCTCCCGCCACATCAAGGTGCTCGAAGACGCCGGGCTCGTGACGCGGTCGCGCGATGCGCAGCGGCGACCCGTCCACCTCGACGCGGCGGCGCTCGAGCAGCTCACCGCGTGGATCGACCGTTACCGGCTCGACGCCGAGCGCGCCTACCGGCGGCTGGACGCCGTGCTCGCGGCCGCAGCATCCGTTTCGAAAGATCCTTGCAGGACCGACACGAAGGAGAAGGAATCATGAGCAACCCGCTCATCATCGAAGCCGTTCCGGGGACGTCGTATGCCGACATCACGAGGGAGTTCGACGCTCCCGTCGAGGCGCTGTTCCGGGCACATGCGGATCCGGAGCTGTTCCGGCAGTGGATCGGACCGGGCGGGGAGCGCACCGAGATCACCCACTGGGACTTCCGCACCGGCGGCGGCTATCGCTTCGTGCAGCGCGACAAGGACGGCGAGTACGCGTTCCGCGGCGTGTTCCACACGGTGCGCGAGAACGAGCTCATCATCCAGACGTTCGAGTTCGAGGGCTGGCCCGACGAGGTCAGCGTCGACTGCATCCGCTTCGAGGCGCTCGAGGGCGGCCGGTCGCGGATCGTCGACCACAGCGTGTTCTCGACCGTCGAGGTGCTCGAGAGCATGCAGTCCGAGGGCATGGAACGCGGCATGCGCGAGGGCTACGACAAGCTCGACGAACTGCTCGCGGCGGAAGGCTGAGCCGTGGGGAAGGTCGTGGCGTCGGCGTCGATGTCGCTGGACGGCTTCGTGGCACACGAGGACAACGACCCCGGGCGCCTGTTCGACTGGTACGAGGCGGGTCAGGTCGAGGTCGTCACCGCCAGCGAGCCGGCATCGTTCCATCTCACGCCGACGAGCGCGGACTACTGGCGCAGCTTCATCGGGGAACTCGGATGCCTCGTGGTCGGCCGCCTGCTGTTCGACATCACCGACGGCTGGAGCGGCGTGCACCCGCTGGGCGTGCCGTTCGTCGTGCTCACGCACGAGGCACCCATCGACTGGGCCCATGCCCACACCGGGAACGCGCACTTCGTCACGGACGGGATCGAAGCGGCGGTGGCGAAGGCCCAGGAACTCGCGGGCGATCGCGCGGTCGCCGTCGCCGCCGGCACGGTCGCCGGTCAGGCGCTCGCCGCTGGACTCGTCGACGAGGTCGCGATCGACCTGGTACCCGTCGTTCTCGGGTCGGGGCACCGGTACTTCTCCGAGGTCGACCCCGCCGCGGTGCGACTGGGAGACCCCACCGTGGTGATCCCGAGCACCCGCGTGACGCACATGGTGTTCCCGGTCGAGCGGTGAGCGGGGTGACGGATGTCGCGGCTCCCCGCTAGCGTCTGACCATGGCGTCCCCGCGCATCACCCTGACCATGCCCGACCCCGATGGCGATCGCGAGGTGGGGATCTCGAACCCCGACCGCGTGATCTGGCCGGAGGTCGGCATCACCAAGCGCGAGCTCGCCGAGTACCTCATCGCGGTCTCCGGGCCGTTCCTCGCGGCCAACGGCGACCGGCCGGTATCGCTCGAGCGCTTCCCCGAGGGCGTCGACGGCGAGCGGTTCTATTCGAAGAACCCGCCGAAGGGGGCGCCGGCCTTCGTCGAGGCCCAGACCGTGACGTACAACAGCGGGCGGCGGCATCCGCAGATCATCCTCACCGAGATCGCCGCCGCCGTGTGGGCCGTGCAGATGAACACGATCGTGTTCCACCCGTGGGCGTCGCTCACGGCCGACACCGACAATCCCGTCGAGCTGCGCATCGACCTCGACCCGCAGCCGGGGACGGATTTCGCGGATGCTGCCGCCGTCGCCCCCGCGATGCGCGATGTTCTCGCCGAGGCGGGGCTGACGGCGTTTCTGAAGACAAGCGGCAACCGCGGCATCCACGTGTTCTGTCCCATCGAGCCGGAATGGGAGTTCCTCGACGTGCGGCATGCCGTGATCGCCGCGGGTCGCGAGCTCGAGCGGCGCCTGCCCGACAAGGTGACCATGAACTGGTGGAAGGAGGAGCGCGGAGAGCGCATCTTCATCGACTTCAACCAGGCCAACCGCGACCGCACGATGGCCGGCGCCTACAGCCCGCGGGCGCTGCCGTCGGCTACGGTGTCGACGCCGCTCACCTGGGACGAGCTCGAGGCGGGGGTCGACCCGGCGGCGTTCACCGTGCGGACCGTCCCACAGCGCCTGGCCGACGTCGGCGACCCGTGGGCCGGGCTGCTCGCGAAGCCGGGCCGGATCGACACGCTGCTCGAGTGGTGGCAGCGCGACCTCGACGACGGACTCGGCGAGCTGCCGTTCCCGCCCGACTTCCCGAAGATGCCCGGCGAGCCGCCGCGTGTGCAGCCGAGCCGCAAGAACGAGGCGAACTGGCCGAAGGACGAGACCTGATCCCGTCGTTCAGCCGTCGGAGTCCGGGAGATCGTCGATCAGCGCCTGGGCCAGGGCGAGCGCGGAGTCCGCAGTGAGCCCCAGCTCGGTCGGCGGGGCGTCGCGCGCGACATCGCACGCGATCACGACCATCGCGTCCTTGCGCCGGTCGACGAGAACCACCGTGCCGCCGAAGCCGACGCCCGCGAACTCGTCGCGCTCCTCGTCGACCCACCACTGGAATCCGTAGGACAGGGCTCCGAGGACCGGGGTCGCGACCATCGGGGAGGTGGCGAGGGCGACCCAGGTCGACGACACGATCTCGTCGCCCATCCGCTCGCCCTCGTCGAGGAAGAGCTGTGCGAAGCGTGCGAGGTCGCCGGGTCGCAGCCGCAGCCAGGCGCCTCCCATGTTGAGGGCCTGCGGATCCGCGATCCACGCGACCTCGGCATTCTCGTACGCACGGTTGTACGCGTCCGGATCTGTGCCGGGGAGAAGCCGCTCCTCCCAGGGCTCGTCGACCTCGATGCCGAGCGGTGCGAAGAGCACCTCCCGGGCGAACGCGAACGGCGACATCCCCGTGGCTTCGGCGACGACGGCGGCGAGCACGTGTGACCCGTAGGTCGAATACACGAACGAGCCGTCGCCGGGTCCGCGGTCAGCACGGTCCTGGAGGATCGTCGCGATCCAGTCCGCGCTGCCTTCCAGGTCGCGGACATCGCCGTCGGGCGCGAAGTTCGCGGTATGCGTGAGGACCGCCTGGAGCGGGATGTCGGACGTCTCCGCCGTCAGCACAGCGGCGTACTCCGGTAGCAGGTCGCCGAGCGTCGCGTCCACGCCGGAGATCAGCCCCCGGTCGATGGCGATGCCCACCAGCGTCGACGTCACGCTCTTGGTCACCGAGTACACGTTCCACGTGTCGTCCGGAGTCGATGACATGTACTCCTCGTACACGGGCTCGGCGTCCTGGTGTACGAGCACCGCCCGGACCTCCTCCGACCCGGTCACCGCGTCCAGCACGGCGTGCAGATGGTTCGCGATCGCGACCTCGGGCGACGGAACCGGAGCGGGAGACGGGGCAGCCGTGCACGCGGCGGCTCCCGCGAGCAGGAAGACCGCGGTGGCGAATGTCTCGATGATTCGGACCGAGGCTCGGCGAGGGGCGAGCATCGGGCGACCTCACTCGGCGTTAGCGGGCAGATCGGCCAGGAGCAGGGCGGCGAGCCCCACTGCCGTCGCACTCGCGAAGCCGTGGTTCCCGCGCACGTCGTCCACCGTGACCTCGGAGGCGATCACGGCGACGGCATCCCTGACCGGATCGACGACGACCGCCGTTCCGCCCTCGCCCTGGGCGTAGAACACGCCGCGTTGCGGGTCGACCCACCACTGGTAGCCGTAGCTGATCGTTCCGTATCCGACCGTGGCGACGACGGGACTGGTCGCCTGGACAGCCCAGGTGGCCGACACCACCTGCTCTTCGTCCCAGACGCCCTCGTCGAGCATGAGCTGGCCGAAGCGCAGGAGGTCTGTCGCGCGAAGCCGGAGGTGCGTGTAGCCGAGATTCACGCCCTGCGGATCAGCGGGCCACGCCACTTCCGCCTCCTGGTACTCCCGAAGAAGCTCCTGGGGGTCGCCGCCGGGCGCGAAGCGCTCCTCCCACACGGGGGCGGTGTCGATGTCGAGCGGATCGAACAGCACCTCGTCGGCGAAGCGGAACGGCGACATCCCGGTCGCCTCGGCGACGACGGCGGCGAGAATGTGCGTGCCCATGTCGGAGAACAGGAACCGGCCGTCGCCGGGCCCTCGGACTGCCCGATCCGCGAGGATCGCCGCCACCCAATCGGGCTGCGCGTACAGATCGGCGGCGATTCCCCGGATGTCGCGCTCCTCGGAGGTGGACGCGAAGTTCGCCGTATGAGTGAGCACGGCCTTCAGCTGGATGGCTGCGGTCTCGGGTGTCAGCACGGCCGCATAGCTGGGCAGCAACTGACCGAGGGTGGCATCGACACCGGAGATGAGTCCGCGATCCATGGCGATGCCGATGAGGGTCGAGGTGACCGCACGGGTGACGCCGCGCACATCCCAGGTGTCTTCAGCGGTCGCCTCCAGATACTGCTCGTAGACGAGTTCGCCGTGCTGCTGCACGAGCATCGCCCGGACGGCATCCTCGCCGTACAGCGTGCCGAAGATCGTCTCGATGTCTTCGCGGATCTCCTCGGCCGGGTGCGGCTGCTCGGGGAGTGAGGCGGCGGACGAGCATCCGGAGACCAGGAGAGCTCCGATCGCGGCGCACATCAGCGCGACCCGCGTGCCGGTGCGACCGCGTTGACTTCGGTGGTCTATGCGGGCCATGGATGCCTCCGTCAGCAGTGACCCTGACCGCACGGTACACCTGCGCCGACCGCGCGAACAGACCACCGCTGCGGCATCCGTCCGCAGCCGGACGCGTCAGACGAGCACGTCGGCCAAGTCGTACGCGGCGACCACCTCGAGCTGCTCGTAGGTGCACGAGCGCGGGTCGCGGTCGGGGCGCCAGCGCTCGAACTGCACGGTGTGACGGAAGCGCCAGCCCTCGAGCTGGTCGTAGCGCACCTCGAGCACGCGCTCGGGGCGCAGGCGGACGAACGAGGAGTCCGCCCGGCCGGCTTGGAAGCGCGACTTCTCGCCCTCGCCGCGCAGCGCCTCGCCGTCGGCGTCGCGCTCGACGAGCGGGGCGAGCTCGTCGATGAGCTCGAGCCGGCGGGCGTTGCTCCAGGCGGCCACGCCGCCGACGGGGTAGAGGGTGGCGTCCTCGGAGTACAGCCCGACGAGCAGCGAGCCGACGCCCTCGCCCGACTTGTGGATGCGGTAGCCCAGCGCCACGACGTCGGCGGTGCGCGCGTGCTTGATCTTGAACATGGTGCGCTTGCCCGGTGCGTACGGCTGGTCGAGCGGCTTCGCGACAACGCCGTCGAGACCCGCGCCCTCGAACTCGGCGAGCCATCGGCGCGCGAGTGCGGGATCGTCGGTGGTCCGCGTGACATGCACGGGGTCGGGCACGTCCCGCAGCAGATCGACGAGAGCCCTCCGGCGCGTCTCGAACGGCTCGTTCTGCAGGTCGCGGTCGCCGACGGCGAGCAGGTCGAACGCGATGAACATCGCGGGCGTCTGCTCGGCGAGCATGTTCACCCGGGATGCCGCGGGGTGGATGCGCTGCGACAGCGACTCCCAGTCGAGCCGGCGCCGGCCGTCGCGGTCGATCGGCACGACGATCTCACCGTCGAGCAGACACGGCTCGGGAAGGAGCCGGCTGAACGCGTCGACGAGCTCGGGGAAGTACCGCGTCAGCGGCTTCGCGCCCCGCGACCCGATCTCGACCTTCTCGCCGTCCCACGAGATCAGCGCGCGGAACCCGTCCCACTTCGGCTCGTAGCTCAGGCCGCCGGAGACCTTCGCCGGATCGGGGACGTCGGGCACGGACTTCGCGAGCATCGGCGCAGGGATCTCGTACGGCATGCGTCTCATCCTGCCGCTCCCCGCCGACACCCGACACCCCGGATCCGTGTTCTGGCATGGACGGATGCCGCGGCCGCCGCGCCGCGTCAGGCCGGTGCCGAACTCGACGCCGACGCGGCGTACAGGGCCGCGGCCTCGGCGCGGTTGGCGGCGCCGATCTTCGCGAGGATCGCGGACACATGCACCGACGCTGTCTTCGGGCTGATGAACAGGCGCTGGCCGATCTGGGGGTTGGTGAGACCCTCGGCGATGAGCTCGAGCACTTGCAGCTCGCGCGGCGTCAAGGTCGCGACCACGCCGTGCGAGGTGTCGGCATCGGAGGGTCCTGGGGCGAGGCGGGCGCGCGCGGCCAGTTCCGCGGCCCACCGGCCGATGCGGGCGACACCCTCGCCGGGTGCCGTTGCCACGATGTCCGCGAGAAGCCCGGCCGCCGCATCGCGGTGGCCGCCGTCGAGCAGTGCGAGGGCGAGTCGGCAGCGGGCGACCTGCCGGTGCCAGACGGTCAGCAGGCGGCCGGCAGGCGCCTCGATGAGCGAGCGCCACGCGTCGGCCCGGTGCTCCGCAGACGCGCTCTCGGCATCGGCGAGGAGCGCGCGGATGAACTCGGCGTGGGCCTTCGCCGGTTCGTGATCGGGCCACGACTCGATCGTTCCCGTCAGTCGGCTTCGCAGCTCGAGGTCGACCGGCCGACCGGGGGCGAGGGTGAGCAGCGCCGCGGTGACGACGGCGTAGCGGCGCACAGCGGGTGTGCCGGTGTCGCCGTTCGCGATGTCGAACACGTCGGCGAGCACCGAGGCGAGCGCCTCGCCGACGGTGCTCGCTCCGCGCAGGGTGAGCACCGCCTCTGCGCGCTCGACCGCCCACCATCCGTGCTTGTCGGGGTAGCGCCGGCGCGAGTCCTCGATCGTCGCACGTTCGGCCACGAGGAGCTCCTCCCGCTCGGCGTCGCGGTCGTCCCAGGTCAGGTGCGAAGCCAGAAGCCGCACGATGGACGCGCCGTGCAGCGGATTCAACAGCCGTCGAGCGCGCTGCGCGTACCGTCGCGCGCTCTCGGGCCGTCCGGCGGCGAACAGGGCGAGCGCCAGCGCGTAGGCGAGGCTCGACCCCGATCCCCGTTCGATGCCCGCCCGGGTGATGTCTTCGTAGTGCTGTGTGCCGACGACGACCGCCTCGTCGAACCGCCCCACACGCAGCAGCATGTCGGTGAGGGCGTTGGCCACGTAGGCCCGCATCGGCGGGTCGAGCCGCAACGCCACCGCCCGCTCGAGCGGCGCCAGTGCGCGGGGCTCGTCGTCCTCATCGCCCGCGATGCGCCAGGCCTCCACTGTCAGGGCGACGGCGAGCGCGGCGTCGTCGCCGGCTTCTTCAGCCAGCGCGATCGCGCGTGCGGCGTGAGCGGCCGCCGCATCGCCGTGCTCATCGAGCGCGATGTTGGTGAGCACGCGCGACAGCAGGATGCGCGCGCGAGGGTCGTCCACGTGTTCGAGGAGCGCGACCGCCTCCTCCAGGTCCTCACCGCGCCCGCGGTGCTCGAGGTTGTACGTCTGCACGAACCGCTGACGCAGGAGCGCGGCGCGCGTGACCGGGTCATCGGGGCAGACGCAGAGCCCCTCGGTGGCGGAGCGGAGCGACCGCTCCGCGTCACCCAGGTCATGCCAGGCCTGGGCGGCGTCGAGGTGCAGTTCGGGGAGCGTCATGCCGGCTCGGGTAGCGGCATCCGGAACCTGATCCCAGAGCTCCGTCAGCCGCTCGGCCAGCTTCGCCCGCGTCGCGGGTGAGAACCGGGACCGCGATCGGCGCAGCGCCGCGACGGTCGCATCGAACGCCGCGGGAAGGTCGCGCGCGGCCAGCCAGTGCTCGGCGACCGCCGACGCGTCGTCCGGCGATTCGCCCCGATGCTCGCTCAGGTGCTCCGCGTAGCGGCGGTGCACGCGCACGCGTTCGCTCGGCAGCATCTCGCCTTCGACCGCCTCCCGGGTGAGGGCGTGGCGGAATCGGTAGCCGTCGCCGTCGGCGAGGACGACACGGCTGTCGACCGCCTCCCGCAGCGCGTGGTCGTGCGCACGAACGTCGAGCGCTGTCACGGCCGTGAGCACGTCGTCGTCCACGTGCATGCCGCCGGCCGCCATCGTGCGCATCGTCTGCTGCGCGTCGTCGCCGAGCCGGGCGTAGCGTGCCAGCACCAGCTCGCGCAGGGTGTCGGGCAGGGCCCGGTCGCCGAGGTCGACGAGCTCCTCGACGAGGAACGGGATGCCTCCGCTGCGCTCCGCGAGCGCCTCGACGACGCGCGGGTCGAGGCCGCTCGCCAGCTGTGCGACCTGCTCGGCGACCTCGTCGGGCGTGAGCGGCGTGACCTCGACGCGCACGACGGAGCGCGTGCGGTCGAGCTCGGCGAGCACCGGGCGCAAAGGGTGGAAGCGGTCGATGTCGTCGGAGCGGTACGTCGCGACGATGGTGAGCCGACGACCCCGGAGGGTGCTGGCCAGGGTCTTGAGCAGGGCCATGGTGGCAGCATCCGCCCACTGCAGGTCTTCGAGCACGACGACGACGTGACGGCGCTGCGACAGCCGCTCGAGCAGCACCTCGATCGCCTCGGCGAACTCGCCGGCCGGCTCGTCGTTGTCGGGCGTCTCGTCTGCGATGCCGGGCACGAGCGCGGCCAGGCTCGCGATCGCGGCGGCGGAGCCGGCGGCGTCGCGCAGCGCGTCGGTGCCGACGGCCGCGTGCAGGTCGCGCAGCACGCGGCGGACCGGGCCGAACGCCGCGCCGATGGGCCCGAGGTCGACGCACTGCCCGAAAGCGACGACGGGCGCGTCCTCGGGGACCGATCGCGCGCCGAGCGGGTCGGCAGTGACGAGGGCGAGGAACTCCTGGACCAGCCGGGTCTTGCCGACCCCGGCCTCGCCGCGCACGACGACGGTGCGCGGGACCCCGCCCACGCCGTCGTCGTACGCCTCGAGCAGGGCGGCGAGCTCGGTGTGCCGGCCGACCATGCGCGGGCTCGAAGAGAGAGCGGGCATGGTCATATCGTGGCACCTTCCGGGCGCGTGGGGACCCTCACCGTGTGGCGACGAACGTCGAGCGGCGGGCGGAGCGATGCGGCCACCAGGAGCGGTGAGAGCGAGCGGATGCTGCCGCCGACGCGTGCCGCGCGGCCGGGGCCGGAAGCGTCTCGGCCTCGTACTCGGCGTGCTGCGCGAGCAGCTCGACCTCCCGGCGCAGGTCCGCCGCGCGGTGCGCGTCGAGCGCCGAGGCGAGGAACGTCGTGTCGTTCATGTGCGTCTCCTGTCGCGGAACCCGCGGGAGCGGGGCTTCGTGCAGATACGACTGTGCTCTCTAAGGGGTGGAGCGCTCATCGGGTGGATGCCCTATCTGGGGCATCGGACCGCTCAGATCCCGGCGTGCTGCGCCTCGACATACCGCGCGGCGGCCTCGGCCCGGTTGGAGACTCCGAGCTTGGCCAGCACCGCGGACACGTGCACCGACGCGGTCTTCGGCGAGATGAACAGACGGCGCCCGATCTCTCCGTTGCTCAGGCCCTCAGCCACGAGCGCCAGCACCTCGCGCTCGCGCGCGGTCAGCCGTTCGAGCGCGGGGGCCGGCGGCGGGGCGGAAGCCGCACGCGCGGCATCCGTTGACAGGAGTCGGATGCCGGCGCGCCGAGCGAGCTCCGTCGCCCAGCGGGCGACCAGTGCGACGCCCTCACCGGGGGCGGTGGAGCGGATCTCGGCGATGCGCTCGGCGGCGGCATCGGTGTCCCCCGCGTGGATCAGCGCCTCGGCGAGTCGGAGGCGCAGGAAGTGCCGGTGGCGCACGTTGAGGAACCCCTCGTCGGCGACGGAGACGGCGCCGGCGCATGCCTCGACGACCTCCTCGGGCGATGCTCCCGGCGAGCGGGCGAGCTCGGCCGCCGCGAAGGCGCGGAGTGCCCGAGCCAGGTCGTCGTCGCCCAGCGTCTCGAGGGCGCAGTCGAGCGCGATTCGCAGCGGCGCCAGCGACTCGGGCTCGATGCCGAGCTCGGCGCCGGCCCTGATCGTGCGGGAGAGCACGGTGACCGCATGTCTCTGGAGACCCGCGAGAATGAGGAACGGCGCGTCGCCGAGCGGTCGAAGAGCCTCGATGGCGGCGTTCACGGCGGTGCGGGCCCCGCCGGTGCTGCGCGCGTCGTGCGCGCGAGCCAGGTACAGCTCGGCGTTGTCGGCGGCGCTCTCGGCCGCCTCCTGTGCGTACTGCAGATCGACGGAGGCCGGTGCTGCGGCGCTGACGTCGGCATCCGCCCAGAGCGCCAGCATCGTCCGCATGCTCGACGCCCACGCCTCCAGCCGCTCCCTTCCGTGGCGGCCGCCGGAAAGCGCAGCGGCGATCTCGGCGTACGCCGCATCCGGCCTGCCGGCCGCCGCGAGCGCGGCGGCGTCGGTGAGCCGGACGACCGCCAGGCCCGCCGTCGAGCCCAGCCCCAGCCGCTCGCTCGCCTCCACGGTCTCGCGGGCACGCGCACCGACGTCGTCGTAGCGGCCGAGCCACAGCATCACGTGGGTGGCGACGGTCTGAGCGGGGAGGCCGAGGACCGCGACCGAGGGCGGGCCGGCGTGGGCGACGACGGTGTCGGCGAGGGCGTAGTACCCGCGATCGGCCAGTGCCCATGCGGAGTGCGTGCTGACCACCTCGACGGCGTGCTGCGACCCGGATCTCATCGCGAGGCGCACGCACTCCTCCGCGCGGCGCGGGGTCTCGGAGCGGGGTGCCGTCTCGTCGCTGATGAGATCCATGGATTCGACCATCGCGAGCGCGGCATCGCGCAGAGCACCCTCCCGCGGCTCGAGGAGTGCGCGGGCGGCGGCGAGTTCGACGGATGCCTCGTCCAAGCGCCCGGCGTTCGACAGGGCGACGGCGACGAGCCGGTGGAGCGCGCCGCGGCCCACCGCATCGCGCTCGCCGAGGTTCGCGAAGACGGCCCCTGCGTAGCGGCGCGCGTGATCCGCGTCGTCGGCGATGTCGTTGAGGGCGGTCAACACCTCGCACGCGAGGTCCGCGAGTCCTCTCCCGGCTCGATGTGCGGCATCCGGCACGTCCGGCCACAGGTCCAGCAGCCGCTCACCCTGCTGGACAGCACCGATGGCGGCGAGGCTCGCGCGGGCGTGCCGGTACGCGGTCAGTGTCGCATCGAACGCGCAGCCGAGATCGCGCGCGCCCAGCCAGTGCTCCGCGGTCTCGGCAGCGAGCGACTCCTCGCCCGCGTCGACGCGGCGCTGGAGAGCCACCGCGTAGCGGCGATGGAGGTCGGTGCGGTCGCCGGGGAGCAGGTCGTCGTGTGCGGCCTCCTGGATGAGCGCGTGACGGAACGCGTAACCGCGGTCGTCGGTGAGCAGCACGTTGAGATCGACGCCGGAGCGCAGCGCTGCGGTCAGCGCTGCGTGGTCGACGGTGGTGACATCCGCGAGGAGGTCGTGGTCGACGCGCGCACCTCCCACGGCAAGGGTCCCGATGACACCGCGCGCGTCGGTCGGCAACTGGTCGAGGCGGGCCAGGATCACGCCGCGAAGGGTGTCGGGCATCCGGTGGTCGGGAAGCCCGACGAGTTCCTCGACGAAGAACGGCACGCCCTGGCTCCGAGCCACGATGTCTGCCGTCGCCTCGGGCGGCAGGTGAGGTGAGAGCTGATCGACGATCTCCGCCGTGTGGTCGGGGCGGAGTCGTGCGAGCTCGACGGTGTGCACGGAGGGGTTTCGCTCCAGCCCGGCCAGCAGTCCATGAAGGGCGTGGCCTCGCGGCAGGTCGTCGGTGCGGAATGTCCCGACGATGCTCACGTGGGCGCCGGTCTCGGTGATCGCCAGCGTCTTGAGGAGGTCGATGGTCGAGGCATCCGCCCAGTGAAGGTCTTCCACGATGAGGATCAGGTGGCGCTCGAGCGAGAGCCGGACGATGACCTGCTCGATGGCGTCGGCCAGCACACCCGGCGCGCTCGCGGTGGGCCCGACCGGCTCCGACGACAGCGTGGGCACGAGTGCGCCGAGTACCGAGATCACCCCTGGCGATCCCGCCGCCTCACGGAACGCGTCGTCGCCGACGCTGCGATGCAGGGCGCGCAACAGGCGCCGCACCGAGAGGAAGGGCGCGCCGATCGTTCCCGCGTCGACGCACTGGCCGATGGCGATGTGGATCGGGATGCCACGCTCGGCACCGCCCGTGCTGTCGCGGTGCGACGCCACGGGCGGTGCCGCCTCCGCGGAACCTGCCGGAGGCTCGCCGGCGACCTCCGCGAGGAATTCCTCGACGAGCCGGGACTTGCCGATCCCCGCCTCACCGCGGACCATGACGACCCTGGGCTGCCCCCGCGCGCCGTCATCGAACGCGGCGCGCAGCACCGCCAGCTCGGACTCCCGTCCGACCATGCGCGCGGGCTGCGACGGCCGTGCCATGGCCACCATGGTGCCACTCAGGCCCAGCTCATGGTTCGCCACGCCCGTGCGGACGGCGAACGGGTGACGAAGAGGGCGAAGCCCGGTACCGGCTTCGCCCTCTTCGTGCGCACTCGCGTGGACAGGTCCGGGGTGTGCGCGCCCCCGTCTGGAAGCGGATCAGTGGCTCGACGCGACCGCGGCGCTGCGCGGGCCGTGGTGCAGCACCTCGCGGAACCAGGCCGACAGCGGCTGACCGTCGGGCCGGGCCGGCGACTGGCCGCGCTCGCGGTGGGCCTGCATCATCTCGTTCTGGCGGACGAGGTCGGCGGCGCGGTGCTGGTCGAGGATGTAGCCGGTGTACGTCGTGTCGTTCATGGGTCTCTCCTGTCTGCGGCGGAACCTCGGATCGGTTCCGGTTGTGCTGACAGGTTCGACTCTCCTCGCTAAGGCGGGTGCCCCTCATCGGGCGATCGCCTTGTCTTCGCGGCCGCAGGTACCTTAGTGCCGCGCAGGGAGTGCCCTAGGCGCGGAGCCCGGTCTGAGGTGCGACCTCAGTGGGCGATCGGCCGTTTCGGTCGCGCCCAGCGCGCGGGGAGATCCGCGCCGTCCCACACCTGCACCGCTCCCCACGCGGCGGCGGCGATCGGCACCGCCAGCACCGCGCCGACGATGCCGCCGAGCACCGTGCCCACGGTCAGGGCGACGAGGATCACGAACGCGTGGAGCTTCATCGACCGGCCCATGAGCACCGGCTGCAGGAAGTTGCCCTCGAGCTGGTTCACCAGCACCACCACGCCGACGACGAGCAGCGCGTTCACCCATCCGTTGGCGACGAGAGCCACGAGGGCGGCGACGATGCCGGCGACGGTCGCGCCGACGATCGGGATGAAGGCCAGCAGGAACGTCAGCACCGCCAGTGGGATGGCGAGGGGCACGTCCAGGATCAGCAGGCCGATCAGGATGCCGACGGCGTCGACGAGCGCGACCGTCGCCGTGCCGCGCATGTACGAGCCGAGCACGCCGACCGTCTTGTCGCCGATGCGGCGTGCGCGCAGGTAGTTCTCGCCGCGGAACGGGCGCAGCACGAAGTCCCACATCTGCGGGCCGTCCTTGAGGAAGAAGAACAGGATCGTGACCATCAGCACGAGTCCCGTCACGAAGTTCGCCACGGCGCTGACGCCGGCGAGGGCGCCCGAGCCGAACTGCGCGCTCGTGATGAAGTCGAGGATGCCGTCCAGCCACCCGTCGAGCTGGTCCTGCGTCGGCGCGAACGGCAGCGTCTGCACCCACGCGATCACCGCGTCGATCCCGTCGAGCGCCTGCGCGGAGAGCTCATCCCACTGGTCGCGCACGGCCCACACGATGAGCCAGCCGACTCCCGCGAGGATGAGCGTGATCCCGAGAAGCGTGATCACGGTCGCGAGCACGGCGGGAACGCCGCGGCGCCGCATCCACCCCATCACCGGCGCGAACGCGCACGCGAGGATCAGCGCGATCGTGAGCGGGATGGTGACCAGGGTCAGGAACTGCAGTGCGAACACGATGCCGCCGACGACCGCGACCACGACGATGATCTGGATCGCCCGGATGCCGAGCCTGCCGAATCCGTCGGCCCACAGGCTCCACGGCGCACGCGTCGCGCGCTGTTCGACATCGTGCGATTCGAGGACGACGTGCTGAGGGTCGTTGCGGAACAGTCCCATGCGCCGAGGATATGCGGCGCGGGGTGCTCGAGCCGGGTGGCTTGCGCCGAACCGGGGAATGCGGCTACGCGAACGCGCTCATCCCGGTGATGTCGCGACCGATGAGGAGGGCCTGCACGCTCTCGGTGCCCTCGTACGTGTGGATGGCCTCGATGTCGGCCAGGTGCTGCATGACGCCGTTCTCGAGCAGGATCCCGTTGCCGCCGAGCATGTCGCGGGCGGTCGACGCGATCCGGCGGGCGGCGCGGGTGTTGTGGTACTTCGCGAGCGACGCCTGCGTCGGACGCAGCTCGCCGCGCTCCTCGAGGTCGGCCATCCAGCGGCAGTAGAGCTGCATCGCCGTGAGCTCCTCGAGCATGTTCGCGAGGCGCTCCTGCACCATCTGGAACTTCGCGAGGGGCTTGCCGAACTGGATGCGCTGCTGCGAGTACGCGAGTGCGGCTTCGTAGCAGGCCGTCGCGTGGCCGAGCGCCGACCAGGCCACACCCGAGCGGGTCGAGTACAGCACGGTCGAGGCATCCTTGAAGCTCCTCGTGCCGGGCAGGACGGCATCGGACGCCACACGCACGTCGTCGAGCACGATATGAGCCTGATGGATGCCGCGCAGCGACGCCTTCCCCTGGATCACGGTGCCCGTGTAGCCCGGGGTGTCCTGCTCGACGAGGAAGCAGCGCACCGCACCGTGGAACTCGTCGTCGTCGGCCTCGACGCGCGCCCAGACGAACGTGATGCCGCCCGAGGCGCCGTTGCCGATCCACTTCTTCGCACCGTCGATCACCCACTCCTCGGTGGAGGAGTCCCAGCGGGCCACGGTCTCGAGGGACACCGAGTCCGATCCGTGGTCGGGTTCGGTGAGGGCGAAGGATGCAGCGACCTCGCCTCGCGCGACCGGCACCAGCCAGCGCGCCTGCTGCTCGTCGCTGCCGAACAGCGCGAGAGTGCGGAGGGCGAGACCGCCCTGCACCGCGAGCACCGTGCCGAGCGAGCCGTCGCCGCGCGAGATCTCCATGTTCACGAGGCCCGCCGCGAGAGGCGAGAAACGTGTGAGCGCCGGGTGGACGATGCCGTCGTTGAAGAGGTCGAGCTCGCCGCCGCGCATCGCGATGTCGAGGGGGTATTCGCCGGTGTCCCATGCGTCCTGCATGCGCGTGCCGACCTCGTCGACGTACGCCTGCGCCCGCTCCCACACCTCGCGGTCGGCGGCGGGGATGTCGGCGAACACGGCGTAGTAGTCGGTGCCGCGGCGGCGGGTGACGTCGTAGCCCTCGACGCGCTGGCCGGGGCGGGGCTGGAAGTCGGTCACGATCGGACTCCTGGCGGTGGGTGCGGTGGTGAGGCTTCTGTCCCGGAATGGAACTGAATCCCACAACATATAGTACTCAGTCTCATGCCGGTGTGCTGCCCCTCCCGATCAGGCGGGATCAGCGTGGGAAGGTGATACGCTGGGAAAACCGACCAGCCGGTATGTCGGTGGATGCGCAAGGAGGCGCCATGGCCCAGGATCACTCCCGTCGTTTCGAGGGCACGGTGTCGCTCATCACCGGGGCGAGCCGGGGGATCGGCTTCGCGATCGCGCGGCGCATCGTGGACGAGGGCGGCTCGGTCGTGATCACGGGGCGCAAGCAGGACTCGCTCGACGCCGCGCTCGCAGAGCTCGGCGTCGCAGCGAGCGCCGTCGCGGGCCGCGCCGACGACCCCGACCATCGCGCCGCGGTCTTCGCGCACATCGCCGAGCGGCACGGCCGGCTCGACCACCTCGTCAACAACACCGGGATCAACCCGGTGTACGGGCCGATCGTCGACATCGACGCCGAGGCCGCGCGCAAGATCCTCGAGGTCAACGTGGTCTCCGCGCTCGACTGGACGCGCGCCGCGCTCGGCGCGGGCCTGACACGCTCTGTGGTCAACATCGCCTCGGTCGCCGGCCTCGGCGCGAGCCCGAACATCGCGTTCTACGGCATTTCGAAGGCGGCGCTGATCAACCTCACGGCGCAGCTCGCGTACGAGCTGGCACCCGGCGTCCGCGTGAACGCGGTCGCTCCCGCCGTCATCAAGACGGCGTTCGCGCGGGCGCTCTACGAGGGACATGAGGCCGAGGCATCCGCGGCGTATCCGCTCGCCCGCCTCGGCGAGCCGGCCGATGTCGCAGGCCCCGTGGCCTTCCTGCTGTCAGACGACGCCGCCTGGATCACGGGCCAGGCCCTCGCGATCGACGGCGGTGCCGGCATCCGTCCGCTCGTGTGACAGGGGTGGCGAGCGGTTCGGGTGAAGGATGAAGGCATGAAGGATTCCCACGTCGCCGACGATGTCACCCGTGCCGCCGTCGAGCTGTTCGCCCGCCAGGGGTACGCCAACACGAGCGTGCAGCAGATCGTCGCGGCCGCCGGCGTCACCAAGGGCGCGATGTACCACTACTTCGAGTCGAAGGACGACCTGCTCTTCGGCATCTACGAGCGGCTCCTCACGCTGCAGAAGGCGCACCTCGACGAGATCATCGCGCGCGGCGGCACGACCGACGAGGTGCTGCGCGCGGTGTGCATCGATGTGCTCGAGACCTCGATCGACTCGATGGAGGAGGGGGCGGTGTTCTTCCGCAGCCTCAACATGCTGTCGGCGCCGCGACAGCAGGAGGTCACGCGCCGCCGCCGCGCCTATCACGACGAGTTCGCCGAGCTGATCTCGCGCGGCCAGGCCGAGGGCGTCTACCGCAGCGACATCCCCCTCGCGATGCTCGTCGCCCACTTCTTCAGCGACGTGCACTACCTGTCGCACTGGTACTCGCCCGAGGGTCCCGAAGACAAGACGCTCGTCGCCGAGCAGCTGACCGACCTGTTCCTGACCAGCCTGAGGAGAACGGATGCTGCAACCTGACGCGACCGTCGACGCCGACGTCGCTGCGACCGAGGCCGACGTGGCCGTGCCCGAGTCGATGCGCGCGTGGCGCGTGACCCGGCTCGGCGAGCCGGCGGACGCGCTGTCGCTCGACACCGTGCCGGTGCCCGAGCCGGGAGCGGGGGAGGTGCTGGTGAAGGTCGCGGCCGTCCCGGCGAACTTCCCCGACGTGCTCCTGTGCCGGGGCGAGTACCAGGTGAAGCCCGAACTCCCCTTCGTGCCCGGGATCGAGCTCGTGGGCACGGTCGCCGCGGTGGGCGCCGGCGTGTCGCAGGTCGCCGTCGGGCACCGGGTCGTCGGGTCGAAGATCGGCGTGCTCTCCGAGTACGCGGCGCTGCCGGCGGCCGACGTGTGGGCGGCGCCGTCGTCACTCTCCGACGCCGAGGCGGCGGGGCTCACCGTGGCGTACCAGACGGCGTGGTTCGGGCTGCACCGCCGGGCGGCGCTGCAGCCGGGAGAGTGGCTGCTCGTGCACGCCGCCGCGGGCGGGGTCGGGCTGGCTGCCGTGCAGCTCGGCGTCGCCGCCGGCGCCCGCGTGATCGGCGTCGTCGGCTCGGAGGCCAAGGCGGCGGTCGCCCGCGATGCCGGGGCCGAAGTTGTGCTGGTGCGCGATGTCGACGACGTCGTCGCGGGCGTCAAGGCGGCGACCGGCGGGCACGGCGCCGATGTCGTGTTCGATCCCGTCGGCGGCGCGGCGTTCGAGGCGTCGACGAAGTGCATCGCGTTCGAGGGGCGCCTCCTCGTCGTGGGGTTCGCCGGCGGCACGATCCCGTCGGTGCCCGCGGGGCATGTGCTCGTCAAGAACTACTCCGTCGTGGGCCTCCACTGGGGGCTGTACCCCGCCGTGCGGCCCGATCTCATCGAGCAGGCGCGCACCGCGCTGACGCGGCTCGCCGATTCCGGAGCCCTGCGTCCGGTGGTCGACCACGTCGTGCCCTTCGACCGCGCGCCCGAGGCGCTGACCGCCCTCGCCTCGGGGGCGACGGTGGGCCGCGTCGTGATCGAGGTGACCTCGTGAGCCGGTTCGACCTCGGCGGGCGGGTCGCGCTCGTCACGGGCGGTGCCCGCGGCATCGGCGAGGCCTACGTCCGCGCGCTGCACGAGGCCGGCGCGCGCGTCGTGATCGCCGACATCCTCGACGAGGCCGGTGCGGCGCTCGCTGCCGAACTCGGCGACGGGGCGCGATTCGTGCACCTCGATGTGACGGACGAGGGGCAATGGGATGCTGCGGTGGCAGCATCCGTCGAAGCCTTCGGGTCCGTCGACGTGCTCGTGAACAATGCCGGCATCGCGAACGCCGCGCCGATCGAGCATCTGACCACCGAGAAGTGGAACGCCGTCATCGCCGTCAACCTCACCGGCGTCTTCTTCGGCTGCCGCGCGGTCGTGCCCGTGATGAAGGCGCAGAGCCGCGGGTCGATCGTCAACATCTCGTCGGTCGAGGGCATGCGCGGCAGCCCCGGCCTGCACGGCTACACGGCGGCGAAGTTCGGCGTCCGCGGGCTGTCGCAGTCCCTCGCGGTCGAGCTCGGCGCGTTCGGCATCCGGGTGAACTCCGTGCATCCGGGGTTCATCACCACGCAGATGACCACGCGCATCGACCCCGCGCATCTCGACATCCCTCTCGGTCGACCGGGGGAGCCCTCGGATCTCGCCGGCACGATCGTGTTCCTCGCGTCCGACGCGTCGTCGTTCACGAGCGGCGCCGAGTTCGTCGTCGACGGCGGCATGATCGCCGGCATCCCGCACAAGTAGCCGACAGTCGCCTTCTTGGGCGTACGGGCGGGACTTCGCGCGGATCAGCTCCTGCTGGCCACACGCGTCGCCGTCGACTCGATCCTGTGGAAGGCGCGATCACGAACCTTCGCCACCGCGGGGTCGTTCCAGACGTCCTTCGCGATGCCGCTGAGTTCACGGAATCGGCTCCCACCGGCTTTCGTGCCGATCACGAACGCGGCGGCGGCGGCCGCCACCCCGAGCAGAGCGGTCCAGATGTAGGGCTTCGGCATGGTCATCCTCCAGAGGGGGTTGTCGACGGGCCTGTCGTCGTCGTGGGTGGTGAGCGGCGCCCCGGATGCACCGCTCGAGGCAGTGTCGGCATCGGCGTTCTCGTCCGGCACGCTCACGGTGTCGTGCTGATAGCGGTCAGTCATGCCGAGGACGCTATGTCGCCTGGGATCGCCGGGCTCGGGGGTTGACGAATCGGGACGAGAGTGCCACCGACGCGTAGATCACCGGTGGCGGCGCGGGACGACACAGATGCGATTACGATCGTGCAACAACAACATACCGCCCGGTCGGTTTCTGCGATACAGTGGGCGCACCCGACACGAAGAGGTGCCGATGAACCCCCGATCCACCGGGCGAACGCCAGAGCCGACGCCTGCGAACGCTGCTCATCCCGATACGACGGATGCTGCGGCATCCGCGATCCCACGACTCGAGGTCGTCGACCTCCGTGTCGCGTTCGGCGGGCTGACCGCCCTCGACGACGTGTCGTTCGACGTGCGCCCGGGCGAGGTCGTCGCCCTCATCGGGCCGAACGGCGCCGGCAAGACCACCGTGTTCAACGCCGTGTGCGGGCTCGTGCGTCGTCAGGGCGAGGTGCGCATCGACGGGGCGCCGGCGCCGCGGCGCACGTCGGGGCTCACTGCGCGGGGCGTCTCGCGCACCCTCCAGGGTCTGGGGCTGTTCCACGGGCTGACCGTGCGCGAGAACGTGCTGCTGCCGGTCGCGGGGCGCCGCGACGCCGACGCCCGCGTCGCCGCGCAGCTGCAAGGCCTCGGCCTCGAGGCGGTGGCAGACCGACCGGCCGCCGCGCTCGCGTATCCCGACCGCAAGCGCGTCGCGCTCGCCCGGGCGCTCGTGGCCGAGCCGCGACTCCTGCTGCTCGACGAGCCGGCCGGCGGGCTGGGCGCCGACGACATCTCGGGCCTCGGCGGCATCGTGCGCCGCGTCGCGGACGCAGGGTGCGCCGTGCTCCTCGTCGAGCACCACGTCGACTTCGTCATGGGCCTCGCCGACCGCATCGTCGTGCTCGACTTCGGCCGCGTGATCGCGCGCGGCACCCCCGACGAGGTGCGCAACGACCCGCGGGTCGAAGAGGCCTACCTCGGCGTGAAGGCGACGGCATGAGCACCTTCACGCACGCGCCGACGCGCCGAGGGTCGCTCGAGATCCGCGACCTGACCGTCGGGTACGGCGGCGCCCCGGCACTCCACGACGTCGGGTTCGCCCTCGAGCCCGGAGAGGTCGTGGCCCTGCTGGGCGCGAACGGCGCCGGCAAGACCACGCTCCTGCGCACCCTCGCAGGACTCGTGGCCGCAGCATCCGGAACCATCCTCCTCGACGGCGACGACCTCGCGGGACTCCGCACCGAGGACCGCGCCCGCCGCGGATTCGCGCTCGTGCCCGACGGGCAGAGCGTCGTCGCCGAGCTCACCGTCGACGAGAACCTGCGGCTCGGCGCGCTCTGGCGCCACCGCGGCGCGGCGCGCGAGCGCGCGATCGCCGAGGTCTACGCGCTGTTCGAGCCGCTCGCCCGCCGGCGCACGAGCGCCGGGCACCAGCTCTCGGGCGGCGAAAGGCAGATGCTCGCTCTCGGCCGGGCGCTCATCGCCGACCCCGTGCTGCTCGCCCTCGACGAGCCGTCGCTCGGGCTCGCGCCGCTCGTCGTGGCCCAGCTCATGGGCACCCTTCGCGATGCGGCGGCCGGCCGCGGGATGACCGTGCTGCTCGCCGAGCAGAACGTCACGAGCGCCCTGTCGATCGCCGACCGCGGGGTCGTGCTCGACCTCGGTCGCGTCGTCGCCGATGCCCCGGCCGCCGCGCTCGCCGCCGACGAGACCCTCCGACACGCCTACCTGGGATTCTGATGGACCGACTGCTCTTCCTCCTCGCCACCGGCCTAGCGCGCGGCGCGATCTTCGCCCTGTTCGCGCTGTCGCTCGTGCTCATCTGGCGCGCCGCGCGCATCGTGAACTTCGCGCAGGGCGCGATGGCCCTCGTCGCGACGTACGCCGCGTTCGCCGTCACCGGCCTCACCGGCTCGTACTGGGCGGGGCTCGCGGCAGGCCTCATCGCCGGCGCGACCCTCGGGCTCGGCGTCGAGCGCGGGCTCATGCGCTTCGCCCCGCTCTCGAGCCCGCTGTCGGGCGTGATCGTGGCGATCGGGCTCGTGATGGTGCTGCAGTCGCTGCTCGGCATCCTGTTCGGCGCGCAGTACCTTCCGATGCGCGCGCCGTTCGACGACAGTCCGATCATGGTCGGGGGAGTGCCGCTGCTCTCGCCGTACGACCTGTTCGTGCTCGCGGTCGCGCTGGTGGTGATGGCTGTGCTGGCGGTCCTCTTCACGCGCACGTCGCTCGGACTGCAGCTGCGCGCCTCGGCGTTCGCGCCGGAGGTGTCCCGCGTGCTGGGCGTGCGCGTCAGCCGCATGGTGACGATCGGATGGATGCTGTCGGCCGCCGTCGCCGCGCTGGCTGCAATGCTTCTCGTGCCCACGGAGCTCGGGCTCAACCCCCACGCGACCGACATGCTCTTCGTCTACGCGTTCGCGGTGGCCGTCGTCGGCGGGCTGGACTCGCCCGTCGGGGCGCTCCTCGGCGGGCTGGTCGTCGGCATCGCGATGACGCTCGTCACGGGCTATCTCGGCGCGACGGTCGCGCCCCTCGGAGTGCTCGTGCTCCTGGTCGGAGTGCTGCTCGTGCGGCCCGGCGGGATCTTCTCGCTGCGGGAGGCGAGGAGCGCATGACCCGGCTGCTCCCCTCGCTGCGCGGCATCCCGCGCACCCTCGTCTTCGGCGCCGTGCTCACGGTGCTCGCGATCGGCGGCACGTTCCTGCTCGATCCGTACCGCAACTTCCAGCTCGCGACGATCGCCGCGTACTTCTGCGCCGCGGCGGGGCTGACCGTGCTCATCGGGCAGAGCGGGCAACTCTCGCTCGGGCAGGCGGCGCTCATGGCCGCCGGCGGCTACGGCTACGCCCTGACGGCGAATGCGATGACGGGTGCCGGGGTCACCGGCATGCCCCGATTCCTGGGCGGCATGCTGGTCGCTGTCGCCGTGTCCGCCGCCCTCGGCTGGCTGCTCGGGCTCGCCGCGGCACGCCTGCGCGGACCGTACCTCGCGGGCGTGACCCTGACCCTCGTGATCGCCGTGCCCGCTGTCGCGGCGGTGTTCTCGGGGGTGCTGCGCGGCGACCAGGGCGTGCAGATCGCGTACGACGCCGTGCCGCCGCTGCTCGAGCGGCTCATCGCGGCCGAGCAGTGGCAGGCGTGGGTCGCGATCCTCGTGGCCGGCGTCGTCGTGACCGGGCTCGCCGCGTTCGCGCGCGGCCGCCTCGGCCTGCGGATGCGCGCCGTGCGCGACGACGAGACCGCCGCGCGCCTGAACGGCGTGCGCTCCGGCCGCGTGAAGGTGACCGCGTTCACCGTGAGCTCGATGGCGGCGGGTGCGGGCGGCGCGGTGCTCTGTTTCGTGACGCAGTCCGTGAGCCCCGGCGCGTACACGCTCGCCTTCTCGCTGCTGCTGGTCGTCGCGGTCGTGCTGGGAGGTCTGGGCAGCATCGGCGGGGCGGCCATCGGCTCGGCGCTCATCGTGCTGCTGCCATGGCTGCTCTCCACCGCGACCGCTGCGCTGCCCCTGTCTGCGGAGGTGTCGCAGCGCCTGTCGGGCAACCTCTCGATCCTCGTCTTCGGCGTGCTGCTCATCGTCGTCATGCTCGCCTGGCCCGGCTGCCTCGCGAGCCTCCGCCGCCGTCGCCGTCGCTCGGGCACCGCCCCGCGAACTCCGCGAGACATCAACGGGGCGCCGAGACAGCAGCCCGCGGATGGAGTCTCGGCGCTCGGAAGAAGTCTCGCGGGCGAGCGCCGGGGCGAGGACGCCCCCGCGGAGCCCGCGGGCGCCGGGGCGCAGCATCCGTGAATCCTGCACCACCCACACCACACAGAAAGAGGTGACCATGTCACAGCACTCCCTCGCGCGCCGCGTCGCGGCGCTGGCCGGCGCATCCGCCGTCCTCGTCGCGCTCGCGGGGTGCAGCACGCCGTCAGCACCCGCCGCCACGGACGAAGACGTCCCCGGCATCACCGACGACACCGTCACGATCGGCACGCACACCCCGCTGACCGGGCCGGCTGCGGCGGGATACTCGTCGATCTCGGCCGCCGCCACGGCGTACTTCGCCTACCTCAACGACACCGGCGGCGTGCACGGGCGGTCGATCGACTACATCGTGAAGGACGACGGCTACAACCCCGCCAACACGCAGACCGTGGTGCGCGAGCTCGTGCAGGAGGACGAGGTGTTCGCGATCCTGAACGGCCTCGGCACGCCCACGCACACCGCCGTGCTCGACTACCTGAACCAGAACGAGGTGCCCGACCTGTTCGTCGCCTCGGGGTCGACGAGCTGGAACCAGCCTGAGAAGTACCCGTTCACGTTCGGGTTCAACGCGGACTACGTGGTCGAGGGCGCGGCGCTCGCGCAGTACGCGGCCGACGAGTATCCGGATGCCGTCGTGTGCCTGCTCGGGCAGGACGACGACTTCGGCGACGAGATGATCGAGGGCGCCGAACTGGCCCTCGGCGCCGACGGCTTGGCCGCCGTCGAGCGGTACTCGGTGTCGAACCAGGACGTCTCGGCGCAGATCGGCGCGCTGAAGGCGGCCGGGTGCGAGGTCAACATCCTCGGCACGATCAACGGGTTCACCGCGCTGGCGGTCGGGACCGCGGCGCAGCTGGGCTGGTTCCCGAAGTGGTTCTCGTCGTCGTCGGGCGCCAACTACGAGACGCTCGTCGGCTACCTCGGCGAGGACGTCGGCCCCAAGCTCCTGCAGGGCCTCGTCGGCACCAACTACCTGCCCGCCTCGGGCGGCGACTCGGAGTGGGTGACCCTGTTCCGCGAGATCAACGACGAGTACAACGACGGCGCGGTCTTCGACGGCAACACGGTCTACGGCATGAGCGTCGCCTACCTGTTCGCCGAGGCCCTCGAGGCCGCGGGGGAGAACCCGACTCGCCAGTCGCTCATCGACGTCGTGCAGTCGGGCGATCTCGGGGGCAACGGCATCCTTCCGCTCTCGTTCGCGGAGGACTGCCACGCCGCGTATCTCGGCGTCGGCATCACCACCGTCGACCAGGGCGTCCAGGACTACGTGGGCGCCACCTACGCCGTCGACGGCGGATCGGTGACCGCCGTCGACCCGGCGCCCGTGGCCCTGTCGGGCAAGGGCGTGCCGGGCTCCTGATCCCCCCGCCGAAGGCCCGGATCCCCGCGCGGGATCCGGGCCTTCACACATGCCCCCTGCATCGGGTGTCCGGACTCCTCAAGAAGACGAACCGGCCTCGTCGCTTCGAGCCGGTTCGGCCGTTCCCGCACCGGGTCGGAGGAGTTGTCACCCCGCGCGCCAGACCAACGACGGATGCCCCGCACCCGGGTGGGCACGAGGCATCCGAGGAGGGCGGGGGTCAGGGCACCGGCGTGAACCGGGCGACGAGCTCCCGCTTGAGCACCTTGCCGCTCGAGCCCAGCGGCAGCGACGCCACCACGTGCACCACCCGCGGATACTTGTACGCCGCGATGCGGTCGCGCACGAAAGCCACGACGTCGTCGGGATCCAGCGACACCCCGTCGTGCGCCACGACGGCGGCGTGCACCTCCTGCCCGCGCACGTCGTCGGCCACACCGAACACCGCCGCGACGGCGATACCGGGGTGGCGGGCGAGCACGGCCTCCACCTCGGTCGGGTACACGTTGTACCCGGAGCGCACGATCATGTCCTTCTTGCGGTCGACGATCGTGAGCACACCGTCGGCGTAGGTGCCCAGGTCGCCGGTGCGGAACCAGCCGTCGACGACGGCGGCGGCCGAGGCCTCCGGCCTCCCGAGATAGCCCTTGAAGAGGTTGTGACCGCGCACGACGACCTCGCCGAGGGCGTCGGGACCAGCGCGCAGCACGAGGGTGTCCTCGATCTCGGGGTCGGCGATCGCGACGTCGACGCCCCACAGCGCGCGCCCGACGGTGCCGGGGCGGATCGCCTCGCGCAGCGGGTTCGACGACACCGTCGGCGCGGTCTCGGTGAGCCCGTATCCCTCATGCACGTCGGCCCCGAACGCTTCGCGGAACGCCTCGAGCACCGCGACCGGCAGCGCCGCCCCGCCCGACACCGCGTACCGCAGCGGCGGCCGCGCCGGCGCGCGGCGCGCGGCCTCGAGCATCCCGACGTACATCGTGGGCACGGCCGTGAACACCGTCGCACCGAGCTTCGTCGTGAGAGCGAGCGCCTCGTCGGCGTCGAACCGCGGGAGGAGGATCACGGATGCCCCGACCCGCAGCGCGATGTTCATCACGGCGGTCTGCCCGAAAGTGTGGAACAGCGGCAGTCCGCCGAACACGACGTCGTCGGCGCGCAGGTCGAACGCGTCGATGAGCGTGGTGTGCACCTGCTCGACGATCGACAGGTGCGAGCCGACCGCGCCCTTGGGCGTGCCGGTCGTGCCGCTCGTATAGAGGATGGTGGCGGCATCCAACGGTCCGACCGATTCGTGGCGCGCGATCGGCGTGGCGGACGCGGCCTCGACCTCGAGCCGTGCGAGCTCGACGCCTGCGTCGGCGGGCAGCAGCACCGTGACGAGCGGCACGCCGGACGCCGCTGCCGCCGGCACCGCCTCGCCCAGCAGCGGAGCGGCCACGATGAGCAGGTCCGCCTCGGCATCGCGCAGCACGTACGCGATCTCCTCGGCCTTGAACAGCAGGTGCACCGGCACGACGACCGCGCCGAGCGACAGCGCCGCGTAGTACACGCGGGCGAAGTCGGGCACGTTCGGCACGAGCATCGCGACGCGGTCGCCGCGGCCGATGCCACGGGCCCGCAGCGCACCCGCATACGCGCGCGTCTGCTCCCACAGCTCGCGGTAGGTGAGGGTCGTGCCGGCGAAGTGGAACGCCGTGCGCTCTGCGTGCCGTACGGCCGATTCGGCGAGGATGCTCGCCACCGACAGCGTCGCGAAGCCCGCGCCGTCGATCGCGGGGTCGGGGGTGTGGGTCATGTCGTCTCCTTCGACGCTCGAACCGGGGGTGATGCGGAAGCGCGAAGGGTGCGGAACTCCACCCTTTCGCGATTCCAGGAACACAGGGATGGGGGACGGATGCTGCGGGGGCCGGGTCCTCAGGGTTGCAGCTGCGCGCGGCCGAGACCGGCGAGGTGCACCTCGTCGGGGCCGTCGGCGATGCGGAGGCTGCGCACGCCGGCGTAGAGCTCGGCCAGCGGGGTGTCGGACGCGACGCCCGCGCCGCCGTGGAGCTGGATCGCCCGGTCGACGATCTGCTGCACGGCGCGGGGCACGGCGATCTTGATCGCCTGGATCTCGGTCATGGCGTGGCGGTTGCCCACGGTGTCCATGAGCCAGGCGGTCTTGAGCACGAGCAGCCGGAGCGCCTCGAGCTGGATGCGCGCCTCGGCGATCCACTCGCGCACGACACCCTGCTCGGCGAGCGTGCGTCCGAAGGCGTGCCGCGCCGATGCCCGCTCGATCATGAGGGCGAGCGCGCGCTCGCCCATGCCGAGCGCGCGCATGCAGTGGTGGATGCGCCCGGGTCCGAGCCGCGCCTGCGCGATCGCGAAGCCGTCGCCCTCGCCGGCGATGAGGTTCTCGGCAGGCACTCGTACGTCGTCGAACGCGATCTCCGCATGACCGCCGTGATCGCGGTCGTCGTAGCCGAAGACCGTCAGCGGGCGCACGATGCGCACTCCCGCGGTGTCGCGGGGGACCAGGATCATCGACTGCTGACGGTGGCGCGCAGCATCCGGATCCGTCTTGCCCATCACGATGAAGACCGCCGCATCGGGGTTCATCGCGCCGGTCGACCACCACTTGCGCCCGCTGATCACGTAGTGGTCGCCGTCGCGGCGGATGCGCGTGCCGATGTTCGTCGCGTCGGACGAGGCGACATCGGGCTCGGTCATGCAGAACGCCGAGCGGATGCGCGCGTCGAGCAGCGGCTCGAGCCAGCGCTCCTTCTGCGCGGGCGTGCCGAAGTCGTTCAGCACCTCCATGTTGCCGGTGTCGGGGGCGGCGCAGTTGAACGCGGCCGGGGCGAGGCGCGGGCTCCAGCCGGTGACCTCGGCGACCGGTGCGTACTGCAGGTTGGTGAGGCCGGCGCCGCCGTGGTCGCCGGGGAGGAAGAGGTTCCAGAGTCCCTGCCCGCGCGCCTCGGCCTGGAGCTCTCGCACGATCGGACGCACCGTCCAATCGCCGGGCGTCGCGGCGAGCTGCGCATCGAGCACGGGCTCGGCGGGCAGTACATGCTCCTCGAGGAATGCACGCGCCCGCTCGGTGCGGTCGCGGGTCGTGGCGTCGGGGGCGAAGTCCATCAGCGCACCTCCTGTGCGTGGGTCTCGACCGTGCCGAGACCCTTCCGGGCGAGCGGCTCGACGAGCCCGCCCATGCGGTCGAATCCGTCTCCGACGGTGTCGCCGGCCTGATACCGGAAGTGGATGCCCTCGAGGATCACCGCGAGCTTGTACGCGGCGAAGGCGCGGTACCAGCGCAGGTCGGGCACGGCGATCCCCGCGTGCTCGGCGTACGCGTCGACGAGTTCGTCGAACTCCGGGTAGCCGGCGCCGGGGTCTACGGCGCTGGGCACGACACCCGCCCCGCCGGGCAGGTCGGCGATGTCCCAGTACAGCCCGAACATGCCGAGGTCGACGAGCGGATCGCCGAGGGTCGCCATCTCCCAGTCGAGGATCGCCGAGATGTGCGGCTCCTCCGGCTCGCCGACGACGAGCGCGTTGTCGAGTCGGTAGTCGCCGTGCACGATCCCGGCACGGGAGGACATCGGGATGCCGTCGGCCAGACTCGCCTGCAGGGCATCAAGGGCGGGCGTGGCCCGGGAGCGCGAGGCGTCGAGCTGCCGCCGCCAGGTGGCGAGCTGGCGCTCGAGGTAGCCGTCCGGACGCCCGAAGCCGGCGAGACCGACGGCTTCGGGATCGACCGCGTGGAGGTCGGCGAGGTGCCGCGCGAGGTCGAGGCTCAGCCGGCGCAGGCCCGCGGCCGTGTATCCCGCGTTCTGCGCGCGCTGGGCGAGGACGCGGCCCGGCGCGCGCTCCATCACGAAGAAGACGGTGCCGGTCACGCGCGCGGACTCGCTGTCGTCGACGACGTCGATCGCTCGGGGGACCGGTACGGCGGTGCCGTCGAGGGCGGAGATGACGCGGTGCTCGCGGCGCATGTCGTGGGCGCTCGACAGCACGTGCCCGAGCGGCGGCCTGCGCAGGATGAGCGGGCTCCGGGCCCCGTCGACGGCGTAGGTGAGGTTGCTGCGACCGCCGGCGATCACCGTCGCGCCGAGATCCTCGCCTGCGAGCTCCGGATGCGTCTCATTCAGCCATGCGGTCAGGCCCGCGGCATCCAATCCCGGTACTGCAGTCATCCTCGACCCCCTTCGCGCCCCACCATCGAGGCGCTGCAAGCGAGCATACCGGATGGTCGGTTTGTGCCGAAATCCCGGCTCCGCATCCCTCCGCTGCTAGCTTCTCGACCATGGCACTGGCCCGGTTCTCGGCTCCCGCGCACCTCGACGACGTAGGACCCGGGTCGGCCTTCCCGGGGCACTGGCACGACCTGGTGAGCGGGCTGATCGCCGCGTCCACCGAGGTCAGCGGGCGGGGCGCCTACGTGAACCCGATGCTGCGTCCGGCGCGACGCGATCGCGAGCGGGCGATCACGTGGACGGGGCTCTCCCGGCCGCTGCTGATGGAGCATCGCGACGACCGCCGTGCCGCCTACGCGGCGGCCGAATCGCGTGACGTGCAGATCGAGTACCTCGAGTGGCACGTCGACAGGGCGGGCGACGCCATCTCGCGTGTCACCTTCACGACCGAGACGCCGGAGTACTGGATGCTGCTGGCCGCGGTTCACCCGGACGTCGTGCTGGCGCTGTACCGGCGTCACGTCTCGCCGGACGTCGCCCACGACGACCTCTTCCCGGGCGGGGGCGCGTACGAACCGCGCAACCGGTGGAACACGACGGACGGCATCGTGCACTACGTCATGCCCATCAACTCGATGCGCGACCTGCTGGGCGTCTCGCAGGAGCTGGAGCCGTCGCAGCACGCCGTCGACGGGTACGACGCGCTGCCCTACTCGCGGGCGACCGGCGCGGACGCCCGGATCAACGTCGACGTGTGGGCGATGTCCCGGCAGGGGCTGTCGGTCGCGACGGCGGATCCGCCGGGGCTCTACATGATCGGCTGGGACGACTCCGGCTGGACGAAACCCGACGGCACGCCGGTCGGCGACTACTGGACCATCGAACGCGGCACCGCGGGTGCGGCACTGCGCGTGACGTACGAGGTTCCGGCGAGCGAGGGGTTCCTGGTGGGCGACATCCGCATCGGCGGTCGTCCCATCGAGTTCGGCGGGCAGATCGCCGAGCACATCACCATGTCGGCGCACGTCGTGAGCGGGGGGATGGCATGACCGGCGAAGGAGCACCCGCGCTCGCGGGACTGATGCCGGAGGGCGTCCCGCGGCTCTCCGGCATCGAGCTGCCTGCGGAGCCCGGACCGATCGCTCGCTCCCTCGACGCCGCGGCCTTCCCCGAGGGCGAGCCGCGCTTCGACGCGGAGACGACGGCCGACGTCCAGGGCAACGTCATCCCCGGGTTCAACAAGGACCATCAGCGGTTCCTCTTCCTGCGGATGGACGAGGTCGCGCGCGCCCGCACGTGGCTGCGCTGGCTGGCGCCGCGGCTCAGCAGCATGCAGGAGGTGCTCGACTTCCGCCGCGAGTTCCGTCGCGAGCGGCTGCGGACCGGGGCGACCGAGCCCACGACACCGGCGACGTGGGTCGCATTCGCGCTGTCGGCGCCGGCGATCGCCAAGCTCCTGGGCGACGACGCGCTGGAGGAGCTGAGGGACGAGGCGTTCCGCCAGGGTCTCGCCGCGCGCTCGACATACCTGGGTGACCCGGCCGATCCCGCTAGGCCCGGGCACCGGTCCCATTGGCGCGTCGGAGGCGACGGGTCGGAGGCCGACGTCCTCGTGACGGTCGCGGCCGACTCCTCCGCGGATGCCGAGGCCGAGGCATCCGTGATCCTGGAGGAGGCCGGTCGCAACGGCGTCTCCCTGCTCTTCGCACAGGCGGGTGAGAAACTGCCGGGGTCGCTCGGCGGCCACGAGCACTTCGGGTTCAAGGACGGGGTCTCGCAGCCCGGCGTGCGGGGTGCGACCGCCGACGGCGAGCTGCTCGCCCCGCGCTATCTCGATCCGCGCAACCCGCACGCGGGCCTGTTCGGCAAGGCGGGCCAGCCGCTCGTGTGGCCCGGGCAGTTCGTGCTCGGGATGCCTCGGCAGGATCCCGCCGATCCGCGCGTGCCCGCGTCCGACGACGGCGCGTTCCCCGACTGGGCGCGCAACGGCTCGTACCTCGTGTGCCGACGCCTGGCCCAGGACGTCCCCGCGTTCTGGGACTTCGCCGCCGCCGCGGGCGCCGAGTACGGCACCGATCCGGTGCACTTCGCCGCGCTGATGGTCGGACGCTGGCCCAGCGGCGCGCCCGTCTCGCGGACCCCCGACAGAGACGACCTCGATCTCGCCGGCGACGAGTTCGCGAACAACCACTTCCAGTTCGACGACGACACCCGCGCGTGGACCCCGGTGCGGAGCCTTGCCGAGGGCGGCTATCGCGGCGATGATCACCCCAAGGCGCGCGCCGACGTGTTCGGCGACACGTGCCCGATGGCGGGCCACATCCGCAAGGTCAACCCGCGCGACAGCGGCACCGACTTCGGCGCCCCCGCCGACACGATGCTGCGGCTCATGCTGCGGCGCGGCATCCCGTACGGACCCGTGCTCGCCGGCGTCGCCGACCCTTCGCCCGAGCTCGTCTCGGCCGAGCGGGGGCTCATGTTCGTCGCGCACATGGCGTCGATCGAGGACCAGTTCGAGTTCGTGACCCGGCGATGGGCGAACTCCGCGCTCCAGCCCAACGCCGGCGGCCAGGACCCGGTGATCGGGCAGGCCGACGTGCACGGCGACCGCGACCGCTCGTTCGACGTGCGCACGCCGTCGGGCGCGTCGAAGACCTTCGTCCTCGACCGCGAGTGGGTCACGACGACGGGCGGTGGCTACTTCTTCGCCCCCGCCATCTCCGCCGTGGGCGGGTACCTGGCGGGCGTCGCAGCCGACTGAGGCGGTTCAGCCCGCGAGGATGCAGGTCTCGATCGCCGTGCGGACGGATGCCGGCACCGGCGTCGGGCGCCGGGTCGCAGCATCCACGAACACGTGCACGAATCGCCCCGTCGCGATCGGGTCGTCCTCTCCGGAACGGAGGATGCCGAGCGCCCAGGTGATGCTCGTGGTGCCGAGCCGTTCGACGCCGATGCCGACCTCGAGCGGCTCGGGGAAGCCGGCCGACGCGAGGAACTCGCACGACGACGCCGCGCACAGCGCGATCGCGGCGCCGCCGACGGGCTCGAGGCCGCCCTCGCGGATCATGAAGGCGTTCACCGCCGTGTCCATCGCCGCGTAGTAGACGGTGTTGTTGAGGTGCCCGTACTGGTCGTTGTCGTTCCAGCGGGTCGCGAACGGCTCCCGCACCGGGTAGACCGCGCTCATCCGTCGACCCGCAGCGTCAGGCGGAACGCGACGCGGGCGCGATCGGCGCTCGGGGTGTCGCCCGAGATGAGGTCGGCGTACGTGAACGACTCCGACAGGCGCACCAGGATGTACGCGAGGTCGGCGGGCGCGATCGCGCCGCCCAGCGGCGCCTCGCCGAGATCCCGGCGGACGAGCCACTCCGCCGTCGCGACGTAGCGCCGCTGGATCGGGCTCTCCTTCGTGGTGAGCAGCCGCAGGGCGCGTGCCGGCTCGCGGCGCAGGAACGACCGGAAGTACTCGGCCGTGATGAGGTCGTCGACGAAGTGCGTGAGGATGCCCGCGACCCGCTCGCCGCCGGTCAGCGTCTCGCTCGCGTGCTCGGCCTGCACGAGGGTCGGAATGGCGAGCGACCACAGCACTTCGCTGAGCAGGGCGTCGCGGTTGCCGACCCACCGGAACAGCGACGTGCGGTCCACGCCCAGCGTGCCGGCGAGCGCCGTCATGTCGATGCGGCGGCCGCCGATCAGGGTCGAGCGGGCCGCGTCGAACGCGCGCTGCGCGTCGGGGTGCGCGCCGCTCGCCAGGCGCTCCGACAGCCACGAGGGTGCAGCATCCGTTCCCACCGCCGCGATGGTGGTCGTCGCCGTCGTCGAGGTCATGCGGGAACTCTACCGGTCTCGGGGTGGGAGCGTGCAACGTTTCTGAGAGTGTTGTGCAACATTCTGAGAAGTGATGCATACTCGACGCACGACCCCGAAGGAGACACGATGACGTTCACCTTGACCGAGCAGGCCACTGCCGACGCCGTGGCGCAAGCGGCGGATGTGCTCGACGCCGACCTCTACGCGTTCCAGGAACTGCTGACGGATGCCGAGCAGCGCGCGCTGCGCGAGATCCGCGGCTTCCTCGAGACCGAGGTGCGGCCGTTCGCCGACGACCACTGGGATCGCGCCGAGAGCCCCCGCCACCTGGTGCCGCGGATCGCCGAGCTCGGCCTCTACGGCAACGCGTTCCCCGAGACCCGGCAGTTCGAGAACAGCAACGTCTTCCGAGGCTGGGTGGCGATGGAGATCGCGCGCGCCGACCCGTCGACCGCGACGTTCATCGGCGTGCACAGCGGACTCGCGATGACCTCGATCGCCGTCGGCGGATCCGAGGAGCAGCGCGCCGAGTGGCTGCCGGTGCTGGCGCGCGGCGAGCAGATCGCATGCTTCGGCCTCACCGAACCGGGGCACGGCTCGGACACGGCGAAGGGCCTCGAGACCACCGCCGAACGACGGACCCGTCCGGATGGCGCCGACGAGTGGGTGCTCAACGGCGCGAAGCGGTGGATCGGCAACGGCGCCTTCGCCGACCTGGTCGTGATCTGGGCGCGCGACGTGGCGGACGATCAGGTGAAGGGCTTCCTCGTGCGCACGCCCTCGGTCGGCTTCACCGCGACGAAGATCGAGCGCAAGCAGTCGCTGCGCACGGTCGAGAACGCCGACATCGTCCTGACCGACGTCGTGGTGCCCGAGCGCGACCGCCTGCAGCGGATCGACGGGTTCCGCGACCTCGCGGCCGTGCTGCGGATCACCCGCGCGCAGGTGGCCTGGCAGGCGCTCGGCGTCGCCGTCGGCGCCTACGAGTGCGCGGTAGCCTACGCGAAGGCCCGGGTGCAGTTCGGCAAGCCGATCGCGTCGTTCCAGCTCGTGCAGCAGAAGCTCGCCGACGCGCTCGCCAACATCACCGCGTGCATCGGCATGTGCGTGCGGGTGTCGCAGCTGCAGGACGAGGGCCGGCAGAAGGACCACCACTCCGCGATGGCCAAGGCCTTCGTCAGTGCGCGGGTGCGCGAGACGGTGGCCCTGTGCCGTGAGATCTGCGGCGGCAACGGCGTGCAGCTCGGCGGGCAGGAGCAGCTCGGCATCCCCGCCGGGTACGGCATCGCACGCTACTTCGCCGACGCCGAGGCCGTCTACACGTTCGAGGGCACCTATGACATGAACTCCCTCATCGTCGGCCGCGCCATCACCGGCATCCCCGCGTTCGTCTGAAGGAGAAGAAATGACTGAGGCCTACATCGTGGCCACGGCGCGTTCGCCGATCGGGCGCGCGCGCAAGGGGTCGCTCACCGGCATCCGACCCGACGACCTCGCCGCGCGCATGGTGCGCGCCGCGCTCGACAAGGTGCCCGGCCTGGATCCGGCGAGGGTCGAGGATCTGCTGCTGGGAACGGGTCAGCCCGCGGGCGAACAGGGCTTCAACCTCGCCCGGATCGTCGCGGTGCTGCTCGGCTGGGACGCCGTTCCGGGCGCGACCGTCAACCGCTACTGCTCGTCGTCGCTGCAGACGACGCGCATGGCGTTCCACGCGATCAGAGCCGGCGAGGGCGACGTGTTCGTCTCGGCGGGCGTCGAGGCGGTCTCACGTTACGGCGCGGGGGCGTCGGACATCCCGGATGCTGCGAACCCCGCGTTCGCGGCGGCGTTCGCGCGAACGGCGGCCCGGGCGGGAGCGGATTCCGCGGCGTGGACGGATCCGCGCGAGGACGGAGCGCTGCCCGACCCGTACATCGCGATGGGGCAGACGGCCGAGAACGTGGCGCGGCTGCGCGGGGTGAGCCGTGAGGAGCAGGATGCCTTCGCGGCCCGCTCGCAGCAGAGGGCGGAGGCCGCGATCGCCTCCGGCTTCTGGCGGCGCGACATCACGCCGGTGGCCCTCGCCGACGGGACGGTGGTCGCCGCCGACGACGGTCCTCGCGCGGGCGTCACGGTCGAGGCGCTGGCCGGTCTCGACCCGGTGTTCCGGCCGGACGGCACCGTCACCGCGGGCAACTGCTGCCCGCTGAACGACGGTGCGGCGGCGGTCGTGGTCGTGTCGGACCGCGTCGTCGACGAGCTCGGGCTCGAGCCCTTGGCGAGGATCGTGTCGACCGGTGTCTCAGGCCTGTCGCCCGAGGTCATGGGGCTCGGCCCGGTCGAGGCATCCCGTCGCGCTCTCGCGCTCGCCGGACTGTCGATCGAAGACATGGACCTCGTCGAGATCAACGAGGCGTTCGCCGCCCAGGTGATCCCGTCGGCGCGCGAGCTCGGCGTCGACCCCGAAAGGCTCAACGTGCACGGCGGAGCCATCGCGGTGGGGCATCCGTTCGGCATGACCGGCGCCCGCATCACGTCCACCCTCATCAACGGGCTGGCCGAGACCGGCGGCCGCTACGGGCTCGAGACGATGTGCGTCGGCGGCGGTCAGGGCATGGCGATGGTGCTCGAGCGGGTCTGACCGCTGACGACCCCTGGCCGGTGTCGGCGTCCGCGGCCATAATGGCCGCGTGACCGAGATCAAGACTCAGGCGACGGACGCGGACGTGTCCGCCTTCCTCGAGGCGGCGACGCCGCAGCGGCGACGGGAAGACGGCATCGAGCTCGCGGCGATCTTCCACGAGGTGACCGGGGCCGACCCCGTGATGTGGGGTGCGTCGATGGTCGGCTACGGGAGCTACCGGTACGTGTCGCCGTCCGACCCGAAGCGGCAGGGGCAATGGCCGAAGACGGCGTTCTCGCCGCGCAAGGCGCAGCTCTCCCTGTACGGCCTGAAGGACCTCCCCGCCGGTGCGGCGCTCCTGCCGGAGCTCGGCACCTACACCGAGGGGGCCGGGTGCGTGTACGTGAAGAAGCTCGACGACATCGACCTCGACGTGCTGCGCCGGCTGATCGCGATCGCGTGGGGGCGCGGCGACGACCCGGTGCCCTGACCCCCGGGCCGGTGTCGGAGACACGCCCTAGGCTCGCGGCGTGGCCACCCTCGACGATCTGCGCCGCACCGCTGCGGCACTGCCCGGGAGCGAGGAGCGGGCGACGACCGGCGGCGCTGCCTGGTTCGTCCGGTCGAAGCTCTACGCGTGGGAGTGCCACCCCTGGCCGAGCATCCCCGACGACGTGCGCGCGATCATCGCCTCCGAGCTCGTCGTCGGCGTGAAGGTCTCGGACCCGATCGACGCGCTCGCCCTCGTCGAGATGGAGCCCGACGTGTTCCTGCGCACCACCACGCCGTGGGGCGAGCCGAAGGTCGCGTTCCGCATGGCAGGAATCGACGGCGATCACCTCGCCGAGCTGATCACCGAGGCCTGGCGCGTGCAGGCGCCCAAGTACCTGCGGGCCGAGTTCGACGCCCGCGCGTGAGCGTCACGCTCCGCGACGACGCCGAACGGATGCTGCGGCCGGGGGTCGCAGCATCCGTCGCCGTTCACTCCTCCGGGACGAACAGCGCCACGGTGTCGGCGACGAGGGCGGGGCGGGCCGAGCCCTCGAGCTCGACCGTCGTGCGCAGCCCGACCCGATAGCCCTGGGGCGTGGGCTCGGCGGACGTCACCTCGGTCACGGCGCGGACGCGCGAGTCCACCGCCACGGGCTGGAGGAACCGCACCTTGTCGAGGCCGTAGTTCACGACCATGGCTGCACCGTCGACCGCGAGCAGCCCCTGCGTGAGGCGGGGGAGGAGCGACAGCGTGAGGTAGCCGTGCGCGATGGTGGTGCCGAACGGCCCGGATGCCGCGCGCTCGGCGTCGAGGTGGATCCACTGCCAGTCCTCGGTGGCGTCCGCGAACGCCTGGATGCGCTGCTGGTCGACCTCGAACCAGTCGCCGGCGGCCGTGGTGCCGATCGCGTCGGCCAGCGCCGCGGGGGAGTCGACGACGATGCTCATGCCCGCGGACCCCCGGCGACGTACAGCACCTGACCCGACACGAAGCCGGCGCCCTCGGAGCAGAAGTACGACACCGCGGCGGCGATGTCGTCGGGGGTGCCGGCGCGGCCGACCGGGAGCTCGGCGGCGTTGTGCGCGATGAAGTCCTCGAACGAGACGCCGATGCGCTCGGCGGTGGCGCGCGTCATGTCGGTCACGATGAAACCGGGCGCGACGGCGTTGGCGGTGACGCCGAAGCGGCCCAGCTCGATCGCGAGCGTCTTGGTGAAGCCCTGCATGCCGGCCTTGGCCGCGGCGTAGTTGGCCTGCCCGCGGTTGCCGAGCGCGGAGGTGCTCGACAGGTTCACCACGCGCCCCCAGCCCGCCGTCACCTGGTGCTCCTGCACCGCGCGCGACATCAGGAACGCCCCGCGCAGATGGACGGCGAGCACGGCGTCCCAGTCGTCCTCCGTCATCTTGAACAGCAGGTTGTCGCGGATGATCCCGGCGTTGTTCACCAGCACCGTCGGCGCGCCGAGCTCGTCGGCGACGCGCGCGACGGCCCGCTCCACCGAGGCCGCGTCGGCGACATCGGCGCCGACGGCGAGGGAACGACCCCCGGCATCCGTGATCGCCGACACGGTGTCGGCGCACTGGTCCTCATCGAGGTCGAGCACGGCGACCGCGAGCCCGTCGGCGGCGAGGCGCCGGGCGGTCGCGGCGCCGATGCCGCGCGCGGCCCCGGTGACGATGGCGGTCCTGGTCATGCGTCGTTCCTTTCGAAGGTGATCAGCTGGCGCAGCTCGCCGCCCGCGGCGAGCCGGTCCATGGCGGCGTCGAGGTCGTCGAGGCCGATGCGGGAGGAGACGAGTCGCTCGAGCGGCAGGCGTCCCGCGCGCCACAGCTCGACGTAGCGGGGGATGTCTCGGCTCGGCACGGCCGAGCCGAGGTAGCTGCCGACGATGGTCCGCGCCTCGGCGGTGAGCAGCAGGGGAGACACGCTCGCGCGCGCGTCGGGCGCCGGCAGCCCGACCGTGACGGTGGTGCCGCCGGGCGCGGTGAGGGCGAGCGCGGTCTCGAACGCACGCGCGGCGCCGGCCGCCTCCACGACGACGGGCGCACGGATGCCGCGGTCCACGGCCTGCGCGGGAGTCAGCGCCTCGCTCGCGCCGCACTCGCGGGCGGCGGCGAGCTTGGCGGGCACGGTGTCGACCCCGACCACCTCATGCCCGAGCGCGACGGCCACGAGGAGCGCCGCCATGCCGACGCCCCCGAGTCCGACCACGACGACGCGGTCGCCCGCCGCAGGACGCCCGGCGTTGACGATCGCGCCGCCGCCGGTGAGCACCGCGCATCCGAGCAGCGCGGCGATCTCGGGCGGCACGTCGGCGTCGACCGGCACGACGGAGGCGCGGCTCACCACGGCGTGCGTGGCGAACGCCGAGACGCCGAGGTGGTGGTGCACGTCCTGCGTCGCGGCGTCGTGATCGCGATGGAGACGGATGCCACCGCCGAGCAGCGTACCCGCTCCATTGGCCGCCGAACCCGGTGCGCACGGCAGCCGCCCGTCGGTGCGGCATCCGTCGCACTCGCCGCATCGCGGCAGGAACGTCATGACCACCCGGTCGCCCACCGCGAGGTCGTCGACGCCGTCCCCCAGCTGCTCGACGATGCCTGCGGCCTCGTGGCCCAGCAGCATGGGGACCGGGCGCACCCGGTTGCCGTCGACGGCGCTGAGGTCGGAGTGGCACACGCCCGCGGCTTCGATCCGCACGAGAAGCTCGCCGGCCCCGGGCGGGTCGAGCTCGAGCTCGCCCACCGTGAACGGGTGTGTCTGCGCGAACGGCGGCTGGGCGCCCGAGACCTCGAGCACTGCTCCGGTGATCTTCATCCGACCTCCTCGTCGTGACGGCGGCGCTGCGCCGCGTGCGGACATCCACCCTCTCGCGATTCCGTGCTGTCGTCCGTGAAGGACATCATACCGACTGCGCGGTATGTGCGAGAACGAAGAACGCGCGCCGCCCGTGAGCGGGCGG
>NZ_JBHTUV010000021.1:0-64772 GCF_042793475.1 Microbacterium sp. NPDC056569 | reverse complement strand
GATGCTGCAGCCCGGGGCTGCAGCATCCGCTCTCTGTCGTTCGTGGCTCGCGTCGCCGATCAGGCGTACGAGAAGACGACCTCGACCTCGACGGGGGCGTCCAGCGGCAGAACGGGGACGCCGACCGCTGAGCGGGCGTGCCGGCCGGCGTCGCCGAACACCTCGCCGAGCAGCTCGCTTGCGCCGTTGATCACGCCGGGCTGGCCGGTGAACTCGGGAACGGACGCCACGAAGCCGGTCACCTTGAGCACGCCGGTGAGGCGGTCCACCCCGCCCACGGCGGCCGCGGCGGCGGCGATCGCGTTCAGGGCGCTCTGCCGGGCGTACGCCTTCGCGTCCGCGGCAGGCACCAGCCCGTGGCCCTCGCCGACCTTGCCGGTCGCGGGCAGGGCACCCGAGATCATCGGCAGCTGGCCGGCGGTGTAGACCAGGTCGCCGTGCGCCTTCGCCGGCACGTACGCCGCGACGGGCGGGACGACGTCGGGGAGGTCGATGCCGAGTTCGGCGAGACGCTCGCTCACGGCCATGCTCAGGACTCCTCGAACTGCTTGGCGGCCTGGGCCGCAGCATCCAGCCCCGCGTTCTGCTCACCGCCGCCGGACGGGCGCTTGAAGTAGGCGACCAGACCGCCTTCGGGGCCTGGCACGACCTGCACGAGCTCCCAGCCCTGCTTGCCCCAGTTGTTGAGGATCGCGGCCGTGTTGTGGATCAGAAGGGGCGTGGTGAGGTACTCCCACGTCGTCATCGCGACTCCTCGAGGATGGGGGCTGGCGGCAGGATTTCGGGGCTGATGAGGCTGTGAAACACCTCCGCGGGCGCGCGCCCGTCGGGGAATCGCCCAGCTAGTTCCCCTACGATCAACCCTATGCCTGATACCAAACGCACGGCCACCGGTGTGCTCGGCGGACTCGCCGGGCTCGTCGGCCTCAGTGCCGCAGCCGGTGTCCTCATTGCGGCGACCGTCACCCCCGCGGTCGCGATCACGAGCACCGCGGCAGAGCGCGCGATCACGATGTTCGACAATCTTCCGAGCGTCCTCGAGATCGACAAGCTCATGCTCCCGAGCAACTTCTACTACACCGATCCCGCGACCGGTCAGCCGTCGCTCATGACGCAGTTCCTCGAGCAGGACCGCACCCCGGTCAACTTCGATCAGATCAACCCCGTCATGTACGACGCGCTGCTGTCGAGTGAAGACCCGCGCTACTACCAGCACGGCGGCATCGACCTCATCGGCACGACACGCGCGCTGCTGTCCAACGCCGGCGGCGCAGCTGAGACGCAGGGCGGCTCGTCGATCAGTCAGCAGTACGTCAAGAACGTGCTGATCCAGAAGTGCGAGCAGAACGCCGAAACCGAATACGAGACCGACGAAGCGGGAGAGATCGTCACCGACGAGGCGACCGGCCTCCCGATCGAAAAAGTGAGCCGCGAGCAGGTTCTTCAGAACTGCTGGTACGACGCGACCACGGCCGACGGAGCCGAGGGCTACACGCGCAAGCTGCAGGAGATGCGCTACGCCATCTCGCTCGAGCAGAAGTACTCGAAGAACGACATCCTGCTCGGCTACCTCAACATCGCGAACTTCGGCGGCATCACCTACGGCATCGAGGCCGCTGCCCGCCGCTACTTCGCCACCACCGCCGCGAACCTCACGGTCGCGCAGGCGGCGACTCTCGCCGGCATGGTGCAGAACCCGAACAGCTACCGCATCGACCGGGCCGGCGGCTCGATCTTCGGCTCCGACGGCGCCACCTTCAACAAGGCGCCCGACGGGGCCATCGATGAAGGCGCGAACCTCGCAGCCCTCGACGCGCTCGTCGCGTCGGGCGACATCACCGAGGAGCAGAAGTTCGCTGCGGCCGACGGCTACACCTCCACGAAGGTGCGCCAGCTGTACGTGCTGAGCCGCATGCTCGAGGACGGCAAGATCACCCGCGAGCAGTACGTCGAGGCCGCGGTCTGGCCGATCACGCCCAGCATCGTCGAACCGAAGACGGGGTGCGCGAACGCGGGCGGAGCCGCCTACTTCTGCCAGTACGTCAAGTACGTCATCCTGAACGACCCCGCATTCGGCGAGACCCGCGAGAACCGCCAGGACACGCTCCAGCGCGGCGGTCTCAACGTCTACACGACGCTGGACCCGCGCGTGCAGATTCCCGCGGAGCAGGCGATGGCCGAGAATGCACCGACCAGCGCCGCCGACATGCCGACTGCTCCGGATTACACCCCGGGCCGCTTCGGATCAGCCACGGTGAGCGTTGAGGCGACGACCGGCCGTGTTCTCGCGATGGCACAGAACACGATCTTCAGCGAGGACGCCGCGCACGCCGACGACTGGAACTACTCGGCCCAGGTCTACGCGGGCGATCAGACCTTCGGCAACTCGCGAGGATTCAACGCCGGATCGACGTTCAAGCTCTTCACGCTGGTCGACTGGCTCGAGAAGGGGCATTCCGTCAACGAGACGCTGAATGGCTCCACGCGAGTCTTCAAGCGAATGAAGACCTGCGAAAGCGACTGGGTCAACACGACGAACACCGTTGTGAACAACTTCAATCGTCAGCGCGGATACGTCGGCACACCGATGCAGTTCACACGCGACTCGCTCAACACCGGCTACTTCGCCATGGCAGAGAAGCTGAATCTCTGCGACATCGGCAATGTCGCGACCAAGATGGGAGTCCTCGACGCCTACAACAACGCGCCTGCCAACTTGAACACCCTCACCTCGGTCATCGGAATCACGTCTGTGTCTCCCCTTGCCATGGCCGAGGCTTATGCGACCATCGCCAACAACGGCACCTACTGCCAGCCTCAGGTGATCGACCGCGTTACCGACGCTGACGGCAACGAGCTTCCCAAGCCACAGCGCGCGTGCAGCGAGGTGATCGAGCCCCGCGTCGCCGCCACCGCCGCATACGCACTCCAGGGCGTCATGAACGGCGGTACGGGTGCAGCCGGAAGTCCCCGCGACGGTGTTCCGCTCATCGGCAAGACCGGGACGCATGAGTCGATCCAGTCGTGGCTCGTGACCTCGAGCACGAAGGTTGCCACGGCGACGTGGGCCGGCAACGTCGACGGCGGCGGCGACATCTTCAAGACCTGGTACAACGGCAACAAGCTCTCCGACATCCGTTATCGGATCACGAGGGCGGTTCAGGGCGCGGCCAACGACGCGTACGGCGGCGACCGTTTCGCGCGAGAAGACGCCGAGCTGACGAAGCAGGTGCTGACGGATCTGCCGAACGTCGTGGGCAAGTCGATCGACGAGGCGACGAAGATCCTGACCGACGCCGGCTTCACCGTCGAGGTGGGCGGGCCGGTGGACTCCGACCAGCCGGAAGGCGTCGTGGCCGCGCAGAACCCAGGCCCCGGCAAGGTGGCGGGCGGCAGCACCGTGACGATCAGCCCCAGCAACGGACAGGGCGTCACCGTTCCTGACGTGTCGAACCGCACGCTGGAAGACGCAAAGAAGGCGCTGCGCAGTGCCGGATTCGGCAATGTCGGCGACGGCGCCTGCACGGTCGACGCGGCCGCAGGCGCTCAGACCCGCTCCACGGCGACGAACCCGGGTGCAGGCAGCGTCGTCAACCGGAACACGTCGATCACGGTCGACTACGCGGCCGCCGTCTGCGGCGGCGGCGGTGGTCGCGGCGGCGGCAACGGCAACGGCTAGTGCCGTCTTCACCGACTCGCACCGCCCTCACTGCGCTCGGCGTGGTGGGGGCGGTCGGCGCGGGCGCCGCCGTCTGGGGCGTCGGCATCGAGCGGTACCTCTTCACCGTCCGCTTCCATGAGGTTCCGGTGCTCCCCGCGGGTACTGCGCCCATCCGCGTGCTCCACCTCTCGGACGCGCACATGGCGCCCTGGCAGCACCGCAAGCAGGACTGGATCGCCGGACTCGCCGAGCTCCAGCCCGACCTGATCGTCAACACCGGCGACAACATGGGCCACTTCGACGGCCTGCAGGGACTGCGCCGGGCGTTCGATCCCCTGCGCGGCGTGCCCGGCGTCTTCGTGCACGGCTCCAACGACCACGCCGCCCCCTCTCCGCGCAACCCGCTCAAGTACTTCACCGGTCCGTCGAAGGTGAAGCACACGTCGGAGCCCCTCGACACGCAGGCGCTCGACGACTACCTCGCCGGAGAGCTCGGCTGGCTCGACCTGAACAACAAGGTCGGATCGTTGGATGCTGCGGGCCTGCGCATCGCCGCGTTCGGCGTCAGCGACGCCCACCGCTCCTGGGATCGGCTCGAGACGCTCCCCGCTCCCCTGGCCGATCTGCGCGCAGAAGGGCCGGCGGATCTCTCGATCGGTGTGACGCACGCCCCCTACCGTCGCGTGCTCGACGACTTCGTCGACCTGGGTGCCGACGCGATCTTCGGCGGCCACACACACGGCGGTCAGGTGCGCCTGCCCGGCTTCGGCGCGCTCGTCGCCAACTGCGACATCCCGCTGCGTCAAGCGCGCGGACTCAGCACGTGGACGCATGGCGGCCGCTCGGTGCCGCTGAACGTGAGCGCGGGCCTGGGCCACTCGATCTACGCCCCGGTGCGCTTCGCCTGCCGTCCCGAGGCTTCGCTCCTCACGCTCATTCCGCGGGCGTAGCGCGAGCGGGCCGCACGGCCTCCTCCCCAATCGTCTTCGGCGCTCGGTCATCCACAGTTCGTCCAGCGCGACCGTCACCACGGGCGCGGGACGCCCATCCTCGATGCATGACCACTTCGCGCTCATCCCGATCCGCGGACACCCTGCTCCCGCACTCCCTCTTCGCCGTGACGGCGGTTCACGGTAGCGGTCTGCCCCTGCGTCTGAGGCTGCTCGCGCTGCTGATCGCTCTCGCGATCACCATGGCCACCGCTCCCTTCGGCCCCGCGGCGACGGACGACGCCGATCGAGACGGCAGGGGCCGGTCCCACGGCTTCGGCCGCCACGCCCCGCTCATGCCCGTCATCGACGGCGCCGAATGAGCGCGCCTGTGACCGGCTCGTCCGCCGGTGGGATCCGGCTCCTGTTGAGCCGGCATGCTCTGCGGCCTCCCGCGTACGCGCTCGTCGCCGTCGTCTTCCTGATCATCGTCGCGCTCGACGTGGTCTCTCCGTCGCGCGCCGCCGCCGCCGAACGCGGAACCGGGTTCGGCACCTGGGCTCCGATCTCCGCCTACGGCTGGCATGGCTCGATGCTGGTGAACGGCGTCCACACGTACTGCATCACGCCGGGAGCGCCCGCCCCGACCGGGCAGAGCACCGATCACGGAGTGAGCGGCTCGGCCGCGGGTCTCTCGGCGCAGCAGCTCACCGGGATCAACCTCCTCGTGACCACGTACGGACAGACGGAGGACCCCGTCCAGGCCGCCGCCGTCGCGTGGGCCGTGAAGGCGATCGCGAACCGCGAGGAGACCCTGCACGCCTTCGGCTACCGCGGAGACTCGCTCGCGGGAGCCATCCACTGGACGATGTCGGCCCTCTCCCCGCAGCATGACCGCGCCGTCCAGGAGCGGGCCGTCGCGTACTACGACGAAGCCATGCGCGCCGCGCCGGGGCCGGCGTCCGCGAACGGCGCGCTCGTGTTCGCCGCGGATGGTGCAGACCACCGCAACGGTACGCTCCGAGTCGAGACGAGCACTCCCGCAACGGGCACGATCACCCTGACCAACGCGGTGTTCGCGGAATCCGGGTCGGCGACGCTGGAGAACGCGTCCACCGGCTCGACGTACGCCATCGTGGCCGCGCCGCCCGCCGAGGGCCGCCCGTACACCGTGAGCGGGACCGGGCGCTTCGACGCCGGCCTCGCCGCCGCGGTGCGGCACTTCACGACGCCCGGCGGCCAGGAGACGGCCGGCCCGGCGGGCCGCGTGCACTTCGACGCGTCGGGAGCCGACGCTGCACCGCGCTTCCCGCCCTTCTCCCCCACGATCTCGACGCGCGTCGTGGCACGGGAAGCGCAGGGCGGTCCCTACATCGACGAGGTGACCGTGATCGCGGCGGACGGTTCGTGGCCGCGCGCCGACGATGGATCCTTCCTGCCTGTGAGAGCGAGCGCCGTCGTGGATCGCACCGCTACTGAGCCCGTTCCGGGTTCAGCGATCCCGGAGGGTGCCGACGTCGCCGGAACGCTCGAGCTCACCACCGACCCGACGGCGGGCCCGGCTGCGAAGTACACCGTCGCGTCGGAGTGGGAGATGTCCGCACCGGGCTACTACACCGCCGTCTGGAGCGTGCGCGCGGCGGACCAGCTTCCCGCGCTCGTCGCCCACACCGGTGCCGACTTCGCCTGGACCGAACGGTTCGGCGAGCCGTCGCAGGTCGCGGTGATCGCCCCGGCTCCACCGGCACCGACCGCCACTCCAGCCCCTGCCGCCGAGACTCCCCCGCAGCCACCGGCCGATGCCCACCCCGCGGAGCTGGCCGCGACAGGCGCGGAGGCCGACTCCCTCCGCGCGCCGGCCGCGATCGCCGTCGCGCTCCTCAGCCTCGGCATCGCGATCGTCACGTCGAGGCGGCCGTGGTCAGCAGCACCCCTGACGATCGGTTAGACTCGGAGGGTTGCAAAACGGGGTGTGGCGCAGCTTGGTAGCGCGCTTCGTTCGGGACGAAGAGGCCGCAGGTTCAAATCCTGTCACCCCGACCACAGAGAGGCTCCGCCGGAAGGCGGAGCCTCTCGCATGATAGGACGGACATGATGACCGAAAGCATCCCGCCCCTTCTCGTCGCCTTCGATCTCGACGATACGCTCGCCCCTTCGAAGAGCGGCATCGACCCGCGCATCGGCGAGCTGCTGATCGCCCTGGCCGAGCGCGTCGAGGTGGCGATCATCTCGGGCGGTCAGCTGGCGCAGTTCACCACGCAGGTCGTCGACCGCCTGCCGGACGCCTCCGCCGACGCCCTCGGACGCCTGCACCTGCTTCCCACGTGCGGCACGCAGTACTACCGGCTCGCCGATGACGAGGTCGTGACCGTCTACAAGCGCTCGCTCACGGACGACCAGAAGTCGCGCGCCCTCGCCGCGGTCGAGGGCGAGGCCCGTCGCCTCGGGTTCTGGGAGACCGAGACATGGGGCGACATCCTCGAGGACCGCGGCTCGCAGATCACCTTCTCCGCGCTCGGCCAGCGGGCGCCCGTTCCCGCCAAGACCGCGTGGGACCCCACCGGCGAGAAGAAGAACAGCCTGCGCGCCGCCGTCGCGGCGCTGCTGCCCGACCTCGAGGTGCGCTCCGGCGGCTCGACGTCGGTCGACATCACCGAGCAGGGCATCGACAAGGCGTACGGCATGCGGCAGCTGGCAGCGCAGACCGGAATCTCGCTCGAAGACATGCTGTTCGTCGGCGACCGCCTCGACCCCGACGGCAACGACTACCCCGTCCTCGCGATGGGCGTGCGCTGCCACGCGGTCGACGGCTGGGAAGACACCGTGGTCTACCTCGAGCAGCTCATCCCCACGCTTCCGGTTCGCGTCTGACGCAGCATCCGCTCGCCCGTCGCGAAACGCTGCCCCTCCCGGCACATCGTGACAGGTGAGCAGCGTCTTCGTCCGCGTCCTCGGTCCGAACGTACTGCTCGCCTGTCGCAACGTGCTGCGGTGAGCGGCACATCGTGACAGGCGAGCAGCCGTCGGGCGGTCAGGCCTTCGCGCGCGGCGCGGTGCTCTTCGCGGCCGGGGCCTTCGCAGGACGGGATGCTGCCGCATCCGACTTCGCAGCGCTCGAGGCCGTCGTGGCGCGAGCGGCGCGAGGGCGCGAGGCCGCCGCAGCCGCCTCGGCGACCGGGGCCGACACCGTCACCGGGACCAGCCGCTGCAGCTGCGTGACGTGGCGGGGTTCGAGCTCCGCGATGGAGGACACACCGAGGAGCTTCATGGTGCGCTCGATCTCGCTGCGCAGGATCGCGATGGTGCGGTCGACGCCCTGGCGCCCGCCTGCCATCAGTCCGTACAGGTACGCGCGGCCGATCAGGGTGAACTTCGCGCCGAGGGCGATCGAGGCGACGATGTCCGCCCCGTTCATGATGCCGGTGTCGACCATGACGGTGGCGTCCTTGCCGACCTCGCGCACGACCTCGGGCAGGAGGCGGAACGGGATCGGGGCGCGGTCGAGCTGGCGGCCGCCGTGGTTCGACAGGATGATGCCGTCGACGCCCGCATCGATGAGGCGCTTCGAGTCCGCGACGTTCTGCACGCCCTTGACGACGATCTTGCCCGGCCAGATCTCGCGGATGATCGCGAGGTCGTCGTAGCTGATGGTCGGGTCCATGGCCGAGTTGAGGAGCTCGCCGACCGTGCCGCCCGTCGTGGACAGCGACGCGAACTCCAGCTTCGGCGTGGTGAGGAAGTCGTACCACCACCACGGGCGGGGGATCGCGTTGACGATCGTGCCGAGCGTGAGCTGCGGCGGGATCGAGAAGCCGTTGCGCTTGTCGCGCAGGCGCGCGCCCGCCACCGGCGTGTCGACCGTGAACTGCAGCGTGTCGAAGCCGGCCTCGGCGGCGCGACGGGCGAGGCCGTACGAGATCTCGCGGTCGCGCATGACGTAGAGCTGGAACCAGTTGCGGCCGTTCGGGTTCGCGGCCTTCACGCCCTCGATCGACGTCGTGCCGAGTGTCGACAGGGTGAACGGGATGCCGGCGGCACCGGCCGCACCGGCACCGGCGACCTCGCCCTCCGTCTGCATCAGGCGCGTGAACCCGGTGGGGGCGATGCCGAACGGCATCGCCGACGGGCCGCCGAGGATCTCGGTCGACATGTCGACGTTCTCTGCCGGGCGCAGCACGTCGGGGTGGAACTCGATGTCCTCGAACGCCTGGCGGGCGCGCGAGAGCGACAGCTCGCCCTCGGCTGCCCCGTCCGTGTAGTCGAACGCGGCCTTGGGTGTACGGCGCTTCGCGATGTCGCGCAGGTCGTAGATCGTGAGCGCGGCGTCGAGGCGGCGCTTCTTGCCGTCGAGCTCGGGCTTCTTGAACTGCATGAGCTCGAGGAGCTCTTTGGGGTTGGGGAACTGGCGGGTGACCATGAGTGCCTCTCCGATGGGTCAGGTCTGCGTGGGCGCGGCGGTCGAGCGGGCGAGACCCGCCGCCGCGTAGTAGCCGACGATGTGGTCGTGGACGAGAGTGCGGGCGCGTGCGGGATCGCCCGCGTCGACGGCGTCGAGGATCGCGTGGTGCTCATGGCGAAGGCGGTCGGCGGCGGCGTCCCATTCCGCAATGCCAGCCGCACCCGCTTGCACGTAGGACTCGATGGCCGTGCGCAGTCCCGCCATCATCGCCGCGATGACGACGTTGCCCGAGGCCTCGGCGAGGGCGAGGTGCAGCTGGGCGTCGAGAGCGAGGAACTCGGGGGCGGTGAGGTCGTCGGCGTCCATCGCGTCGAGCACCTCGCGCGCCGGGGAGGTCGAGCGCGCGGGGTCGGCCGCGAGGGCCTGGACGACGGCCGACTCGAGCACGAGCCGCGTGGCGACCACATCGTCGAACGGGAAGCCCTGCGCAGCGACCTGAAGCCGCAGCAGCGCCGACATGCCGCCCTCGGGCGTCGCGATGATGATGGCGCCGGAGGTCGGCCCCGACCCGGTGCCGGTGCGGATGAGCCCCATCACCTCGAGCACGCGCAGGGCCTCGCGGACGCTGGAGCGCCCCACACCGAGCGTCGCGGCGAGCTCCCGCTCGGGGGCGAGCCGGTCGCCGGGCCTGAGGGCGCCGTCGAGCAGGTCGGTCTCGATCTTCTCGAGCACGACGCGCCAGGCGCGCGCGGGCGCGAGCGTGGGCGGAGTCGGGGTGCCTGCCACGGATCTCCTCGTCGATGTCGGATCCGGCGCCCTCCGTCTTTGAAGGACACGGTGTGGTCAGACCACGATAACCTGTGGTCGGACCACAGACAACCCGCGTGACGCCGGATGTCCCCCCGGGGGGCACTACGCTGACCCCATGGACCCCCTCCTCCTCGTCCTCATCGTCGCGGGCGTCGCTGCCGCATTCTGCTGGATCACCTCGCTCGTCACGAACGAGACGTCGTGGATCGACCGCCTGTGGTCGATCGTCCCGGTGATCTACGTGTGGATCTTCGCCGGCGCCACGCTCGTCGCGGGCGTCGACGCGACCCGGCTCGTCGTGATGGCGCTGCTGGTCACGGCCTGGGGCGCGCGCCTCACCTTCAACTTCGCGCGCAAGGGCGGCTACACCGGCATGGAGGACTACCGCTGGGCGATCCTGCGCGGCCGCATGAGCCGGTGGCAGTTCCAGCTGTTCAATCTCCTCTTCATCGTGCTGTTCCAGAGCGCGCTGCTCGTGCTCATCTCACTTCCGGCATACATCGCGTGGCAGCATCCCGTGCCGTTCACCGGCTGGGATGCCGCGTTCGCGGCGCTGTTCGCCGCGTTCCTGGTCGGCGAGACCGTCGCGGACCAGCAGCAGTGGGCGTTCCACCAGGCAAAGAGGGCTGCGGGCGGCACCCTCGAGCCCGGCTTCGTCACGACCGGCCTCTTCGCCTACAGCCGCCACCCGAACTTCTTCTTCGAGCAGGCCCAGTGGTGGGCGTTCTACGCCCTCGGCGGGACGGCCCTCGTCGCCGACGGCGGCAGCTGGCTGAACTGGACGATCGCCGGCGCCGCGCTGCTGACGATCCTCTTCATCGGCTCGACCGTCTTCACCGAGTCGATCTCGGCGTCGAAGTACCCCGCCTACCGGGAGTACCAGCGCACCACGTCGATGCTGGTCCCGCTCCCCCGCCGCCGCGGGCGTGCACCCGAGACGGCCTGAACCCGCGCCGTCTCGGAAGAGCGTCAATCCAGACGTCCGCCCGACGCGCGGAGGTAGTCCTCGGCGCACAGCGACTCGTATGTGACGCGGTCGGTGGTGAGCTCGTCGATCGCGACCTGGTCGCCGTCGAAGACGAACCGGCCGCCCACGAGACGAGCGTTGAAGAGCGCCTTGCGGCCGCAGCGGCAGATGGTCTTCAGCTCTTCGAGGCTGTGGGCGAGCTCGAGCAGCCGGGCCGAACCGGGGAACGCCTGGGTCTGGAAGTCGGTGCGGATGCCGTACGCCAGCACGGGCACGCCGTCCATGACGACGATCCGGAGCAGGTCGTCGACCTGCGCGCGCGTGAGGAACTGCGCTTCATCGATCAGCAGGCATGCGACGTCGACCTCGTGCTCGTCGGCCTCTGGAACGAGAGTGTCGGCGGCCTCGGCCTTGACGCGCGCGCGATGCTCGGCGAACAGCGCGCGGATGTCGTCGTCGGGGCGCACCAGGAAGTCGACGGTGCGCTTGACGCCCAGGCGGCTGTCGATCTGGTCGGCGCCTTTGGTGTCGATGGCGGGCTTCGCGAGGAGCACGTGCTGGCCGCGCTCCTCGTAGTTGTATGCGGCCTGGAGGAGCGACGTCGACTTGCCGGAGTTCATCGCCCCGTAGCGGAAGTAGAGCTTGGCCACGGATCGAGCGTAGTCGGTGGAGCCGCGCGCCCGCCGCCCGGGCCGCCGCGGCGCTGGACGGGCGTCAGCGCCCGCCGAAGCCGCCCCCGCCGCCTCCGCCGCCCGAGAACCCGCCACCGGACGAGCCGCCCGAGAACGACCAGCTCGAGCTCGACGAGGAGCTCGACGACGAGCCCGGCCGCGACACCGGTGTGGCCGCGAGCCGACCGATCGACGACGACGCATCGGAGAGCGATCGCGAGGTGACCGCGTCGAACAGGGCGAGCTGCGAGGTCACCTCGACCGCTCCCGTCGCGCGGATGACGTCCACCCACTCGCGCTCCATGCCGAAGAGCACCGCATACGGCAGCAGACGCTCGTAGAGGTTCACGACGGACGCGCCCGGCGCGCCCGGCGCGTCACCGTACGGGCGGCGCCCCGCCGACACGAGATCCGCGGTCTGGGGGGACTGCGCCGCGCGCAGGCGATCCTCCTCCGCGAGCTGCAGGTAATCGCGGATGCCGGCGAGATACGTCTTGTGCATGCCGCCCGCGACCGTCAGCACCGACTTCGGGAGCGAGAAGAACGGCAGCCCGATGAACGCGAAGAAGGCGCTGCCCAGTGCGGCGAAGTAGATGAGGTTCCCGAAGGATCCGAGCGGGTCGAGTACCACGAACGCACCGTCGGCGAAGAAGATGAGGAGCATCGCCAGCGGCAGCCCGGTCAACTGGATGAAGCCGCGCAGCAGCGTGACACAGTCCGGCAGCTTGCTGCGATATCCGCGCTGCACCGTGAACTCGTCGATGCGGCGCACGTAGGTGACGGCCCGCGACGGCGGCTTGCGAGCGAACGCGCCGAGGTCGACGTCGGCGCCCGGCTCCGCCTTGCGCCCGAACAGCGTGTCGACGATGCGACGTTCGTCGCTGTCGAGCCCGGCGGTGTCCCGCAGCACGACCTCGAAATCGTCGGCGTCCTGCCGGTCTCCGGCCGCCCGGATCTCGACCGCGTCCTTCACCGCGAGATCGACGACGTGCGCCGCCAGCGCCCGCTCCGGAACGTCGAGCACGCCGGCCGAGAGGGTCAGCGACTCGTCGTCAGGCGGCGTGTACTGCACGATCACCGGCGACCGGTCGGGATTGCGTCGCGCGGCGGCCTTCACCACGAGCACGAACACCAGTCCGCCGATGCCCGACAGCAGCGCGAGCGCGGGGAGGATCCAGAGCCACCACGGATAAGGGGGCGGAGGGGGTGGGCTCGACGCCGCGAAGGTGCCCTGCTCGAAGCCGAGCGCCACCGTCACGTTCTCGTACGGGCCGAGGCCTTCGTCCCTCGCTGTGAAGGTCACCGCGGTCGTCGCCGAGGAGCCGACGGCCTCCGCCCAGGCCTGGACGGCGTCCGGCAGTGAACCGGGTTCCGCCGCCCGCTCGATGGTGCACTGCCCGGTGGACCCGGACTCGCCGGTGTAGCAGAACGCGCGCCCGTCGATGAGGCCGGCCGCAGCATCCGTCGCCACATGCACGTCGGCGGTCACGACGCCGAACGGCTGCGCGTGGTCGGTGCCGACGGTGTCCCAGTAGAACTCATCGGCGGCGGTGTCTTCGTAGCGCAGCACCACGTCGCTCATCTCGTACGTGATGATGTAGGTCTGCGCGCCGTGCACGTAGGAGTCATCGCCGGTGAGCACGTAGATCCAGTCGCCGTCACGCTCGGTCCACCACGGGATCGCGGCGCCGTCGGCGCCGGTCACCGTGTAGACGACGGTGCCGAGGTCGAGGCCGCCGTCGACGACGGGCAGTGCCCGCACCAGGCCCTTGTTCTGATCGAAGTCGGGGAAGCGCGCCACGATCGTCTCGCTGGTGAGAAGCCGGCTGCGCTCGCCCGCACCACGCACGAGCCAGTAATCGGCCTGGAACGAATCGAACGTGAAATCGTCGACGGATGCTGCCGCCACCGCGCCGAGGACCGCGGGGCGTTCGCTCCCCCGCGCCGCGATCACCGTGGGCGAGGCCTGCGCACCCGCGACGCCGAGAGTGATCGCGCCCGCGACGAAGACCGCGACGACCACCCCTGCGGCGATCCCCCAGCGACGCCATCCGCGTCGTGACACCGACATGCACCCACCCTAGGGGCGGGTGGCTCGCATGCCCAGGATCGACGACCGGCGCCGCGGGTCAGGCGGTGAGCGCCAGTGCCTCGGCGGTCTCGCCGAGCGACTCGCGCGCGACCTCAGGGCGCGCGTTGAGCGTGTCGCCGTAGCTCGGGATGAGCTCGCGCAGACGCGGCTCCCACGCCTCGATGCGATCGGGGAAGCACGTCTTCAGCAGGCCCAGCATGATGGAGACCGCGGTGGAGGCGCCCGGGGAAGCGCCGAGCAGTCCGGCGATCGTGCCGTCGGCACCCGTCACGACCTCCGTGCCGAACTGCAGCACGCCGCCCTTCTCGGGGTCCTTCTTCATGACCTGCGCGCGCTGGCCGGCCTGGATGATCTCCCAGTCCTCGTCCTTCGCAGTGGGCATGAAGACGCGCAGGCTGTCGACCTTCTTCTTGTGGTTCTTCAGCAGTTCGCCCACGAGGTAGGTGATGAGGCTGGGGTTGTCCCACGCGACCTTGAGCATCGGGCCGAGGTTGCCAGGGCGCACCTGGCCCACGATGTCGAACCACGAGCCGGTCTTCAGGAACTTGGGGCTGAACGTGGCGAAGGGGCCGAAGAGGAGCGACGCCTCGCCGTCGACGACGCGCGTGTCGAGGTGCGGCACCGACATCGGCGGCGCTCCCACCGAGGCCTGCGAATACACCTTGGCCTTGTGCTGCGCCACGACGGCGGGGTTCGACGTCTTGAGGAACTGCCCGCCGATCGGGAACACGCCGTAGCCCGAGATCTCGGGAATGCCCGAGCGCTGCAGCAGCTTGAGAGCCCAGCCTCCGGCGCCCACGAAGACGAACTTCGCGCGGATCTCCCCCGGAGTGCGGCCGATCGTGCGGCGGTACTTCACGCTCCAGGTGCCGTCGGACAGGCGCTTCAGGCGGCGCACCTCGGTGTTGGTGCGCACGTCGGCGCCGTTCTCCGCGAGCCGGTCGACCAGCTGGCGGGTGAGGGCGCCGAAGTCGACGTCCGTGCCCGCGGGCACCCGCGTCGCCGCGAACGGCTCGCCCTTGCGGCGCTTCTGCATGAGCAGCGGCGCCCACTGGTTGATGACGCGGGAGTCCTCGCTGTACTCGATGCCGGCGAACAGCGGCTCGTCCTTGAGGGCCTCGTAGCGCTTCTTGAGATACGCGACATCCTTCTCGCCGCGCACGAAGGTCATGTGGGGTGCGGAGTTGATGAACGTCGACGGAGCGTCGAGCACGCCGGCGTCGACGAGCGACGACCACAGCTGCCGGCTCTGCTGGAACTGCTCGTTGATCGAGATCGCCTTGGCGGGGTCGACGGAGCCGTCCTTGGCCTCGGGCATGTAGTTCAGCTCGCACAGGGCGGCGTGGCCGGTTCCGGCGTTGTTCCACGCGTTCGAACTCTCCAGCGCGACGTCGCTCAGCCGCTCGAACACGGCGATCTTGAGGTCGGGCTGCAGCTCCTGCAGCAGCGTGCCGAGCGTCGCGCTCATGATCCCGCCGCCGATCAGCAGCACGTCGACGGTCTCGACGTGGGAGGTGAGTTCGGTGTGGGTCTCAGCGGGCGTTGCGGTCACCAGACGATTCTAGTTCGGCGTGAAAGCACCCCCGACCGGGGCCGGGCTCTCACAGCGAAAATCCTGCGGTTCTTGCCGAAACGACAAGGCGCTCCCCGTCCTTCCGCCCGCTCCCACGCCCCTCCCTCTTCGTTCATTCGTCACAGATGTACGGGAGAGCCTGCGATCGGCGTGCATCTGTGACGAACGAACGAGGAGGGCGAGCGGATGCCGATGGCCCGGCATCCGCTCGCCCGGAGCTTCGGCGCGCGAAGCGTCAGGCGGTGACGCCCAGGTTCGCGGCGACGACCTCGGCGATCTGGACGGCGTTGAGCGCGGCGCCCTTGCGGAGGTTGTCGTTTGAGATGAAGAGCACGAGGCCCTTGCCCTCAGGCGCGGACTGGTCGGCGCGGATGCGGCCGACGTAGCTCGGGTCGTTGCCGGCCGCCTGCAGCGGCGTCGGCACCTCTTCGAGGACGACGCCGGGGGCCGAAGCGAGGACCTCACGGGCACGGTCGGGCGTGATGTCGCGCGCGAATTCGGCGTGGATCGACAGTGAGTGACCGGTGAACACGGGCACGCGCACGCAGGTTCCGGCGACACGGAGGTCGGGCAGCTCGAGGATCTTGCGGCTCTCGTTGCGGAGCTTCTTCTCCTCGTCGGTCTCGTTCAGGCCGTCGTCGACGAGGTTGCCCGCGAGCGGGATCACGTCGAAGGCGATGGGAGCGACGTACTTCTCGGGCTCCGGGAAGTCGACCGCCGCGCCGTTGTGGACCAGGTCGAGCGTGTTGCCCTGCGCGAGGACGCCCTCGACCTGACCGAGCAGCTCCTGCGCGCCGGCGAGGCCCGAGCCCGACACGGCCTGGTAGGTCGAGACGATGAGGCGCTCGAGCCCGGCTTCGGCGTCGAGCACCTTCAGCACCGGCATCGCGGCCATCGTGGTGCAGTTCGGGTTCGCGATGATGCCCTTCGGCGGGTTCGCGATGACGTGCGGGTTGACCTCGCTGACGACGAGCGGCACCTCGGGGTCCATGCGCCAGGCGCTCGAGTTGTCGATGACGATGGCGCCGGCCTCGGCGAACCGGGGCGCGTGCGCGCGGCTGCCGGTGGCGCCGGCCGAGAACAGGGCCACGTCGATGCCCGACGGATCGGCGGTCGCGACATCCTCGATGATCACGGTCTCGCCGGCGAACTCGACGGCGGTGCCGGCCGAGCGTGCGGTGGCGAACAGACGCAGCTCGCGGATCGGGAAGTTTCGCTCGGCGAGAATCTCGCGCATGACCGTCCCGACCTGGCCGGTGGCGCCGACGACGGCGACGGAGAGTCCTGAATCGGAGATGCGGGTCATGGGGGTTTCCTCAGCGTGGGGCACAAGCGTGGAGCGGACGCGCGGGCGCCGTCGGTCGCGCGGGGTTTGGGCGATTCTACCGGCCCGTGCCGGACACTGACCGCGGTGTTACCAGTCAGAGCGGACAGCGTGCGTGTGATTCCTGCCGTTAGCCGACCGGTCGGCGAGATCAGGAGATCTGGCGGATGCAGGACGTTTCGCGCGAGGTCTTCCTGTCTGAGCCAGATCGCCTGATCTGGGAGACGGATGCCTCGGGCCGAGGCATCCGTCGATCGCGACCCGGTGTCAGCGGCCGGTGCCGGCGTAGACGGTCGCCTCGATGTCGCCGTCCAGTCCGTACGCGGTGTGGACGACGCGGGCGGCCTCGGCGAGGTCGTCGCCGCGCACCACGACCGAGATGCGGATCTCGGAGGTCGAGATCATCTCGATGTTGATGCCCGCGACGCTCAGCGCTTCGAAGAGCGTGGCGGAGACGCCCGAGTGCGTGCGCATGCCGGCGCCGACGACCGACAGCTTGCCGATCTGGTCGTCGTGCACGAGGTTCTCGAAGCCGATCTCGGACTGGTCGGCGGCGAGCGCCTTCAGCGCGATCGCGGCGTCGGTCTTGGGGAGCGTGAACGAGATGTCGGTGCGGCCCGTCGTCGCGGCCGACACGTTCTGCACGATCATGTCGACGTTGGCGCCGGACTTCGCAACGACCTTGAAGATCTCGGCGGCCTTGCCCGGCACGTCGGGAACACCGATGATCGTGATCTTGGCCTGGCCGAGGTCGGTGGCGACGCCGGCGACGATGGGCTCTTCCATCTCTTCTCCCTTTTCGCCCGCGGGAACGTTCATCCCGGGGCCGAGCACGTATGTCCCCACGCCCGAGCTGAACGTGGAGCGGGCGTGGATGAGCACGCCGTGACGGCGTGCGTATTCGACGGCGCGGATGTACAGCACCTTCGCGCCGTTGGCGGCGAGCTCGAGCATCTCTTCGGCCGAGACCACATTCAGCTTCTTGGCCTTGGGCACGACGCGCGGGTCGGCCGTGAAGATGCCGTCGACGTCGCTGTAGATCTCGCAGACATCGGCCTCGAGTGCGGCCGCCAGCGCCACAGCCGTGGTGTCGGAGCCGCCGCGGCCGAGCGTCGTGATGTCGCGGGTGTCGCGGTTGAAGCCCTGGAAGCCGGCGACGATGACGATCGCGCCCTCGTCGAGGGCCTCGCGCAGGCGGATCGGCGTCACGTCGACGATGCGCGCGGAGCCGTGGTCGGCGGTCGTGATCATGCCGGCCTGGCTGCCCGTGAACGAACGCGCCTCGAAGCCCATCGAGTGGATCGCCATCGCGAGGAGCGCCATCGAGATGCGCTCGCCGCTCGAGAGCAGCATGTCGAGCTCGCGCGGCGCCGGGATCGGGGCGACCTGGCCCGCGAGCTCGAGCAGCTCGTCGGTGGTGTCGCCCATCGCGCTCACCGCGACGACGACGTCATGACCGGCACGACGCGTGTCGACGATGCGCTTCGCGACGCGCTTGATGCTCACGGCATCAGCAACCGACGACCCGCCGTACTTCTGGACGATCAGCGCCACATCGAACTCCACGCGTTTGTCTGAGAGCGGGCGAGAACGGATGCCGCATCCCGCGGCCTCCGGTCACCCAAGGGTCCATCTTACGGACGCGGTCATGCGCCCTCGGCCATGTGTCGGGCGGCGGCGCGGGGCGGCGCACCGCAGCACAGGATCGGAGATCGGCGCCGACACGCCGCGCCGGGCGTGACCCGACCGGCGTGTCGGCGAGAGGTTCCGATTCTGCGCGCCGCGGCGGCACGCCAGTAGCATCCGAGCATGGAGCAGATCGAGACGTGGTCGGAGTTCAACGTCGCGATGGTCGGGGCGACGGCGGCGCTCGCGGGTCTCGTGATCGTCGCCGCGAGCGTCAACATCGGCGACATCATCAAGGAGGCGTCTCTCACCTCCCGCCTCGCGGCGGGCATCTCGGGGCTCGTGCTGGCCCTCATCGGCTGTGCGATCGGGCTGATCCCGGACGTCGGGGCCGTCCCGTACGGTGTCGCGATGATCGTCGTCGCGCTCGGCGCCGGCGTGTTCCAGGTGCAGGCGACCCGCAGAATCTTCGAGAATCGGCATCCCGCCAACCGCATGCGCGGGCTCAAGTCGGCCGTGGGCTTCTTCGCGCCGCTGGCTTATGTCGTCGGGGGCGGGCTGCTGGCGAGCGGCCGGACCGACGGGCTGGTGTGGTTCGCCGTCGGGTCGATCGTCGCCATCGTCGCCGCGCTGCTCGTGTCGTGGATCGTGCTGGTCGAGGTGCTCCGCTGACGATCACCCGGTCGACATCGGCAGATCGGCGCTCTCGGTCTTGCGGGCGCGCAGGGCGCCGCCGGTGGCGGCGAGCCAGCAGCCGAGGATCACCAGCGGGAAGCCGATCAGCAGGCCCGGGGTGAGCGGCTCGCCCAGGATCATCGTGCCCAGGACGATCGCGACGACGGGATTGACGTAGGTGAACAGCGGCGCGCGGACCGGACCGACACGGGCGATCAGCGCGAAGAACACGATGAACGCGAGCGCGGTGCAGAGCACGGCGAGGGCGATGAGCGACATCGTGCTCTCGACGGTCGGCGCCTGGTGCTGCGTCAGGAACGCGATCGGCGTGTAGAAGATCCCGACGGCGAACAGGGCGAGTGTGATCGAGCCCAGCGACGGGACGTCGCGCAGCTTCGTCGCGATGACGAACGGGGCGATCGCATAGAGCAGCGCCACGAGAAGGACCTCGCCCACCGCGAGGAGACCGCCACCACCCTCGATGGCCAGCCCGGGGCCGGCGACGATGACGAACACGCCCGCGAAGCCGATGAACAGTCCGATCGCCCGGGCCGGGCGGAGCACCGACCGATCGCCCCCGCCGAACGCGATGAGCGCCGCGAACAGGGGCACCGTCGCGACGAGCAGGCCCGTCAGGCCGGACGGCAGTGTCTGCTCGGCATGGCCGAGCAGGAGGAACGGCCCGGCCATCTCGATGGCGCCGAACAGCAGCACCCAGCCGATCTTCGCGAACGCGGGGCGCAGCGCCTTCTGACGCAATGCGAACGGGAGCAGCAGCAAGGCGCCGAGGAGCGTGCGGCCGGCCACCACCGCCGCGGGCGAGTACGACTCGACGGCCACGCTGATGAACAGGTACGGCACGCCCCACAGCAGCGCCATAGCGCCGAACAGCAGCCACGCGCGCGTGTCGAATCGCTGCGAGGAGTTCATGCGAGGTGTCTCCCAACGGTGTGTGGCGGGGCGCGGTGGCGCTGCCCGCCGGTCGTCATCGACTCAGGTTCGGGGGTCCCGGCGCTCGGCGCCAGACCGCCGACCGCCAATCTACGACAGACTTCCGACATCCTGGGCGGGTCGTCGCGTGGAGCCCACCCGCCACGGGGTCAGACGGAGCGCCGGCCCTCGAAGGCGCGGCCGAGGGTGACCTCGTCCGCGTACTCCAGGTCGCCGCCGACCGGCAGGCCCGACGCGAGGCGCGTGACCGTGATCTCGAGCGTGTGCAGCAGCCTGCTCAGATAGGTCGCCGTCGCCTCGCCCTCGAGATTGGGGTTCGTCGCGAGGATGACCTCCTGCACCGTCCCGTCGGCGAGACGCTGCATGAGCTGCGTGATGCGGAGGTCGTCGGGCCCGATGCCGGCGATCGGGCTGATCGCGCCGCCGAGCACGTGGTAGAGCCCTCGGAACTCGCGCGTGCGCTCGATGGCCGCCACGTCCTTCGCGTCCTCCACGACGCAGATGAGCGTCTGGTTGCGCCGCGGATCGCGGCAGATCGAGCAGCGGTCCTGCTCGGAGACGTTGCCGCACACCTCGCAGAAGCGCACGCGCTCGCGCACTTCGCTGAGCAGCTCGGCGAGGTGCGACACGTCGAAGTTCGGCGTCTGCAGGATGTGGAACGCGATGCGCTGGGCCGATTTCGGGCCGATCCCGGGAAGGCGGCCGAATTCGTCGATGAGGTCTTGGACGATGCCGTCGTACATGGGCTAGCTGAACCTCGTCGGCGGCTCGTAGGGCTCCTCGCGGACGAACGTGGCGCCCAGCACCTGCCGCACGACGGCCTCGCCGTACCGCTGCACGCCGCCGTTGCGCGTCGTGACAACGGGCGTCAGCGGCGGCACAACTGTGGGCGGCACGGGCGCGTCGGCGGCAGCATCCGTGTCGTCTTCGTCGTCATCGTCGTCGCGCTCCAGCGAAGGAGCGATGTCGGTGCGGGGCAGCACGTCGCCCTCGCGCGGCGGGGCGAGCGTCGCGACGCGCGCGGTCGCGGTCTCGGCCTCTTCGGGCTCGTCGTCGACCGCGAACTGCGCGGGCGTCTCGACCGGCATCGCGGCCGGGCCCGGGTCGGGCGGCGGGGCGTCGTCGTCGGACGGGATTGGCGCGACGGCCCAGTCGGTCACCGGCGCCGCGGAAGCCGGTGCCGACACCGGCGCCGTGGCCCGCGGTGCGGCCGGTGCGGTCGCGCGGGGCGTGGCCGGTGCCGCGGCTCGCGGGGCTGCGGCGGGGGCCGGCGGCGCGGTGCTCGGAGCCACGGCGGTGGCGCGCGCTGCCGCCGCGTCGGGGGCGGCCGCCTGACGGGGGGCTTCGCGGCCGGGCGCAGCCGGTGCGGGAGGCGTCGGCGCACCCGATCCCCCGCTTCCGCCCGAGCCGCCGGTGGGATCGTGACGGGCGATGTACTTCACACGGATGCCGAGCACGGCCAGGATCGCCTGCCGCAGATCTTCGCTGGGGCCCTTGCCTGCGGCGAGCTGCTTGAACTTCGCGACGTCGCTCTGGCTCGCGAACGCGAGCGTGAGCACGTCGTCGTCGAGGGCGACGGTGCGGGCGCCGGAGGCGAGCATCCACGACGAGCGGCTCACGTTCTCGAGCTGCCCGAGCACCTGCGGCCACGCCTGCTGCAGGAGACCAAGTGTGATGGGACCTGTGGGGACCGGGGGTGCCTCCGCGGGGGCCGGTGACGCGGGCTGCGCGACGGGAGCCGCCGGCGCGGCAGCAGGGGCAGCCGCGGCCGCGGGCGCTGCGGCCGGCGTCGGAGCTGCGGCGGCGGGCGCCGGCGGCGCGGCCGTCGCCGGAGCTGCGGCAGTGACCGGCGCCGCGGCGGGCGCGGCCGCTGCGCCACGCGCCAGCACGCGCGCGACCATCAGCTCGAGCTGCAGGCGCGGCGAGGTGGCGCCGGTCATGTCGTCGAGAGTCGCGATCACGAGGTCGGCGATGTGCGACAGCCGCGACGGACCGAACGCGTCGGCCTGACGCTGCATGCGCGCGAGGTCGTCGGTCGAGACGCCGCGCAGCACCGCCGCGGCACCCTGGCCGGTCGCCGATACGACGATGAGGTCGCGCAGGCGCTCGAGCAGGTCGTCGACGAAGCGGCGCGGGTCCTGCCCGGTCTGCACGACGCGGTCGACCGCGGCGAACGCGGCCGACGCGTCGGAGGCGGCGAAGGCGTCGATCACCTCGTCGAGCAGCTCGGCGTGCGTGTAGCCGAGCAGCGCGACGGCGCGGGCGTAGGTGACCTTCGCGTCCTCAGAGCCGGCGATGAGCTGGTCGAGCAGCGACAGCGTGTCTCGGGGTGATCCGCCGCCGGCGCGGACGACGAGCGGCAGCACGCCCTGCTCGACATCGACACCCTCCTGGGCGCAGAGCTGCTCGACGTACTCGAGCATCGCCGCCGGAGGCACGAGGCGGAACGGGTAGTGGTGCGTGCGCGAGCGGATCGTGCCGATGACCTTCTCGGGCTCGGTCGTCGCGAAGATGAACTTGACGTGGTCGGGGGGCTCTTCGACGAGCTTGAGCAGGGCGTTGAAGCCCTGCGGGGTGACCATGTGCGCCTCGTCGAGGATGAAGATCTTGAAGCGGTCGCGTGCCGGCGCGAACACCGCGCGCTCGCGCAGGTCGCGGGCGTCGTCGACGCCGTTGTGGCTCGCCGCGTCGATCTCGACGACATCGAGCGACCCGCCACCGCCGCGCCCGAGCTCGAGGCAGCTGTCGCACGTGCCGCAGGGCGTGTCGGTCGGGCCCTGCGCGCAGTTGAGGCAACGCGCCAGAATGCGGGCCGACGTGGTCTTTCCGCACCCGCGGGGACCCGAGAACAGGTACGCATGACCGACCCGGTCGCCGCGCAGGGCGGTCATCAGCGGTTCGGTGACCTGCGACTGCCCGATCATCTCGCCGAACGACTCGGGCCGGTAGCGGCGGTACAGGGCGGTGGTCACTCCCCCAGCCTACGGCGTGGGGCCGACACTTCGGCAGGCTCACGGGTTCGCATCGCGACGTGCGTCGACAGGGCCAGCGCCCGAGCCATCAGTCGCACGACGGGCGATGCCGACACACGGCACCGGCCCGTCGAGATCGCCTGCTAGATTGCTCCGCAGTGACACGGGGTGCCCGCGCGGCGGGCTGAGAACACACCCGTCGAACCTGATCTCGATCATGCGAGCGAAGGGATGTCGCGATGACCGCGCGCACCGAAGCACACCTGTCCGCCCTGTCCCCCGCCGCCGCGCTGACGGCGCTGCGGGAGGCCGCACCCCTGGTGCAGTGCATCACGAACGCGGTGGTGACGAACTACACCGCGAACGCCCTGCTCGCCGTGGGGGCCGCCCCCGCGATGTGCGACATCCCGGGCGAGGCGGGACTCTTCGCCGGCATCGCCGACGGGGTGCTCGTGAACCTCGGCACGCCCACCGCCGAGCAGCGCGACGCCGCGCGCGAGGCGGTGCGCGCGACGTCCCGCTGGGTGCTCGACCCGGTCGCGGTCGGGATTCTCCCGGTGCGCACGGCACTCGCCGCCGAACTGCTCGAGCACCGTCCCGCCGTCGTCCGCGGCAACGCCTCCGAGATCCTCGCCCTCGCCGGCGAGGGCGGCGGCGGTCGCGGAGTCGACGCGACGGACGGCACGGATGCTGCGGCCGGCGCCGCGCGATCGCTCGCGCTGCGCACCGGCGGCGTGGTCGCCGTGTCGGGCCCGGTCGATCTCGTCACCGACGGCGAGCGCGTGGTCCGCGTGCACGGCGGAGACGCGCTCCTCACCCGGGTCACCGGCGGCGGCTGCTCGCTCGGGGCGGTGATGACCGCCCTCGTCGGCGTGTGTGCGCCGTTCGAGGCGGCGGTGGCGGCATCCGTCCTCTACGCGGTCGCATCGGAGCGCGCCGCCGCCCGCGCGGCGGGCCCGGGCTCGTTCGCCGTGGCGTTCCTCGACGCTCTCGACGCCGTCGCCGGCGACCCGGCCGAGCTCGACGCGCGCGTCGCCGGCGCCCTGGCCGTCCGATGAGCGGCCGCTCCGCACACCTGGCCCTGCACCTCGTCACCGACGACCGCCTGCCGTTCGATCGGCTGCGCGAGGTCGTCGACGCCGCAGCCGGCGCGGGGGTCGACGTCGTGCAGCTGCGGGCGAAGTCGGTGACCGCCCGTGAGCTCATCCGCCAGGCGAGGTCGCTGTCGGACGTGATCGACCGCCGGTGCCTGCTCCTCATCAACGACCGCGCCGACGTGGCGGTGGCGGCTCGGGATGCCGGAGCCCGCGTCGACGGCGTCCACCTGGGGCAGGGCGACCTGCCGCCCGAGACCGCGCGGCGCCTGCTCGGGTCGCACGCCGTCATCGGGTGGACCGCGAACTCCGCCGAGCACCGAGCCGCGGCTGCCGCGCCCCGCCGCGGAACGATCGACTACCTCGGCGTCGGGGTGATCCGGCCGACGTCGACGAAGCCCGACCATCCGCCGGCGCTCGGGGTCGACGGCTTCGCGGCGTTCGCTGCGGGCACGGACCTGCCGTGCGTCGCGATCGGCGGAGTCGTCGAGTCGGATGTCGCGGCGCTGCGCGCCGCGGGGGCCGCCGGCATCGCGGTGGTGTCGGCGATCTGCGGCGCGGAAGACCCGGCGGCGGCGACGCGCGCGCTGCGGAGCACCGCGGACGCACCCTCGCTCGAGGGGGTTGCGCGGTGACCGACACCGCCCTCTCGGCACCCGCACCGACGACGGTCCGAGCAGCGGCGGTCCCGCGCGTGCTCAGCATCGCCGGCACCGATCCGACCGGCGGCGCAGGCGTGCAGGCCGACCTCAAGTCGATCGCCGCCCTCGGCGGCTACGGCATGGCCGTGGTCACCGCGCTCGTCGCGCAGAACACACGCGGGGTGCGCGAGGTGCACGTGCCGCCGACCGCGTTCCTGGCCGCACAGCTCGATGCCGTGTCAGACGACGTCGAGATCGACGCGGTGAAGATCGGCATGTTGCAGTCCGTCGAGATCATCGGCACCGTCCGCGCGTGGCTCGCCCGGGTGCGTCCGCCGATCGTCGTGCTCGACCCGGTGATGGTGGCGACGAGCGGCGACCGGCTGCTCGACCCCGCGGCCGAGGACGCGCTGCGCGAACTCGTGGGCGAGGCGGACCTCGTGACCCCGAACCTCGCGGAGCTCGCGGTGCTGGTCGGGCGTGATCGAGCGACCACCTGGGCCCAGGCGGTCGACGATGCGCAGGCGCTCGCTCGAGCGACCGGCACCACGGTGCTGCTCAAGGGCGGCCACCTCGACGGCGCCGACTGCCCCGACGCCGTCGTCTCGGCCGGCGGAGGGGTCGAGGAGGTCGCCGGCGCACGCGTCGAGACCCGCAACACGCACGGCACCGGCTGCTCGCTGTCATCCGCGATGGCCACGCTGCGCGCGGCGGGCGCGGCGTGGCCGGAAGCGCTGGAGCGCGCGAAGACCTGGCTCACCGGCGCACTGGCGCACGCCGACGCGCTGCGCGTGGGCGAGGGCAACGGCCCGATCGACCATTTCCACGAGCACCGGGCCGCAGCATCCGTTCCCCGCCCGACCTGGTCGACGAACGTGTGGGATGCCGCGGCCACCGTGCGCGCCGACGTCGACGCCCTCGAGTTCGTACGCGGGCTCGGCGACGGGACGCTTCCCCGCGAGACGTTCCTGCGCTATCTCGCACAGGACGCCGTCTACCTCGGCGAGTACTCCCGCGTGCTCGCGAAGGCGAGTGCGCTCGCTCCGACCTCCGAGGAGCAGGCCTTCTGGGCGCAGGCGGCGGAGTCGTCGATCGTCGAGGAGCGACGGCTGCACGAGTCGCACCTCGGCTCCGTGACCGCCGCTCCTGCGCCGCAGACCCTCGCGTACACGAACCACCTGCACGCGTCGGCCCGCTCGTACGGCGAGCTCGTGGCGGCGCTGCTGCCGTGCTTCTGGCTGTACACGGACATCGGCATCCGCCTCGCCGCCCGGCGGCACGACGCGCACCCCTACGACGACTGGCTCGCGATGTACGGCGACCCCGCCTTCACCGCCGCGACCGCCCGGGCGACCGAGATCGCGGACGCGGCTGCGCTCGAGGCCGGACCTCTCGAACGGGTGCGCATGGACGCTGCGTTCGCCCGGTCGATGGAGCACGAACGGGAGTTCTTCGCGCGGGCCTGACGCCCGCGCCCGGCATCGGCGAGATCAGGAGATCTCGCAGCGCCAGGGCGATTCCTCTCGGATCGTCCTGTGCTCGCCAGGTCTCCTGTTCTCGGAAGGCGTCAGACGTCGGCGCCGTGCTCGACGTCCGCGGCGCCCACGATGATCGGGATCGTCGAGGTCACGGTGGGCACCGACGCCGAGAGCAGCGAGCCGTCCTCGCGGCGCGCGTCTCCGAGCTCGCGCAGCGACGGCCGGCCCGGAATGACAGGCCCCTGGCCGTCGAGCGGTGCGACGACCTCTTCGCCCGCGCCCACGACGTAGCCCACGCCTCGCACGCTGAAGCCGACGGGGTCGCCCTCCGTGGCGCGCACGCGAAGCTCGTCACGGGTGACGGTGACGACCAGGCGCGTGCCGTGCCAGTGCAGCACGAACTCGAGCGACGGCCACGCGGCGGGCAGCCGGGGGTTGAACGACAGCTCGCCGAAGTGGTCGCGCATGCCGCCGAATCCCGCCACCAGCGCGGTCCACACCCCGCCGGCCGACGCCACGTGCACGCCGTCGGACGCGTTGTGGTGCAGGTCGCCGAGGTCGACGAAGATCGACTGCCGGAAGTACTCCAGCGCGAGGTCCTGGTAGCCGACCTCGGCAGCGAGGATCGCCTGCACCACGGCCGACAGCGTCGAATCGCCGGTGGTGAGCGGGTCGTAGTACTCGAAGTCGGCGAGCTTGTCCTCGTCGGAGAAGTGGTTGCCCTGCAGGAACAGCGCGAGCACGACGTCGGCCTGCTTGAGCACCTGGTACCGGTAGATCACGAGCGGGTGGAAGTGCAGCAGCAGCGGTCGCTTGTCGGGCGGGGTGTTCTCGAGATCCCAGATCTCGCGCTCGAGGAACACGTGATCCTGCGGATGGATGCCGAGGCTCGGGCTGAATGGGATGTGCATGGCCTCTGCGGCTCGCTCCCACGCGTCGGGCTCGCCCGGCTCCAGCGCGAGGCGGTCGACCATCTGGCGGTAGACCTCCCCGTCGGCCTCGGCCATCTCCCGGATCGTGCGGGCGGCGAAGCGGAGGTTGAACCGCGCCATGACGTTGGTGAAGAGGTTGTCGTTGACGACGGTGGTGTACTCGTCGGGGCCGGTCACACCGTGGATGTGGAACGTGTCGCCCTCGCCGTCGAGCACGCCGTCGCTCGAACGCCAGAAGCCGAGGGTCGCCCAGAGGCGGGCCGTCTCCACGGCGATGTCGACGCCCTCACGGAAGAGGAATTCGTCGTCTCCGGTTGCGCGCACATACTTCGCGAGCGCGAAGCTGACGTCGGCGTTGATGTGGTACTGCGCGGTGCCGGCGGCGTAGTAGGCGGATGCCTCTTCGCCGTTGATCGTCCGCCACGGGAAGAGGGCGCCCGCCTCGTTGAGCTGGAACGCGCGCTTCCGCGCGGCGGGCAGCATCAGGTACCGCATGCGCAGCGCGTTGCGCGCCCACAGCGGCGTGGTGTACGCGAGGAACGGGAGCACGTAGATCTCGGTGTCCCAGAAGTAGTGCCCGGAGTACCCGGAGCCCGTCATGCCCTTCGCGGGCACCCCCTGCCCGTCCGCGCGCGCCGAGGCCTGAGCAAGCTGGAACAGGCACCACCGGGTCGCCTGCTGCAGGTCGTCGTGGCCGCCGATGCGCACGTCCGAACGCTCCCAGAACGCGTCGAGCCACTCGCGCTGCTGTGCACGGACGGCGTCGACGCTCTCGCCCAGCGCACGATCGAGGGTGCGACGGCAGCGGTCGACGAGTTCGCGCGCGGGCACGCCGCGAGACGTGTGGTAGCTCACGAGCTTCGTGACGCGGATCGGCACGCCGGCCTTCGCGTTCACCCGGAACACGTTCTTCGCGATGTCGGGCTCGATGAGCGTGCGCGAGGTGTACTCGTTCGCCGTCTCGACGAGGTGATCGGCGACGACCGCGATCGTCATGCCCGAGTCCGTGACGCGGTACGACAGGGCCGAGCGCAGCTTGTCCTGCCAGTACTCCTCCGGCTGCAGGACGCGCTCGTGCAGCTTCTCGGTCTTGCGCGGGTCGAACCCGGCCTTGCGCGGTGCCAGGGGGGTCCCGCCGTAGACGTCCTCGCCGTCCTGCCGGTTGAGGATCTGGCAGCTGACGGTGACCGGCGCGTCCGCGTTCAGCACGGTGACGTCCACCGTCATGAGCGCGAGGTGCTTCTCCTCGAACGACACCAGCCGCTCGAAGTCGATCCGCACCTCCTTGCCCGACGGCGTGACCCACAGGATGTGCCGGCGCAGCACGCCGTCGCGCATGTCGAGCGTCCGCTCGTACTCGCGCACGTCGGCGACGTCGAGCGACAGCGGCTCGTCGTCGACGTAGACGCGCATGACCTTCGCGTCGGGGGCGTTGATGATCGTCTGGCCGACCTCGGCGAAACCGTACGCCTGCTCGGCGTGACGGATCGGGAACGTCTCGTGGAACCCGTTGATGAACGTGCCGTGCTCGTGCGCGTGACGCCCCTCGGGCTGGTTGCCGCGCAGGCCCAGGTAGCCGTTGCCCACCGCGAACAGCGTCTCGGTGACACCGGTGTCGTCCAGGTCGAACGACGTCTCGACGAGCCGCCACGGGTCGACGGGGAACCGGTCGCGATCGATCATCGTGCGAACTCCTCCAGATCCTTCACCACGACATGGGCGCCGGCCTCGACGAGGTCCGCCTCGCCGGCACCGCGGTCCACACCCACCACGAGCCCGAAGCCGCCGCCGGCTGCGGACTGCACGCCACTGATGGCGTCCTCCACCGCGACGCTGCGCGATGGCTCGACCTGCAGCATCCGTGCCGCCTCGACGAACACGTCCGGTGCGGGCTTCGACGCGAGGTGGTCGCGTTCGGCGATGACGCCGTCCATCACGACCGCGAAGCGATCACGGATGCCGGCTGCCGCCAGCACCTCCTCCGCGTTCTTGGAGCTCGACACCACCGCGACGGGGGTGCCCGCCTCGGCGAGCACGTCGAGCAGCCGCAGCGACCCCGGGTAGGGGGCGATGCCCTCGGCGCGGAGCACGCGCTCGAAGACGGCGTTCTTGCGGTTGCCGATGCCGCACACGGTGTCGGCCGTCACCGGGTCGGACGGGTGGCCCCACGGCACCTCGACATCGCGCGAGCGCAGCAGGCTCGCCACGCCGTCGTAGCGCTTCTTGCCGTCGAGGTGGTCGAAGTAGTCGCGCTCGGTGTACGGCGGGGTGATGTCCCACGCCGCGAAGAGCTCCTCGAACATCGTCTGCCACGCGTGCATGTGCACTTCGGCTGTGGGCGTGAGGACGCCGTCCAGATCGAACAGCACGGCGTCGTAAGCGGTCAGATCGGGCAGGGCGTCGTCAGCCACAGAACCTCCGAGAGCGGGTGCGGGTGCGTCGGCACTGCATCGCGCCGTCCAGCAAGCGTAATGCGGGCGGGTCTCCGGTCGACACCCCGTGACGGTTACGCGCGGGCGACACTCAGGGTCTGGCGCGCGATCTCGAGCTCCTCGTCGGTCGGCACGACGAGGACGGTCACGGCCGAGGCATCCGTCGAGATGACCCGGATGCCGCGCTCGGAGCCCTCGTTGCGCGCGGGGTCGATCTCGACGCCCGCGAAGCCGAGCGTCTCGAGCGCTCCGGCCCGCACGAGCGGGGCGTTCTCACCCACCCCGGCCGTGAACGAGATGACGTCGGCGCCGCCCAGCTGGGCGAGGTAGGCGCCGGCGTACGCCCGCAGGCGGTGGACGTACACCTCGAACGCGAGGATCGCGCGCTCCTCGCCCCGTTCGATGGCGGCGCGGATGTCGCGCAGGTCGTTGGATCCGGCGAGTCCCAGCATCCCGCTGCGCTTGTTCAGCAGATCGTCGAGCTCGTCGATCGACATGCCGGCCCGGCGCGCGAGGTGGAGAAGCACGGCGGGGTCGATGTCGCCGGAGCGCGTGCCCATCACGAGCCCTTCGAGGGGGGTGAACCCCATCGACGTGTCGACCGAGCGGCCGCCGTCGATCGCGGTGACGGACGCGCCGTTGCCGAGGTGGAACACGATCTGCTTGAGATCGGCCAGCGGGCGGCCGAGGAATGCGGCAGCCGCTTCGCTCACGAACTTGTGCGACGTGCCGTGGAAGCCGTACCGGCGGATGCGATGGGATGCTGCGACCTCGGCGTCGATCGCGTAGGTGTAGGCCGCCGGCGCCAAGGTCTGATGGAAGGCGGTGTCGAAGACCGCCACGTGCGCCACGTCGGGGAACGCCGACCGGGCGGCGGCGATGCCGGCGAGGTTCGCCGGATTGTGGAGCGGCGCGAGCACCGACAGCTCGTCGATGTTGATCTCGACGAGGGGTGTGATGAGCGTCGGCTCGAAGAACCGTGCGCCGCCGTGGACCACGCGGTGCCCCACGGCGACCGGCGGCGTGTCGGCGAGCGACGGCCCGTCGGACGCGAACGCGTCGAGCATGACGGCGAAGCCCGCGGTGTGGTCGGGGATCGGCAGCTCGCGCGTGCGCGTCGCGTCGAGGAAGGCCGGCGTGGGGCCGTCCGTCGGTGTCGCGTACACGGTGTGGCGCGCGATGCCGATCGGATCCCCGATGCGCTCGACGAGGCCCGAGGCGAGCGTGCGCTCGGTGTCCATGTCGAGGAGCTGGTACTTGAACGACGATGAGCCGCTGTTGATCACGAGCACCGGGGTCATCGCGCGTTTCCTTCCTCTTCCGGTCGCCGTTTCAACGACCGGCCTCCTGCGCCTGGATCGCGGTGATCGCGATCGTGTTGACGATGTCGTCGACCAGCGCGCCGCGCGACAGGTCGTTGATCGGCTTGTTGAGGCCCTGCAGCACCGGCCCGATCGCCACCGCGCCCGCCGACCGCTGCACCGCCTTGTACGTGTTGTTGCCGGTGTTGAGGTCGGGGAAGACGAACACCGTCGCGCGGCCGGCGACCGCGGAGCCCGGCATCTTCGCCGCGGCCACCGCCGCGTCGGCCGCCGCGTCGTACTGGATCGGCCCTTCCACGAGCAGCTCCGGGGCCCGCGAGCGGACGAGGGCGGTGGCATCCCTCACCTTCTCGACCTCCGCACCCGACCCCGACTCTCCCGTCGAGTACGACAGCATCGCCACGCGCGGGTCGATGCCGAACTGCGCCGCGGTCGCGGCCGACGAGATCGCGATGTCGGCGAGCTGCTCGCTCGTCGGGTCGGGGATGACGGCGCAGTCGCCGTAGACGAGCACGCGATCGGCGAGCGCCATGAGGAAGACGCTCGAGACGACCGAGACGCCCGGCTTGGTCTTGATGATCTCGAAGGCCGGGCGGATGGTGTGCGCCGTCGTGTGCGCGGCCCCCGACACCATGCCGTCGGCGAGACCCAGGTGCACCATCATCGTGCCGAAGTACGAGACATCCGTCACGGTGTCGGCCGCCTGCGCCACCGTCACGCCCTTGTGGGCGCGCAGCCGCGCGTACTCCTCGGCGAACTTGTGCACGTGGACGGCGTCCAGCGGCGAGAGCACCTCGGCGCCCTGGATGTCGATGCCCAGCTCGATCGCGCGGGCGCGGACCTCGAACGGCTCGCCGAGGATCACGAGGTCGGCGATGCCGCGCTTGAGCACCGTCGCCGCGGCACGGAGCACCCGGTCGTCGTCGCCCTCGGGCAGCACGATGCGCTTGCGCTCTGCGCGCGCCCGCTCGATGAGCTGGAACTCGAACATGAGGGGCGTGACGACCGTCGCACGCGCCAGGCCGAACGCGACGAGCAGCTCGTCGGTGTCGACGCTCTGCTCGAAGAGGGCGAGCGCGGTGTCGTAGCGGCGCTGCGAGTCGGCGGCGAGCCGGCCGCGGGTGCCCATGATGCGCACCGCGGTCTCGTAGGTGCCGAGCTCGGTCGTGATGATGGGCACGCTCGAGCCGAGACCGTCGATGAGACGGGTCACGGGCTCGGGCAGCTCGAAGCCGCCGTTGAGCACGATGCCCGAGATCGAGGGGAAGGTGCCCGACGCGTTCGCGAGAAGGGTCGCCAGCAGCACCTCGGAGCGGTCGGCGGGAATGATGACGACCGCACCTTCGAGCAGGCGCGGCAGCACGTTGACCATCGACATGCCCGCGACCACGACCGCCAGCGCCTCGCGGGTGAGGCGTCCGGGGTCACCGGCGAGCATCTCGCCGTCGACGGAGCGCATGATGCCGCGGATGGACGGCGCGACGAGGTAGCGGTCCTCGGGGATCGCCCACACCGGCACCGGCGAGGCGGGAGCGGCGCCGTCGAGGTGCGCGTGGATCGACCGGCGGACGGCCTCGAGGGTCTCGTCGGTGCGCACCGGGTCGGCGCGGTTCGCGACGACGGCGAACAGCTTCGCGCGCCCGTGGGCGAGCTCGGCGAGCGCGAGGTCGGCGATCTGGCCCATCTCGGCGGGTGTGCGGGCGAGCGACGAGCCCAGCGCCTCGGGCTGGGTCTCGTTCTGCGCGGATCGCCCGCCGAGGACCAGGAGCACCGGCGCCCCCAGGTTGGCGGCGATCCGCGCGTTGTAGGCGAGCTCGGCCGGGCTTCCCACGTCGGTGTAGTCGCTGCCGAGGATGACGACTGCGTCGCACTGGGCCTCGACGGCCTTGTAGCGTTCGACGATCGCCGCGAGCGCAGCATCCGGATCATGTCTGACGTCGTCGTAGGTGACGCCGATGCAGTCGTCGTACGGCAGGTCGACGCCGTCGTGGTCGAGAAGCATCTCGAGCACGTAGTCCCGCTCGACGGTCGATCGCGCGATCGCCCGGAACACGCCCACGCGCGGTGTCGCGTGGCTCAGCGCGTCGAGCACTCCGAGCGCGACCGTGGACTTCCCCGAATGACCCTCTGCCGACGTGATGTAGATGCTCTGCGCCACTCGCCCAGCCTATGGGCGGCACGGATGCTGCGGCCAGGCGTGCCACCGGATCAAAAGCGGCACCCAGCACTGTCACAGGGTCGGCAGCCGCCCGCGGATACCCTCGACGGCATGCACGAATCCCGCCCTGGAATCGATGTCCCCGATCACCGCGGCCGGACGGGCCTCGACCGGACGGGGCGGGGCCTGGATCGCAATCCCGACGTGCGCGTGACGGAGGTCGAGGTGCTCGCATCGGCCTGGCACGTGCTGCGACGGACCACGCTGGACTACCGCGGGCCGTCTGGCCGGTGGGAGACGCAGCAGCGCGAGACCTACGACCGCGGCAACGGCGCCACGGTGCTGCTCTACGACCCGGCTCGGCGCACGGTCCTGCTCACGCGCCAGTTCCGCTACCCGGTCTACGTCAACGACCACCCTGACGGCATGCTGATCGAGACGGCCGCGGGCCTCCTCGACGAGGACGACCCGGCCACCGCGATCCGGCGGGAAGCCGTGGAGGAGACCGGCGTCGACATCGGCGAGCTCGAGCATGTGTGGGACGTGTACATGAGCCCCGGCTCGGTCACCGAGCGCCTGCACTTCTTCGCGGCGTCCTACGACGGCGCGGCCGGGATCGGCGAGCGCGGCGGCCTGGCGCAGGAGGGGGAGCACATCGAGCTGCTCGACCTCGCCATCGAGGAGGCGCTCGCGATGGTCCGCGACGGGCGCATCCAGGACGCGAAGACCATCATGCTGCTGCAGTGGGCGGTGCTGGAGGGCCCCTTCGCCCGGAAAGATTAAGACTCTCCGCGAACCCGGCAGAGCCTGGTTACCCTTGCTACGTTTCCGTCCTGGGGGAGTTGGCCTGGATGCCGCCTCGCGGAGAGCTGTGTCCAGTCTAACCCGTCGCGCGGGTTCAGCCGGACCGGTCTGCGCGCGGTCCCGGGCGTCCAGCGTTCTCCCAGCGCGATCGATACCGATCCGATAACGCCGTCGCTAGGATCGAGCCGTGGGCGAGGACGCCCGCGCCCACCCGCCCGACCCGCCCGTTCGAGGCGGAACAGGAGGCCTCGATGGTCGACACCGCGACGGATGCCCGGACGGGACGCGGCCCCGCGACCGGCGCGCTGAGCGCCGAAGGATTCGCCCGCGTCACGGACGCGATCCTGGACGCGGTCGGCAGCGTCATCGATGGGAAGCCCGAAGCGGTGCGCAGCTCGCTGGTGTGCTTCCTCGCCGAAGGGCACCTCCTCATCGAGGACGTCCCCGGTGTCGGCAAGACGATGCTCGCGCGCGCCCTGGCGACCTCGGTCGATGCCACGGTCCGCCGCATCCAGTTCACTCCCGATCTGCTCCCGGGCGACGTCACCGGCGTGAGCGTCTTCAATCCCGTCGAGCGCGAGTTCGAGTTCAAGCCCGGCGCGATCTTCGCGAACATCGTCATCGCCGACGAGATCAACCGCTCCTCCCCCAAGACGCAGTCCGCGCTGCTCGAGGCGATGGAGGAGCGCCAGGTGACGGTGGATGGGCGCACGCATTTCGTGCCCGAGCCCTTCCTCGTCGTCGCGACGCAGAACCCGCTCGAGATGGAGGGGACGTATGCGCTCCCGGAGGCGCAGCGCGACCGCTTCATGATGCGGATCTCGATGGGCTACCCCGATCCGCGGTCGGAGGCCCTCATGCTCCGTCAGCGCGACACGCTCAACCCCCTCGACCAGCTCACGCCGGTCGTGTCGGCCGACGAGGTCGCCGGGCTCGTCGCGTGGGCGCGGGCGGTGCACGTGGCACCCGCGATCGAGGACTACGCCGTAGCGCTCGCGCAGGCCACCCGCACGCACAGCGATCTGCGCCTGGGCGCGAGCCCCCGCGCGACGCTGCAGCTCGTGCGCGCCGCCAAGGTGTGGGCCGCGCTCGACGGCCGCACGTTCGTCATCCCCGACGACATCACCGCGCTCCTCGCGCCGGTGTTCGCGCACCGTCTCATCCCGACCCGCGCCGCGGGCGGAGCCCGGGCGTCGAGCGCCGCCGATGCGATCGCGACGATCCTCGAGCGCATCGCCGCGAGTGTGCGGGTGCCGATCGCCGCGCGTCAGTGAGCGAACCATGAGAAGCGTGTGGCCACTGAGCGTCCGGGGAACCGGTGCGCTGGTCCTCGCGATCGCGTGCTTCATCGTGGCCAACGAAGCGGGCATCCTCGAGCTGATGTACTTCGGCATCATGCTGCTGGCGGTCGTCGCCGCGAGCATCGCGTCGCTGTACGTGGGTCGCCGCTCGGACGCGGTCACGAGGGCGATCGCCCCCGATGTGGTACCTGTCGGGCGCGAGGCGCGCGTGTCGGTGCGCGTCGAGGTGCGCACGGCTCTGCCCACCGCGCCCGGCACGTGGCGCGATGCGCTGCCCAAGGGACTCCGCGGCAAGGCCGAGGGCGCCTTCCCGGCGCTCGGCTCCGCCCTGCGCGGCGGCGAGCGGGGCGGCGCGCGCAGCATCGACCTCGTCTACACGGTCACCGGCGCACAGCGCGGGATCCACTCGATCGGGCCGCTGACCGTGCGGTCCTCCGACCCGTTCGGGCTGGCGCGGCGCACGGTCGTGTTCGGCCAGCGCACACCGGTCACGGTGGCCCCGGCGGTCATCGATCTGCCGCCGCTCGTGGACTATGCGGGTGCCACAGGCGGGATGCTGCACACCACGACCGACCAGCTGGGCCAGGGCGCCGACAACCTCGTCGCTCGCCCGTACGCCCCCGGCGACTCGATGCGCCGCATCCACTGGCGCGCGACGGCGCACCGCGACGAGCTCATGGTGCGCCAGGAGGAGCAGGAGTCCACGCCCGAGGCGAGCGTCGTGCTGGACCGGGCGGCGCTGCGCTGGTCGCCGGAGGCGCTGCGCGCACCCGGCGCCGACCCCGGCTTCGAAGCCGGGATCTCGGCCTGCGTGTCGGCGGTCGCGCGCCTCGTGCACGACGGCTACGCCGTCGAGGTGCTCGACACCGAGGGGACCGTGCTGGTCGACCGCATCGACGGCGGCGACATGACCGAGGTGGACGCGATGCTCGTGCGGTTCGCGACCGTCACCGCGCACCGCGACGACGCCCTGCCGCGCCTGTCGCGGCTGTTCGCGGGCGCGTCCACCGGTCCTGTGGTGCTGATCGTCGGGCGCCTCGACCCGGCCGACGCCGTGGCCCTGGGCCCGGTGGCCCACCACAGCACGCTCCCCCTCCTCCTGTGCGCCGCTCCCATGGGCGAAGCCCTCGACATCGCCGCCGACCACGGCTGGCACGTGGCGACGGTGGGCCCCGACCGCGACCTCGGTCTGGCCTGGGCGAACGCGATCGGCCGGGGGGTGCACCATGTCTTCGGCTGACACCGTTCGCCCGGTGCGGGCCCGCGGCGGCGAACGACTCCTGGCGTTCGCGATCCTCGCGGCGCTCCTGGCTGCGCTCCTGCCGGTCGTGCGGGTCATCGAGCCCGGGTGGTGGCTCGTCGCGGCGCTGACGCTGTCGGCGATGGTGCTGGCCGCCGGCTACGCCGCCCGGCGCTACCGCCTTCCGGCCGTCGCGGTGACCCTCATCGAGGTCGCGGTGTGGGTCGTGTTCCTGACCGTGATCTTCCTGCGCGACACCGCGCTGCTATGGGTGATCCCGACCCTCGACACCTTCCGTGCCGTGCCGCTGCTGGTCGAGGCAGCCATGGTGGAGATCACCGTCGGCGCGGCCCCGCTCGAGCCGACGCTGTCGCTCGCGTTCGTCGTGGTGGGGTCGATGGGACTGCTCACGATCATCGTCGATCACGTCGTCGTGACGGCACGGATGCCGCTGCTCGCGTCCGTCGGCATCGTCGCGGTGTCACTCATCCCGGCGATCGCCGCACCGAGCGATGTCGACGTCATCGGGTTCGTGTTCCTCGCCGTGACGGTCCTGTTCCTGCTGCGCTCCGAGACGCGCTCGCGCGAGAAGCCGCTCGAGCGCGAGGCGGAGCGCGCTGCCGGCGTCCCCGCGACCGCGCTCGGCATCGGCGCCATCGCGATCGTCGTCGCCGTCGTCGCGACGCCGGTGCTGCCGCAGCCAGGTGCGCGTGCGGGGTCCGGGATGGGTCCGGGGCCCGGGATCGACGCGACGCTGCAGCTCGGCGACGACCTCCGCCGCCCGCAAGAGGCCGAGGTGCTCCGGGTCCGCACCGACGCCCCCTCGGTGCCCTACCTGCGCGCGACGACCCTGTCCCGCTTCGACGGGGGGATCTGGGAACCCGACCGCTCCCAGACCGTGTCCCTCCAGAGCGAACGCGCCTTCGGGGTCGTCGACTCCGACGAGGACATCCGCGTCGGCGAGTACACGGCGAAGATCGACGTGGTGAACCTCGACTCGCAGTGGGCGCCGGTGCCGTATCCGGCGGTCGGGATCACCGGTCTCGGCGGAGGGCTGTGGGGAGCGGTTCCTTTCAACCACACGGTGGCGACGACGGGCGGCTCGACACAGGGCCAGTCGTACGAGGTCGCCTACAACCCGCCTCGCCCCTCGCTCGAGCAGGTGCGGGCAGCCGCGTCGGTCGGCTCGCAGGTGCGCGACGAGACGACGCAGCTCCCGGCCGACATCCCCCCGATCATCGGCGAGCTCGCCCTGCAGGTGACCGCCGACGCGACGACGGACTACGACCGGCTGACGGCGCTGCAGCGCTGGTTCCGCGGAACCGACTTCCGGTACTCGCTCGAGGCGCCGGTCGAGGACGGGTTCGACGGCAGCGGCGCCGAGGCGGTGGCGCAGTTCCTGGATGTGCGCCAGGGCTACTGCGTCCACTTCGCTTCGGCGTTCGCCCTCATGGCACGCACTCTGCACATGCCGTCGCGCATCGTCGTCGGCTACCTGCCCGGCACCCCGACCACCGAGACCGTCGACGGGCAGCCCGTCTTCTCCGTATCGAGTTCGCAGCTCCACGCGTGGCCGGAGGTGTTCTTCAGCGGGATCGGCTGGATCCCGTTCGAGCCCACCTCAGGGCTCGGCGTTCCGACGACGTTCTCTTCGGAGCTCACGCTGCCCGGCCAGCCCGCGGATCCCGATGCCGCTCCTCCCCAGGTCAGCGCCACCCCGACGCCGCGCGGCGACCAGGCCCAGATCGACCTCGAAGAGCAGCGACAGAACGCGGCCGGCAGCTCCTCCCGGGATGCGCTCGACCCGCTCCCGATCCTCGGCGCCGTGGTCGCGGTGATCGTGCTCCTCGCGCTGCCGTTCCTGATCCGCGAGCTCCGACGTCGGCAGCAGGACACCGCCGCGCGAGGCGGCGACGCGGCCGCCGCGTGGCAGTCCGTCCAGGAGGCCGCGATCGACGTCAGCATCGCCGTCCCCGCCAGCGAGACGCCGCGCGCGTTCGCCGCGAGGCTCGTCGCAGAGCACGGGGTCGCAGCATCCGAGATGAACACGGTCCTGCTCGCCATCGAGCGCGCCAGCTATTCACGCGCCGGCAGCCGCTCCTCCTGGATGGGGGATGCTGCGGCCGACGCCGCGACCGCGGTGCGCGCCTCGCTGCTCGCGTCCGTTCCCCCGTCACGCCGCATCCTCGCGCTGCTCGCCCCGCGATCGCTCGTGATCCGGCCCGGCAGCGTGTACGCGGGGACCACGCCGATTCGGGCACGGTAGCCGAGCAGGGTAGGATGGTCGGCGGCCCTCCGGGGCCGCCCGGAGGATTCGCCTAGTGGCCTATGGCGCACGCTTGGAAAGCGTGTTGGGTGCAAGCCCTCGGGGGTTCGAATCCCCCATCCTCCGCCACTGTGGTCCCAGTGTTTTCAAGGGATCGCGACCCGTTCGAAATCTCGTGGCACAGTTGGTGGCACAGTTAACCGGTCTTCAACCCATATTTTCGGGTTGAGGGTTGAAGGTTTGCAGCCCCACTCCGACCGCGAGAGTGTAGCGATCGGCCGTGCTCCGTGCCGGGCTTTCGCGGCTTCTATGTCTGTCAAGGTGCTTCGAACACGGGAGCGGCAGAGCCGCGAGGGGGCGCTGTTGGGGTCGCTGTTAGATTCAGTGACATGCGAACGCCCAAGGTTGCTGCTGCCGCCGCGGTCCTCACAGGGGTGCTGGCTCTCAGCGCATGTGTTCCCCCGGGCGTCGCATGCCCGGCCATCGGATACGTCATCGAAGGGCCGGTGGTCATCGAGATAAGTCCGAACTTGGTCGGCGATGGATCGGTGGCGGCGTGTCTGGGCGACGATTGCGAGCCCGCTCTCGTCGCGCCTGTGGAAGCCGGTAGGTGGGAGGTTCCGCAGGAGCCGCCGTACGCGCCTCAGGACACCATCGGGCTTGACCTCGGCGCTGGTGTCCGAGTCGCGATCATCGACGCCTCGGGCGTAAGCATCCGCGACGAATGGTTCGAGATCCCTTTCACCAGCAGCTCCGATGGCTTCTGCCCGGGGCCAGTCGAAGTTCAGCCGGTCGTGGTGACCTGACTTGTCTCTCTCGAAGCGGCTTGCGTCGCAGTGACGACGTAGGTGTCCCCTCCGACGGCGAGAGTGTAGCGGGGCGTTGACGACTCCGTTCCTGTCGCTCGCTATTTGCAGACTGCGCTCTCCGCTGCGCTGCGAGCTGCGCTTATCAACCGCTCGCTCGGGCACTGCGTCGTCCCCGCCCCGCTTGTTCAGCCGATTGTCGGAGCGAGGGTGGAGCTTGCGGCGGACTCCGGGGGGCCTTCGTAGAGCTTGTTGAGGGTTCGGTAGAGGTGTCGGGCGAGGTAGCGCTTGATACAGCGCCGGGCCTCGCGTCGGCTGCGACCCTCGGCGATGCGCCTCTCGAGGTATGCCTTCGTGCCGGGGTCGCGACTCATTCGTGTGATCGCGATGACGTGGAGTGCCTTGTTCAGGCGTCGGTCCCCGCCTCGATTGAGGCGGTGCCGTGTCGTGTTGCCGCTGGACGCAGGAATGGGGTTCACACCGCCGAGCGAGGCGAATGCAGCCTCGTTCCGCACCCTGCCGGGGTGGGACCACGCTGTGATGACGACCGCGGCGGTGTAAGCGCCTACCCCGGTCTCCTGCAGCAGCGGCGCGGCGGGACTCGCGGTGATCAGCTCGGTCATGGTGGCATGGTTCTCGGTCAGCGCTTGCTGGAGATCCACGATCCGTCGGGCCAGCCGGACCGCCTCACTTCGCGCGGTAGCGATCGCGAGCGGCTCGTTGCGCTTCTGCCACCGCGACGCCTGCCGGATCTGCGCGACGGTGAGCGGCTTACGGGCGTCGATGCCGAGATCGTTAGTTCGCAACAGCGCAGTGAGCGCGTTCACGTTCACCGTCTTCTCGACGGCCATCTGATCCCGCGCGGCCACCAGCACACGCAACGCTTGACGCATCCCGTCGTCGGCGCGCGGGCGACGCAGCTGGTTCTGCTCGAGCGGCAGTACGGCAGCCGCTATCGCACGAGCGTCTAACGGATCGGACTTCCCTACCCCGCGGCGGCTCCTCGCGCTGATCCGAGGCGCTTCGACCACTTCGTACCCGCTCTCGGCGGCGGCACGGGCCAGTCTCGCTCCGTAGGTGGCGACGCCCTCGATGGACCACAACGTGTCGACCTCACCTCTGGTCAGACGGCCGGCCCAGTTGATCGCGCGGGCGATGCCTGGTGGGGTGGCCGGAAACTGCTGGCAGTCCACCAGCTGCCCGGACCGCGTCTCGACGACGGCATAGGTGTGTGTCTTGGCGTGGGTATCCACACCGACGACGAACGGATGAGAGTGCGCGACGATGGCCATTTGCGAATCGGTCCTTCCTGTGGGTGAACACGGGCATGGCCGCGTGACGGCCAGCGCCGGCCCGGGAGGAATCACTTCGCGGCATCACTGTGACGGGCCACGACCTGGGCGGGTCGGGCAGGCTTCTAATCAGGCCATCGAGGTGGGCTGGGGAGGCGCCGGCCGCCTTCGCCAGGACGGACAGATCGAAAGAAAGGCCCACACGGGGCCAGCGGCATAACGAGTCACGACCAAGACAAAGACGACCAACACCACCCAGCCAGCCAGTCCCAGACCAGCCACGTCAAGACTCACAGCGGCATAGCCTCGTCGCTGCGCTCCTCGTTATTCCACGGTCCCGGCACTGCACACCGCCCGATCGCTGACGGCGCTGATGTCGGATCAGGGTCCGAAGTGAGCGGACCAGTTGCCTCTAGGCGAGGGGCGACGGCTCCGCCTCGGCCGACGCGAGCAGCTGGCCCACGAGCTCCGCTGCACCACGCTGGAGAGTTCTGACCGCGTGCGAGTACGTGTTCAGGGTGGTTTGGATGTCGGCGTGCCCTAGCCGCTCCGACACGATCTTGGGATGCACGCCGGCGCGCAGCAGCAGTGTCGCGTGGGTGTGCCGCAGCTCGTGCAGGTGCAGAGCATCGAGATCCGGATGTGCCTCAACTGCCTTGGCGACCCGCTCCCTCCACTGGCGGGAGAACTGCGTCGGATTGTGCGGCTCCCCGTAGCGATTGCAGAAGATCAGGTGTTCGCCTCGGGGATGCTCCGGTGAGACGGCACGGAGCACCTCATGCTTCGCGCGGAACACTTCCGCGAGGCGGGCGTCGATGTCGACGTTGCGAACACGGCCGCTCTTGGTGGCTCGGAGGTCGATCACCGGTCTGCTGCCCGCTTCCTTCACATAGGACATGGCGCGGGCGATCGTGATCACGTTGTTGTCGAGATCGAGGTCCTTCCATCGGAGGCCGAGGATCTCGCCACGTCTCATCCCGGTGCCGAGAAGCGTCAGCCAGGCGAGCCACAGGTAGTCCCCCGAGGACTCTGACCAGTCGAGGAAGAGCCGGGCATCCTCCGCCGACCACGTCGTCATCTCCGGTGGTGCGGCTTCGAGCTTCGTCGGGGGTGACGCACGCTTCGCGGGGTTGAAGCGGATCAGCCCATCCTCGAGCGCGTGCTGCAGCACTTGCGAGATCAGGACATGAACATGCCTGACCGTTGCTGCGCCCAGCGGCTCCCCGACGTGCCCACGATCCTTTCGGCCGGTCTGCTCGAGTTGCCGATAGAAGCGATTCAGCTGGTCCTTGGTGATGTCAGCGATGGGTGCGCGCCCGACCGACGACGGAAGCACGTGGACGCGGAAATGCTTGCGGTAGCCGGCCAGGGTGGTCGCGCGCACTCGCAGCGAATCGAAGTACTTCTCGGCATAGGCGTTGAAGGTCTCACGCGTCTCGTCGACATGGACGCCGCGACGGATGTCGACCTGCACATCGACGAGTGCGTTGAGCGCGTCTCGCTCGGTGGCGAACCCGCGCCGGAACCTGCGGACGGAATCGCCATCGGGACGCTCGACCCAATAGGCAACTCGGTATCTCGTCTCCCCCGACTGCGTCGTGTACGACGAGACTGTGCCGTCCTGATTCGATCGCCGCGGCATCCGTCTTCCTTTCAGCCGATCGTCGGACCGCCGGGAGTCGGCGCGTTGATCACCGGACCCGTCGCCGACGGGTCAGGGAGATCCACTCCCGGCGCGAGACCCGCCAGACGGGCCCGGTTCATCAGCCGTGTCGCGGTGCTCTGACTGACCCCGAGGCCATCGGCGACGGCCCTCAGCGGCGGCAGATTGATGGCGGTCGCGAGGCGGTACGTCGTCGACGCGTCCACCACGCTCGCCGTGAGGTCGCGCCCCTCGCGTGTGCGCATCCGCCGAATGTAGTCCCCACCCGAGCAGACCGCATGCTCGGGCTCCTCGACTGTGGAAACCTTCAGCCCACTCACTTGCAGAGCCGTCTGGACACGCACCTCTCGCAGGGTGAGGCTCGTCACTTCGTCACCTTGCCCGCCGCGAGTCACGCTGACCTCTGTCGCCACGATCCGGCCGAGGGCAACGTCGTACGCGGCCCTGACACGGATCTCGCCAGGGACGTCGGGCTCACCCCTCAACACGACGGTCCAGCTCGCCGGAACGCTGACGCCGTTACCCACCGCGACGCGTTCGTCGCTGACGTCGACGTTCTCGAGGTCCACCATGCACGCCAGTATCGCAGGCAGGAATTCGCTGAACAAGGTACGACATGACGCATTCATGACTTGACTGGCTCACGTTCGTGCTACGGTGTGCGCATGCGATGACATTGGTGGCTCACGAAGGAGAAGCAGATGAACCGCTCGCCGAACTCACTCGCTCTCACGTACAAGGACGCGGCCGCACTGGTCGGCGTCGAGTACCGCACCATAAAGCTCGGCGTCGAGCGGGGCACGATCCCTACCGTGCAGCTCGGGCCGCGCCGGATGATTCCTCGGGCCGCCCTGCTCAGGGTGTTCGGCGTCGAGCCGTAGACCCGGCCCATCCCATCGTCATGGTCGACGCCCGCCTTCCCGCCGAATGGCTGGGTAGCATTCGCATCGACGATCTGAGCGACCGAGCCTTCCGCGTGCTCGCCGGCGCACTGATGTGGTGCAACGGGCAGGGCACGGATGGAGCGGTGCCCGCTCGGTACACCAGGTACCTGCATCCCGACGGCGATGACCCGGCCGCGTTCGAGGAGCTTGAGCGCGCGGGCCTCTGGGAGCACACAGACGATGGCTACCACCTCGTCGGCTGGACAAGCGCGCTCCGACAGTCCACGGCCGAGGAGGTCGAACGGTACCGCGACGGCGCGAGACGCCGGCAGAAGGAGTATCGCGACCGGCAACGAGCCACCACTGCCGCTCCCCTGCCTCGCGCGATCGGTGGGCGAGCGACACGTGACGTGACGCAAAACGCGACGCGTGAGGTGACGGCGAACGTAGGCTCAGGCTCCTTAACCGAGACGATGAAGAAGGGCGCCTACGAGACGCGTGACGCGACGGGCCACGTCACGCATAACGCGGACTCGCCGTTCTGTGCCAAACATCCGGAGGGCACCTCGGAGCCTTGCGGCGCTTGCGCCCGCGCCAGGACGGCGCTGGAGGCCCGCCAGAACCGTCTCACGATCGGAGGCTGGGACTGCACCGTCGACGGCCACAAGCTCGTCACCGACGGCACGTGTGCAGTGTGCTCGTTCCGCCCAGATCGCTCCGTCGCTTAGCACCCCTCAGACCCTCGGCGGCATTGTCTGCGCGTGGGCACAAGGGTCGGTCGCAGGCCGGGAGGCCCCTTGCGGGGCGCGCGAACGATGAGGAACGGCTGTCGTTCACATGGCCCACTCGAGACGTCACTCGTTGGACCACATCGAACGCTTGCTCGGATCATCTCGTGCGGGCGCGGAGAGTTCGCGGTGGCTGAGGTGCTCGCCCCATCCCACCTGTCCGCCGGCGGCGGTGTTCCCGGGCAGCGTGTGGTCCTCAGCCCTGTTGGCTCTCACGGGCGATACGCATGGCGCCCATGGTGATGAGGACCGCGAGCCCGAGACCCGACATCACGAGGGCGATGATGAGGGGGCCGACGACTCCTAGTGAGGATTCGATGGCGGAGGCGCCGGCCCATGTGCCGACGGCGGTTCCGCCGTTGAAGGCTGCGACGGCGATCGCGGCGGCGAGGGCGGGAGCGGCGGAGGCGAAGCGCACGGCGAGACCGGTGCCGACCGGCGGGATGCCCATCGCCGCGATTCCGATGAGGAACGTGAGGATGAACAAGGCCGCCCCGTTCGTCGACATCGGGATCAGCAGCGCGGTGAGCCCGAGCGAGGAGGCGGTCGCGGTGATGAACGTGGCGATCGGCCGCTTGTCCGCGTACCGTCCCGCGACGTTGGATCCAATGATGGACCCGAGCCCGAAGACGACGAAGACGAAGGGGATTGCCCAGCTTGGGATCCCAGCACGCTCGCTGGCAAGTGGGGACAGGTAGCTGAAGACCGTCATGCCTCCGCCGGTGGCCAGGATTGTCGCCAGAACCAGGATGCCCATGCGGCCGGTAGCGATCGCGCGCAGCTGACCGGCGATCGAGGGCTTGTCGTGGGTATCTTGGGACGGAGTGAATTTCGCGATCACGGGCGCGGTCAGGGCTGCGAGGATAGCCAGCGCCCAGAACGTACCGCGCCAGCCCAGCAGCTGTCCGGCGAACGCGCCAAGGGGCACGCCCGCGACGGTGGCGAGACCCACGCCGCTCATCATCACGCCGAGTGCGCGGGACCGGTTCTCTGGCCCCGCGGCGGTGGTTGCGACCGCGGATGCCACAGCCCAGAACGCCCCGGCCGCAATCGCAGTGATGAAGCGTCCGATCATGACCATCGCGAAGTCGGCGCTCAGAGCAGCAACGATGTGGCCAAGCGAGTAGGCCAGGAGCGCGAGGACGAGCGTCGCACGGCGGGGAAGGCGGAGCGTGGCCAGCGCCATGACGGGCGATCCGATGATCATTCCGATGGCGAACGCCGTAATGAGCAGCCCGATCTGGGCGATGCTGACACCGAGGTCGGTGGACATCTCCTGAAGGAGGCCGGCGACCATGTACTCGGTAGTGATCATCAGGAAGGTGCCGACGGTCAGCAGCGGCACGATGAGGGGCAGTCGTCCCCTCTTCGTCGCGGACGTGAGGGGCGTGGAGACGGCGGTCATGGGAGAGCTGGGTCCTTTGCGAGTGAGCGAGGCAGCTGCGCGCGCGAGCCGATAGCGCGACGCGGATTGCGGCGGTGGTGTCGCGCGTCCCGATTTTGGGTCGGCTCGCGACGAGGGGTTGCTGGTGGGAGTCATCGGCGGGCCGATGTATCGACGCTCTCGCAGACCGCTTATCTGAGGAAGGACTGCTTGAGACGTGGTCTGACAGGTCCTGTTTCATCGCTAACAACGTGGCTAGCGTCGACGTTGACCCCACCGTCGCGGAGCGAGTGATTCTCGCCGTGGCGCTTCAGCAGCCGCCGTCACGGTGGCAGTTCCAGCCGTGAAAGGAGTCTTCGCCATGCGCGGAGCAATGATCTACGCCCCCGGCGATGTCCGTGTCGAGGATCGGGCGCTGCCCACGATTCAGGCGCCCACCGACGCGATCATCAAGGTGGTCGCCGCATGTGTCTGCGGCTCCGACCTGCACCCGTATCGCGGCACTGAGCCGGTCGACGAGGCGACCCCGATCGGACACGAGTATGTCGGCATCGTGCAGGAAATCGGGGACGCCGTGCGCGCCATCAAGGTCGGGGACTTCGTTGTCGGGTCGTTCATGGCCTCCGACAACACGTGCGAGATCTGCCGGGCGGGCTACCAGTCCCGGTGCGTGCACGGCGAGTTCGTCGGAGCAAACGGCGCGCAGGCGGAGTATCTGCGTGTGCCCCTGGCTGATGGCACGCTCGTCGCGACCCCGAGCCTGCCCGACGAGGACCTGATCCCTTCGCTGCTGGCGGCTTCGGACGTGTTGGGGACCGGCTGGTTCGGCGCGGTCGCAGCCGAGGCGGGACCGGGGAAGACCGTGGTTGTGGTCGGCGACGGTGCGGTGGGACTGCTGGCCGTTCTCGCGGCGAAGCAACTCGGCGCCGAACGCATCATCGCGATGTCCCGTCACGAGTCCCGCCAGAAGCTTGCCCTTGAGTTCGGTGCGACCGACATCGTCGAGGAGCGCGGCGACGAGGGAGTCGCCCGGGTCAAGGAGCTCACCAGTGGGCTCGGCGCGCACTCTGTGATCGAGGCGGTTGGCACGCAGGAGTCGATGATGCAGGCGATCCGGTCGACACGTCCCGGCGGGCACGTCGGCTACGTGGGCGTCCCGCACGATGGCCAGCTTCCGTCCGGCGAGCTGTTCTTCGCGGAAGTGCACCTGCTCGGCGGGCCCGCGCCCGTGCGCCGGTTCCTGCCGGAGTTGATCGACCTGATCTGGACGCGTGAGATCGACCCCGGCAAGGTGTTCGACCTGACCCTCCCCCTCGAGCAGGCCGCCGAGGGTTACAAGGCGATGGACGAGCGCCGGGCCATCAAGACGCTCCTGCGCGTCTGAACAGGCGACGGACCCTCCAAACGCTTCTTGGAACGCGCGCGGCCGGAACGGCGCCGCTCGCATTGATGAAAGGACATCTCTCATGTCAACGAACCCGAAGTACGACTTCACCGGGCAGGTCGCTCTCGTCACCGGCGGCGCTTCCGGGATGGGCCTCGCGGCCGCCCGCGCCTTCGCCGAGAACGGCGCGGCCGTTGCCCTCGTCGATTACGACCGCGACGCCGTCGAGCGGGCCGCGCAGGCGCTGACCGACGCCGGGCACAGGGCCGTCGGCCTGGTCGCGGACGTCGCTGACGAGGCCCAGGTCGCAGCGGCCGTTGACCAGGCCGTCGAGACCTTCGGCCGCTTGGACATGGCCTTCAACAACGCCGGCGTGCAAGCCCCGCCGTCCGATGCCGCCGACGAGACTGCGGAGAACTTCGACCGGGTCAACGCGGTCAACCTGCGTGGCGTGTGGGCGGCGCAGAAGCACGAGCTACGTCACATGCGGGCGCAGGGCTCCGGCGCGATCGTCAACAATTCGTCGCTCGGCGGCCTCGTCGGCCTGCCCGAGCGTGCCGCCTACCACGCCTCGAAGCACGGGGTGATCGGGCTGACCAAGAGCGCGGCCGTCGAGTACGCCCCGCGCGGTATCCGCATCAACGCCATCTGCCCCGGCGTTGTGGAGACGCCGATGGTCGCCGGCATGCTCGAAGGCCAGGCAGAGGCGATGGCCGCGATCATGCAGGAGCAGCCCATCGGTCGGCTCGGCACCGCCGACGAAATCGCTGCTGCCGTGCTGTGGCTGTGCAGCAGCGCATCGAGCTTCGTTGTCGGCGTCGCATTACCCGTCGACGGCGGCTTCACCACGCACTGACGAGAAGACACGAGCGACGGGGAGGTACAAGAGATGAGCATCTGGACCGAGGAGGAAGTGGGCACGTTCGCGTCGGCAGATGACTTCCACGTCTCGCCTCTGCGCGAGGACGGGAAAACGTTCGGCACGCCGACCTTCATCTGGTCGGTCGTGGCCGATGGTGAGCTCTACATCCGGCCCTATCACGGACGTCGGTCCCGGTGGTATCAGGCAGCCGTTCGCGAAGCCGCCGGGCGAATCCGCATCGGCGGGGCCGAGTACGACGTCACCTTCGCGCCCGCGGACGATACTGCGCTCACCTCAGTAGACGACGCCTATCGCGCGAAGTACCGCAGCAGCGCATACCTCGCACCGATGATCGCACCAGGGCCACGCTCGAGGACACTCCGTGTGACGCCCGATCGCGTGTCGGCATGAGCCGGCGACATTTGCCGTCATGACTCGTATCATCCGGAACATGGACTCCTCGGCCGAGATCAGCAGCTTCCTCACCGCTCGCCGAGCCCGGCTCACGCCCGAGCAGGCCGGGGTTCCGCTTTACAGCGGCAACCGCCGCGTGCCCGGGCTGCGCCGCGAGGAAGTCGCACAGCTGGCGGGAGTGAGCGTCGACTACTACGCCCGGCTCGAGCGCGGCAAGACCTCGGGGGCCTCGCAGGAGGTTCTCGAGGCGATCGCACGGGCACTGCAACTGGACGACGACGAGCGCGAGCACCTCATGAATCTCGTCACCATCACACAGCGACGCTCGCCTGGCAAGAGAATCTCGAATAGGTCCACCGTCCGCCCGGACGTACAGCTGGTCCTCGACTCGATCCAGGCGCCCGCGCTCATCCAGAACGCACGACTCGATCGCCTGGCCTTCAACCAGGCAGGCCGCGCGTTGCATTCGCTGCCCGCTGACGGATCGCAGGACCGCTACAACTACGCCCACTGGCTCTTCCTCGACCCGGCCGCGAAGCGCTTCCACCGAGACTACGACGACGCTCAGCGCAACGTCGTCGCCCTCCTCCATACCGCGAGCGCGCAGGATCCCTACGACAAAGAACTGATCCAGGTCATCGGCACGCTCTCCACACAGAGCCCCGAGTTCCGAACCATGTGGGCGTCGCACGAAGTGTTCCGCTACCGCAGCGGCGCTAAGCTGCTCACCCATCGCGACGTCGGAGACCTCGAATTCGGCTACGAGTCCTTCGAGCTGTCCGCCGATCCCGGGCTGACAATGCTCGTATTCACGGTTCAGCCGGGCTCACGCACGGCCGACGCCATGAAGCTCTTGGCCAGTTGGCACGCCTCGGGGCACACCGGCGTCGAACACCTGCACAGCCGCGAACTGTGATCGCATCCGCTTCTCCCGGATCGTTGCGTCGCTCGCGGGTAGGGGCGGGACGCCGTTTCCGGTTGCGTTCGGCAGGCCTCAGACGGAAGCCACCGAGCCCGTAGGCCAGCCCCGACGCCGGCCCGCGAACAGGATGTCGATTCTCGTTCGTGCAGCAGCGTACGCGGCGGCCATCGCAACGCAGCGGGGTTCGAAGCTGCCCTGCTCGCGCGACCGACACGTGGTCACAACGCTACGCGTCTCGATCCTGAGGAGACAGGACCTGGCAGACCACGTCTGCGCAGGTCCTGTTCCCCAAATCCGGTAGAGGCCAAAGTCGATTTCATCAGCCCGGAGGCAACGGCGCCGCCCAGAGTCTCCCGTCCAGCTTCGCCGCATCAGAAAGACCCGTGGATGAGATCATGACCCTGAACTACGACTTCACCAACCAGGTCGCGATGGTGACCGGAGCGAGTGCCGGCATGGGACTTGCCGCCGCCGAGGCGTTCGCCGCAGCGGGCGCTGCGACCGTTCTGGTGGACATCGACGAGAACGCGGTCCGCACCGCCGCCGATGAGCTCTCCGGCGCCGGACACGCCGTGCACGCCGTGGTCGCTGACGTCAGCGACGACGCGCAGATGGCCGCTGCCGTCGCGGAAACCGTCGCGGTCTATGGACGACTCGACGCGGCGTTCAACAACGCTGGCATCAACATGCCGCCGTTGGCGATCGCCGACACCGACCGCGCGGTCTACGACCAGGTGATCGGGGTGAACATGACCGGCGTGTGGAACTCGCTCAAGCACGAGATTCTGCAGATGCGTCGCCAGCAGTCCGGAGCGATCGTCAACAACTCCTCCATCGCCGGGCTCAAGGCCGGCCCGACGGCCTCCGCCTATATCGCCAGCAAGCACGCGATCCTTGCTCTGACCAAGTCGGCGGCCCTCCACGAGGGACGTCAGGGCATCCGCGTCAACGCCGTCTGCCCCGGCATCATCCAGACACCGATGGTCGATCGAATGGTCGCCGCTGGTGATCTCGACAAGGACGCCATGGCCGAGGGCGCCGCCATCCCCCGCATCGGCCGCGCATCCGAGGTCGCCGATGCCGTGCTGTGGATGTGCAGCAATGGCTCCTCGTACGTGACGGGCGTTGCTCTCCCCGTCGACGGCGGTCTTGCCGCCGGATGACTGGGCCAACCACGCGGGATCCGCTGCCCTCCCGGCTCGCAGATGAAGTCACGCGAATGAGAGCGGGGCAGTAGCTCGAGGCGGCTACACGCGCGGTCCGAGCTCCTCCCGTCTCACATTCCAAACCCCAACAAGAAGAAGAGGGGCGTCGATCCGATCGATGCCGCTTCCTCAGCCGCCAAAGGAGGCCGGTATGAGTTCTGTAAGTGGTGCCGCCGCAGGGAACCCCTCGGGGATGACCGCTGCGACGGCCATGGTCCGCGAACATCATTGGTTCAAGGAGCCCACCGACCCCGCACCGAAGAAGTATGTCGTCTGGCTGCTCATTGCTCAGCTTGTCTTCTTCATCGCCCTGCTCGGCCCGGCCATCGTCGGCGTCGGGCTCAAGATCCAGGACCTCGTGCACCTGGGCGCGATCGACGAGAACGCTGCAACCGGAGCCGCCGGCATCCTCGGTGGCGTCGGCGCCCTGTTCGCCACCATCGCCAACGTCGTCTTCGGTAAAGTCTCGGATCGCACGACCTCGAAGTGGGGCCGCCGTCGCATCTGGATCGTGCTCGGCACCGTCACCATGACCATCGCGTTCGTCATCATGGCGCTCGCCCCCAACCTGGTGATCGCGACCATCGGCTGGGCCTTGGCCCAGTTCGGCGCGAACATGACGCTCGCCCCGTTCACCGCGACCCTCGCCGACCATGTCCCCAGGTTCCAGCGCGGCAAGATCGGCGCGGCGCTCATGATCGCCCAGCAGGTCGGCGTGCTCGGCGGCGTCTACGTCGCCCAGTTCTTCGCGGATCAGATGCTGATCATGTTCGTCGTTCCCTCGATCCTCGCGATCGTCGCCATGGTGATCTTCGCGTTCGTGCTCGACGACCAGGTGCTTCCCGAGAAGCCCCCGGCGATGAGCATCCGCGAGATCCTTCAGACCTTCTGGGTGAGCCCCGTAAAGTTCCCCGACTACGCGCTCGCCTGGTGGTCGCGCTTCCTCATCATGTTCGCCGCGTTCGGGTTCAGCGCCTTCCGGTTCTTCTACCTGCTCAACCACGTCGACGTCCGCGAGGCAGACATCCCGAGCGTGATCTCCCAGAGCGTGCTCATCTACACCGCCGCGCTCGTCGTCGCCAGCTACACCTGCGGATGGCTCTCCGACCGCCTCGGCCGACGCAAGGTGTTCGTGTGGGTTTCGACCGCGCTCTACGCGGCCGGTACCGTCGCGCTGATCTTCGCCCAGGACATCCCGACCTTCATCCTCATCGAGCTCATCCTCGGCATCGCGTTCGGGATTTACCTCGGCGTCGACATGGCACTCGTCCTGGACGTACTGCCCAACCCAGATGATTCGGGCAAAGACCTCGGTGTGTTCAACATCGCCAACGCCCTGCCTCAGACCTTCGCCCCGATGCTCGGCGCGATCTTCGTCTACGTCGGCGACGAGACCGGCAACAACTACGGGTTGTGGTTCACGATCTGCGGCGTCCTGTGTCTCATCGGAGCGCTGGTGATCTTCCCGATCAAGAAAGTCAGGTAGCCATCCTGTGCGTGGTCGGTGCGGGAAATCACCCGCGCCGACCACACCGGCTCCCACCCGCGCGGACGCTGCGTCGCACGCCGGCGGCAAACACCGCCCGGACCTTGAGAATTGCGGCGCCTCTGACCGGCCGGCAGAACGAGTGGGTCGAGCTCGTCGCTTCCTCGACTGGGCCGTCGAGATTCGACGAGTCGTCGGGCAGCTCGAACGCGATCGAGTCGAACCACGCCACACCAGCTACTTACGCGCCGTCCGCGCGCCGCGGGCACTTCCCGAACGATGCCGCCGCGTTGAAGTGCTTGTAGCGGTACTGAACGCGTTCGTGATCGCTTTCGAAGGCCGCATCACCGATGACCGCCTTGCCAGAGACACCGTTCATCGGACAGACCCGTATTCCGTGGGCCTGTCCGATGAACGGTGGTGGGAGTACAGCCGCGCTGACTCCGAGGAGAGCGCCGTCCAATCGTCCGGCGCCGGTTACCGCACGCCTCGTAGGCGACGCGGACGGTGGCGGGCTACTGCAGGTGCTCGGTGAAGAAGGCGGACATGCGCTCCACGGCCGGCTCGACATGCTCGGCCTTGTCGTAGAGATCGAAATGCGAAGCGCCGGGCAAGATCACGAGCTCTTTCGGTTCGTTCGCCGCGTCATAAGCGGCTTGGCTGAAGTGTCGAGTCTCGGCGTTCTCCCCGGTGATGAGCAGCAGCGGACGCGGGGAGATGGCCTCGATCTGGGCGAACGGAAAATACCCCATGTGCAGACCCACACTCGTGACGACGTAGCGGTTCTCCGCGCGCGGGTGGCCGCCGCGCTCCGTGAGGTAGTAGTCGGCGGCCTCCCGGAAGAACGACGGTGTGTCAGCGGTCAGCTGGTCGGGGCTGGGCACGAGCTGCTGGACGAGCGGCTCGCCGCCGGCCTCCCGGTTCAGCTGCGCGCCGATCTCCTCAAGCTGAGCCATCCGCTGCTCGTACGAGACGGGTGCTCCCTCGATGCCCTCGCGCGCGGCAGCTCCCATGTCGTATGCGGCGACTGTGGCCACAGCCCGGACTCGCAGGTCGGTCTGGGCTTCATCGATGGTGTATCCGCCGCCGGCGCAGATGCCGAGCGTTCCGATCCGGGCAGCGTCGACCTGGGGGTGGTTGCTGAGGTAGGTGACCGCGCTGCTGATGTCGCGGACACGGTGGCTGGGATCCTCCAAGTTCCGCGGTTCGCCGCCGCTTTCGCCGTAGTGGGATGCGTCGTACGCGAGCGTGATGAATCCTTGCTCGGCCAGCGAGCGGGCGTACAGTCCCGCTGTCTGTTCTTTGACCCCGCCCCAGGGGTGCGAGACGACGATCGCCGGGTAGGTCTGAGAGGTGTCGAAGCCCGGCGGAAGGTACAGGTTGCCGGCGATGGTGACCGAATCGCTGAGGAAGGTCACGCTCTCCGACCCTGCCGCGTGACCAGTCTTCTCGCCGCGGGCGACGGTAGCGGCAGGGGTTTGCGAGGGCGGTGCGCTGCTGGCGCATCCGGACAGCAGCAACGCGGCTGACACCGTTGTTGCCACCAGGAGGGTGTGGCGATTGATGGCCGTACGTGTTCTCGTCATCGTTCGTCTTGCCTTTCTGTCGTTCTCGGGGTCGTGCTTACTGGGGTCGATGGATGGGAACGAGGAGCTATGTGCGTCGGGCCGTGGGGTCTACGGGATGACCTCGACCTCGAGGATCCGGTCGTCGCCTGCCGTGATCTCCCCACGACCGTCGGTGTTGCTGGTGAGCAGCCAGAGGTTCCCTTGTGGTGTGGCAACGACATCGCGAACGCGCCCGAAGTCGCCCGTGAAGTGATCAGTCGCGGTCGCAGGATCGGACGTTGGCACCGCACGCAGCCGCTCGCCGCGCAGGTTCGCGATCACAATGAGATCGCCGATCACGCTCATCCCGCTGGGGCTGGCTTCGGCGGGTTCCCACCGCTGGACGGGGTCCACGTAGTCGGGATCGCCTGCCATGCCTTCGACCTCCGGCCAGCCGTAGTTCCCGCCCGGCACGATCACGTTGAGCTCGTCGAAGGAGTTCGCGCCGAACTCGGTCGAGAACATGGTGCCGTCCTCGGCCCACCCGAGTCCTTGCGGGTTTCGGTGCCCGAATGAGTAGACGTACGAACCCTCGAACGGGTTGCCCTCTGGCACGTCGCCGTCCGGGGTGAGCCGCAGGATCTTTCCGTTCATCGACTCGATGTCCTGTGCGTCGGTGGCGCGGCCGGCATCGCCGACGGTGACGTACAGCATGCCGTCGGGGCCGAAGGCGATACGCCCGCCGTTGTGGTAGACCCCAGCGCCTGGTCCCGTGAGGATCGTCTCCGGCTGACCGAGTCGCAACGCTCCAGGCGCCCCCTCGATTTGGAATCGCTGGATGCGGTTGCCGTCGGCTCAGGTGGAGTAGACGTAGAGGCGGCGCTCGTCATCGACGTCCATGCCCAGCAGGCCGCCTTCAGGGCCCATGCCGCCACCGCTCTCGGGGCGGACGATGTCCGACAGCGTGTGGACAGTGCGTACCGAGCCGTCTTGTGCGATCTCGAGGATCCGGCCGCTGTCGCGCTCGCTCACCAGCGCCGTTCCGTCGACGAACACGATCGACCAGGGCGCCTCCAAGCCGGTAGCGATCTCGCGCACCCCGCCCAGTGCGGTCGTGCCTGCAGGAGTGTTCCGCGTACCGATCGCCGTCGTCGACGGAGAAGCTTGCCGCGGCTCGTGGTCTCCCGCGCCGCCGGCGCACCCCGCTAGGGCGAGACTGAGTGCGGTCAGGACAGTCACGGCCGCGCATCGGAAGGATTTCGTCACGATGCCGCCGTGATCCACAGCAGACGGTCCACCGACTCCGACCCTTCGGGCGCTCTCGGAGACGTGTTGGTAGACGTGACGTAGATCCCGTCCTGGTAGGGGAGCACGGCCCGGGATCGTTCGCCCGAACTGAACAAGGGCTCCATGCTTCGTGCCTGGTCGTCCATCACATACAGGATCTGGGCCGCGAGAGCTGCGACGACGAGTTCGTCGCCGGCGAAGGCGATGCCCGAGGGCGCCCAGGTGCTCGATCCGGATCCGAGATGGGCAGGCTCCATACCGTCTTGCTGGTCCGCGCCCCGGGCAAGCGGCCAGCCGTAGTTCGTGCCGGGAGTGATGAGGTTGATCTCATCGTTGGCCGACTCGCCGTGCTCAGACGAGAACAGCCGGCCGTCGGCGTCCCACGCCAGGCCTTGAGGGTTGCGGTGCCCGTAGGAGTAGACGAATGAGCCGTCGAACGGGTTGTCTTCGGGGACCGACCCGTCCAGTCCCACACGCAGCACTTTGCCGGCGAGGCTGTCCAGATCCTGGGGCATCTGCGCGTCGTGAACCCACCCCGTTGTCGCATACAAGTAGCCGTCGGGGCCGATCGCGATCCTGCCGCCGTTGTAAAGCTCGTGGCCCGGAATGCCGTCTACCAGCACCTCGATCTCCTGCCACGTCGAGCCGTCGAACTGCACCTCCACGATCCGGTTCGCCAGTCCAGAGCCGCCACGGTAGGTGTAGTAGACGTAGGCGGTGCCCGACTCGGCGAAGTCCTCAGCCAGCGCCAGGCCCAAAAGGCCGCTCCCGCCGTCGTGGACCACGGGATTGGACGTCTGGACTGTGTACCGATCAAGCCGACCGTCGTGTTCGATCATCGCGATCGTGCCGCCCACTTCGGTGACGATGAGCGTGCCTTCCGACTGACGCACCTCCCAGGGGTAGTCGAGGTCATCGGTGACCACCGTGACGTCGAAGTCATCCGTGCTCAGCCCGGCCAAACTCGGACCCGTGTAGGCAGACGTATCTCCGGTCGGCGCCGCTGCGTCGGCTTGGGTGGGAGACGGCGGTGCCGGTGGGGTCGCCGCATCTGGCGCACCCGTGCATCCGGCGAGGAGCAATGATGCAGTAAGGAACGGCGCGAGGAGGGCAGCTCGCTTCATGGTTGACTCCTGGTCGTGGTGATTCCGGGGAGGGATGGTGAGCCCGGGCCGCGTCGTATGTGGTTGCTGGCCCGCTTTGCACACTCCGGGAACGCTACGTGGGTCGGAGAGATCGAGACAGGACCCCTCAGACCACGATTCAGCAGTCCCTTCCGCGTCCGGGCGTTGTCGGTCATCCTCGCCTCACGACCAGCTGGCCGTTGAGCAACTGGCACTTTGGCGACACTCTCGCATCGTGACGCGGAGACTAAGGGGGAGACAGAACGGCTAATGACGCCACCCGCTCACACGGCGAGACAGACATGTCTAGCGGTGGCTCATGGCGGATCGGTGGCCCGGCGGATGCGGGTGGCCGAAGTTAGGGATCAAGCGCCGATTCTCACTGCTCGTGATACGGCGGTCGCCCGTTGGAATAGCCAGGCCGACGACATGCGCGATGGCGGTGCCATCGGCGGGCGAGCCAACGCTTGCCGAGCGAGCCACCCACCCCACTCGACGGAGACTGCACGAACGAGCCCGAGCGCTTCAAAGGGAGCCAAGAAGCAAGACCCAAGGCGGCGAGAGAACGAGTCCGGAATCGAAACCGGAATGTACGCAGGCACTTTTCAGTGGCACGCTCAGATCTCTTGAGAACACTGGGCACGCGTGACAACCTGGTTACATGGTCCGCGGACGCCGACATTCCAAGCGTCAAGCCGCTCAGGTGCGCGAAGTTGAGGCGCACGAACAAGCCGAACGCGCCCGTCGCGACGCGGACGAACGATCAGCGGCAGAGCGCCTGCTGGCGCGCAAATGGGGCGACACCCGTGCAGGTCTCGACCGTCTGAGCACACTCAGCCGCGACCTGGAGAAGCTTCACCGCGAAGAGGAGAAGCTCCTGCACGAACGCGACGAACTCGTGTCATGGCTCCGGGGTCGAGGGCAGACCTGGGTTGCGTTGAGCTCGCGGACGAAGCTCAGCCGGCAGGCCCTGATGAAGCGGGGCGTGATCCCTCGCTGAGTCGTCCTCATAGGTCGATAGGACCCGGTGACGGCACATGGTCAGGCAGACCGCCATCAAGGATGCGTCGCACCATCCCGACGGCACGGTCGCTGAGTCCATCGCCCGGGTAGTAGTCCTCGTAGAGGTCCTCCGCCGCCTCGAGCGTCGCGACCTCACAGAGGCTGAGCAACTGGCGGATGTCGTTGGTGTCCCGGCCGGGCCGATTGGCGCGGAGCTTCATTGCGAGCAACGCCTCCTTGGAAGCCACCTCGATCGCAATGCCGTTCTGGTCGAAAATCGTCTCCCACTCGACCTGGCGCCCGAGCGTTGGCAACGCATCAGCTTGCTCGACTCTGAAGTTCAGCCATTCCTGATCCCAACCGCGGCGATCCGCAACGCGCGCGGATGCTGCAGCCACCGCTTCATCGCTGCCGGGCTGAATGTGCAGCGAATCGAGATCCTGCGTGGTGCCTCGGTCGAAGTAGCGAAGTGCGAGTGCAGCACCGCCAACCAGACGGATGCCGGCGACTTCACCGGACGCACGCAGCTCTGCGATGAGCTCGCGGAGCCCATTGATGATGTCGTCGCGGTTCAGCGAGGTAGCCACGATCAGACGCTCGTGAAGGTGTCACGCCATACGTGCACACCGCGCTCTGCGAACTCTTTCGGGACCTCAGACCCTGGTGGGGCGGGATCTGCCGGATCCACGTCGAGTGTGCGAGGGGCGCTGAGGTAGCGACTCGGCGCGTTCACCCAGTCGGGCGCTGGAAGACCCTCCTCGCGCAATCGCCATGCCACGAGGCCGGCAATCGCCGCATCCCACACGGGATCCTTGGTGGACTCCGGCTCGGCCAGCCCGAGCACGCCGCGGACAAGCCCCCGTTCGGCCACCAGATTGTCGTTGAGCTGCAGGAGCGCGCGCAACGCGCGGTCCTTGTCTTTGACGTTGAGCTGCTCGCGGATCTCGACGGCGACTGCCGCGGCGTCGTCCCGCTGGGTGGGTGCCGAATACAAGCGGTGCCCTGCACCTGCGAGCAAACGTTGGATAGTGCTGAACTCCGCATCGCGGCCACCCTCGGACCGAGAAACACTGCTCTGATCGAGGTGGGTGCGCTCGGCGAGTTGCTGCTGGGTGAGCCTGCGGCTCTTTCGGGCAGCGCGCACGAGTGTCGAAGCGGCGGTCATGAGCACCTCCCAGATTATGTCGTCAAGAACATATTCTACTCGACCGAGTCAAGGGTCGTCCGTCAGCGCCCAGAAATCGACCGCGTAGCCGCGCGGCCGCTAGCGCCAACTGAGCCTGATGTGCACACTTGGCTCAGTTGACCCGATCTCGTGGCACAGTTAAGGCACATTAACCGGCGACACGCCGTGCAGATCGATGCAGGAACATGCTGGCGGCCATACGTCGAGGCATCCCGAAAACCGCGGAATTACGCGACAAAACGGCCCATACGTGCCTCAGAAAATGAGAGTTCGAATCCCCCATCCTCCGCACCTCTGATCCCAGTGTTTTCAAGGGATCGCGACCCGCTCGCAACCGCGTGGCACAGTCATCGTTCATATTCGGTCTTCGCGAGGCCCGGAATTCCGCGGATCTCGACCACGCGGGTGCCACCGTGCGCTCGAACGACTCCCGCGAATGCCTGCTGCTCGTCGAGGGATGCCAGTCCGCTGATCGCGGTGCCCCAGCGGCCCGCCATGTCGCGCCGCCCTCGGTAGTGGTTGGCGAGCCCCGCGCGAAGTTCTTCGTCCGGATACGCACGGAGCCGCGATTGAAGCTTGCCGCGAAGCCTCTCGAGGCGCTTTCCCTCAAGCAGCGGGATCACGCGAGTCGCATCCCACCGCTTCGATCCCATCCGACGAGTATGCCCGCGTCAGGCATCGATGCAGGTTGCGGCCCGCCCACACCCCGGTGCGCAGCCGTCAAATCGACGGCTGCATCAGTGTGTCCGAGAGCGTCAGCGTGAACGACGCGATCGGGCAGGCCCGCGGCGATCACCGAGCCCCAGACTTGAATCTGAGAACGCAGGTCGACCCGACCTCGGCCCATGACCTCAGCGTCAACTCGCAGAGCTTCGAAGATTGCCTCATTCCGCGACAAGCGTTCGATGACCGGTCCCGATCGTGCGACTTCGTCCTTGGACATGGCCGACGACCGCCGTCTGTGACCAGCCCAGGGATCGGATATCGCCCGACGTGCCAGGTCGCCCCCCCCCCCCCCCCGACGACGATCCGCACACTGGACCTCCCGGTCCTCGGCGTTACAGGCTGATGCGGATGCGGTAGAGGCTGGTGGATGCGGTGATGTAAAGCGTGCTACCGTCCTCGCCTCCGAAGCAGACGTTGGACACGATCTCGGGAACGGGGATCGCGCCGACACGGGCACCCGCCGCATCGAAGACGACGACGCCGGTGGCGCTGGATGCCCAGACCCGCCCGCGGGCGTCGACGCGCAGGCCGTCGCACACTCCGTCCCCGATCAGCGCGAAGGTCTCTCCCTGATCGCATGCGCCGTCGCGCACGCGGTAGCGGCGGATGTGGCGGGGGACGCCCGGCTGCGTGGCCCCTGCCGTGTCCGACACGTAGAGGACCGTCCCATCCGGTGAGAACGCGAGTCCGTTCGGATGCACCATATCGGTGATCACCGGCCGCAGCTCGCCCGTCCGCTCGTCGAAGCGGAACACGAAGCATCCTTCGTACTCAGGCGCCGCGGCGTGTCCTTCGTGATCGGAAAGGATGCCGTAGGGCGGATCGGTGAACCAGATCGCGCCGTCCGAAGCGACCACCACGTCGTTCGGCGAATTGAAGCGCACACCGTCCCACCGATCGACGATCGGCGTCACGACTCCGTCGACGTCGCGCTCGATCCGGCGCAGTCCGTGTGAGCACTGCACGACCCGACCCTCGAGATCGAGGGTCCGACCGTTCGTGAACTCGACTCCGGCTCGATACACGTCTACGCGCCCGGTCGCGGCGTCGAACTGCAGGATCCTGTCGTTCGGGATATCGCTGCAGCGCACGGCTCCAGCATCCGGGAGCCAGACCGGTCCCTCGGCCCACGCCATACCGGCGTACAGGCGCTCCAGCTGTGCACCCGGCTGAATCAGAGGCGTGGTCTCGGTCATTCCAGGGTCAACTCTGTCATGTTGCTACCGAACGCGCCGACGGGCCTGCGGATCCTCGGAGCCGAAACCGCGTCGGGGTGCGCGGCGTCGTCCATGAGGTCGTCCGGCCGGTCGCGGGGCCCTCAAGGGGTCCTTCACCCGGGCGCTTGAAGGCTTCAGTCCGTCGGGTTCTACGCGCCCTGATCGCCGCGACGCAGGCGGCTAGCGCCCCGCCGAGGATCAGCGCCGATGGCAGCAGTGGCGGACCCACCGAGTCGCGTGCGCCCGTGTCGGTCGCGATGAACACCGTTTCTGATCTCTGATACAGCCAGCCCAATCCCTCCACCGCGAGCTAGTGACTGGGCACCGGCGACCGCACACGGGTCGCTCAGCGTACTAGTGGCGCTGTCCTCAAGGGCTGCGGCCGAAGCGCGTGCGGCGGCAGCACTTTCGTCAGGGCACCTGCTCGCGACGTCTGCATCGTCGCCCCACGGGTGCTGGGCATTGTCCTCTTGTTGCCGATGCCTGTGAAGGCCCTCAGTGGATCGGGGCGCGCGCACACACCATGAGGGCTCCTCGCCGACACCGACGCTGAACGTAGGGAGAAGTCATGGGTGTGAAGACGGCGGTCGCTGTAGGTGCGGTCGGTGTGGCTGCGGGGCTGGTGGCCAGGTCGCTCGTTCGACAGCGGCCCGCCTCCGAGGGTGACGGTCGGCATCCGGAGGGATGGAAATCAGTCACAGTCTTGGGAGAGTCCGCAGCCTTCACCGAGAGCGGGTATCCGGCACCGTTGCAGCGGCTCGCTGAGTTACTGGAACTCCGGATCGATACCGCGCCCGGCGACAAGGGCTTTGAGGTGCACGCGCGCATCCGGGAGGACGCCGATGCGAAGGCGCTGCTGGGCGACGACGATCCCGACCAGGTGTTGCGTGTCGCTCTGCGCGATGCGAAGCAGGTATTCGAGACCGGCGAGGTGCTGCTGGCCAAGCCGCGACCACATGGACACCGCCCGACCACTCTGCTGGGCAGTGCGGTTGATAAGGCTGAGGACGAGGCGAAGGGCGAGGGTGTGCTGTGAAGGCTCTGTGCTGGACCGGGGTGAACAAGCTCGCCGTCGAGAGCGTCGACGACCCGGCGATCCTGAACGCGCAGGACATCATCGTGCGCGTCCTGCTCACTACCACGTGCGGGTCCGATCTGCACCTGCTCGGCGGGTATGTGCCGACGATGCGCGGCGGGGATGTGCTGGGTCACGAGTTCCTCGGGGAGGTGGTCGAGACCGGGTCGGCTGTGACGAAGCATCGAGTCGGCGACCGGGTGGTCGTGTGCTCGTTCATCAGCTGTGGGAAGTGCTGGTACTGCCGGAACGAGCTGTTCTCGCTGTGCGACAACGGTAACCCCAATGCCGGGATCCCGGAGATGCTGTGGGGCCAGGCGCCGGGTGGATGCTACGGCTACTCCCACGCTCTCGGCGGGTGGGCCGGCAGCCATGCCGAGTACATCCGAGTTCCGTACGCCGATCAGGGAGCATTCCCCGTCCCCGAAGGCGTGAGCAACGAGAGGGCGCTGTTCGCCTCCGACGCTGCCCCCACCGGGTGGATGGGTGCCGACCTCGGCGGAGTGAAGCCCGGCGACACGGTGGCGGTCTGGGGCGCCGGCGGCGTCGGCCAGATGGCGGCGAGAGCATCACTGCTGCTCGGTGCCGAGCGGGTCATCGTCATCGACCGGTACCAGGAGCGGCTCGCGCAGGTGAGGGACGTGATCGGCGCCGAGACCATGAACTACGAGACGAGCGAGGTGCTCGCCGAGCTGCGCGAGTTGACCGGAGGGCGCGGCCCGGACGTGTGCATCGAGGCGGTCGGTATGGAGGCGCACAGCGATCGGATCGATTTCGCGTACGACCAGATCAAGCAGCAGCTCCGGCTGCAGACCGACCGGCCGACCGCCGTGCGCGAGGCGATCTTCGCGGCTCGCAAGGGCGGGAGCGTCTTCGTGCTCGGCGTTTTCGGCGGGTTCGTGGACAAATTCCCCCTCGGGCCGCTGATGAACAAAGGCCTCACGCTTCGCTCGGCCCAGCAGCACGGGCACCGGTACATCCCGATGCTGCTGGAGCGGATGGCCCGCGACGAGCTGGTCACGGAGCACCTCGCGACGCACGTCATGCCGCTTGAGGAGGGGCCCGCCGGCTACGAGATGTTCAAGGACAAGACCGACGGCTGCGTGCGGGCGGTCTTCCAGCCCTAGACGCCTCACCAAGCAGAAAGCCTGTCCGTCTCGTCGGCTCAGCGCCGCGAAGAGAACGAAGGTCGACCATCCCAGCTGCCACCGCACGGTGAGAACGCATCGCTTCGTACACCCATTATCGGAAGGCAACATCATGAAAGCTGTCGTCTACGACGGCCCCCGCAAGGTCAGCGTCAAGGATGTCCCAGACGCCCGGATCGAACGGCCCACCGACGTCCTCGTCCGCATCACCACCACAAACATCTGCGGCTCCGACCTGCACATGTACGAGGGCAGAACTGACTTCGAGACGGGCCGCTGGTTCGGCCACGAGAACATGGGGGAGGTGATCGAAGTCGGCGACGGGGTCGACAAAGTGCAGGTCGGCGATTACGTGGTGCTGCCGTTCAACGTCGCCTGCGGCCACTGCAAGAACTGCGAACGAGGCTTCACCAACTACTGCCTCACCGCGCAACCCGATCCCCTGCTGGCCGGAGCGGCCTACGGCTTCGCCGATATGGGGCCCTGGGCCGGCGGTCAGGCCGAGTTCCTGCGCGTGCCGTGGGGCGACTTCAACTGTCTCCGCCTGGGTGAGGATGCGGAGGAGAAGCAGACCGACTACGTCATGCTCGCCGACATCTTCCCGACCGGGTACCACGCCACCGAGCTGGCAGGCGTCAAACCCGGAGACCAGACCGTGATCTACGGCGCCGGGCCGGTGGGATGCATGGCCGCCTACTCCGCCATCCTCAAGGGCGCCGGCAAAGTCATGGTCGTCGACCGCCACCCCGACCGGCTGCGACTGATCGAGGAGATCGGCGCGATCCCCATCGACGACTCCGCCGTCGACCCCGTCGAAGCCGTCAACGAGATGACAATGGGATTCGGCGCCGACAACGGCTGCGAATGCGTCGGCTACCAGGCGCACGACCCCGACGGGAACGAGGACCAGAACCTCACCCTGAACCGCCTCGTACAGTCGGTCCGGTTCACCGGCGAGATCGGCGTGGTCGGGGTGTTCCTCCCGCAGGATCCCGGCGGCCCCGACGAGTTGGCGAAGCAGGGAAAAGCCGCGTTCGACTTCGGCGAGTTCTGGTTCCGCGGGCAGAAGCTCGGCAGCGGCCAGTGCCCGGTGAAGCGGTACAACAGGCAACTGCGGGATCTCATCGCAGGAGGGAAGGCGACCCCCTCGTGGATCGTCAGCCACGAAATCGGCCTCGACGAAGCGCCCGACGCCTACGAGCACTTCGACAACCGCGACGACGGCTGGACCAAGGTCGTGCTGCACCCCGAACTTGCGACGGCCGGTTCCTGATCAGTCCGAAACGACGTGCGGCAGCAGGTGTGACGGTCCGCCGTGATCGGTGAGCCGTCGCACCCGCCCGCGAAGGAGGACGAGCACAGTGCAGGACGACAACGAACGTCGGCAGCAGAGGCGATCGAGCGGTGTGTCCACCAGGGCGGACCCGGCGCGTGCGGTGGCGTTCAGCGATGCGATCATCGCGATCGTCATCACCCTGCTCGTCCTGGATCTTCGGCCGCCGGACACCGAACCCGGGGGTCTGCTCGCTGGTCTGCTGGATGAGTGGCCCACGTACCTGGCGTACGCGGCATCCTATGTCTATCTCGCCGTGATCTGGATGAACCACAAGGCCGCGTTCACCCGCATCCGCGAGATGGACATCGGGCTGCAGTGGATGAACCTCGCAATCCTTGCGACACTCGCGCTGGTTCCATGGCCGACCGCGATCATCGCAGAGACAGCCAGAACGGGCGATCTCGCCGACCAGAAGGTCGCCGTCGCGCTCTACGCGCTCATCGGCGCACTGCTATGCCTGTCCTGGCTGCTCTTCTTCTCTTACCTGGCACGGCACCCGGACCTCACCAAGGAGGAAGTCGACGACTCCTACTTCGCCCACGAACGGCCCCGCGCAGTCATCGGGGTGATTTTGTATCTGGCCGCCGGGGCCGCCGGCGTCGTGCTCCACCCCCTCGTTGCATCCGCGGTCTTCCTATTCCTCCCCGTCTTCTACGCATTCACCAGCCACGGACACGACCACCCAGCGAAGCTCCGCCGCAGCGATCGCGACAGCGCCCGCACCGGCAACCATGACCGCTAGCCAAGCCGTCCCTCCGCCGATGCCACTCTGGTGACAACTCGTGGGGACGGCCACCCCAACCGGAAGTGACGCGAGCCGGTCTTTGCGGTCGCTGACGGCGCTGACTCTGAGGCTGAGTGGCCGGCCTGGCGCCGCGACGCAGCCGCGCGTAAGTCGGTCCTCAATCGCGCTGCCGAGATTGCGTAACGGCACTGAACCCGTGATCAGCTCGACCGCACCACCGTGTGCACCGTTCCTCTTCGCCCAGAATATTGAAGAGGAGCAGACGGTCTTGCCAGTCGGATTCAGCGTCGCTACGATCCGAAACGAAACCGCGGAAGCCGCCGGCAGTCAGGCATGCACCGGTCACGAGGCAATCTCAGCTGGGGGCCAAAACGGCGCCAACTCGGTCACCACTCGTCGACGTCCTGGGCCTGATGCGCATGCCTGGCTCAGTCGATCGATCCTCGTCGATATGTCCCGCTCGCCCCGTGTCGCAACCCCCCTTGACAGGATCACCGTGGGGCGTACGGTGGCGCGCAGACGTCTCCTCACGAATCTGGACGTCTCCCCCAAGGCGCGTTGCGACCGTGAGGAGACGTCGTTGTTGCACCGACGGGCTTCCACCCGCAGAAACGCGATGCGACCTCCTGATGACGGGGAAGGGCAGGAAAGCAGTCGCGGCTCACTTGACCTCGCTTTGCACGTGGTCCTCAGCTTCTCATCTTCCGCGCAAGGACCGGCGCCTGGTCGAACGCGCTCTCGGCACCCCCGTGCGCTGCAACCGGGGCAGGCTCCAGATCGTCCGATCTCCGAAGGGGTGACGGCTCGCTGTCGGCCGAGGGCTCCGCGGCGCCTGCCCAGAGTGCCGCGTCGTTCCCGTCATGCTGGTGACGGCGGTCGCGGCGGTAGGCGAGTGTGGGGCCGCTGCGGGCGCGGGTGACCAGGAGCGCGGCGATGCCGCCGACCATCAGCCCGAGGAACAGCCCGCCGGC